>NZ_JAQTZC010000091.1 GCF_028687955.1 Acidocella sp.
CGCCAAGGATTTCGAGGCAACAATCGCCAGTGCTACCGCATGGGTCCTGCTCGCCCATATCCGCCTGCTTACAAGAAAAATCACACGAAAAAGTTAGAAAAGCTACCATTCAGAGTCAGACTCTAAGCACGCGATGCGCGACGAGCGCAGAGAGCGAGGCGCCGGTAGGGTTATGCACGGCGGCATTGGTGATGTAGAGGCGCGGCTTTTCAATGGCCAACAACTGCGCGAAAGCTGAGACATCCGGCCCGGTATGCGTGTACGGCACACTGACCACCTTGGCCCGGTGCGCCCGCAACAACGCGCGAAAATTGAAATAGCACGGGTCGTCCACCAGCACGGTGTCCCCCGGTTCCAGCAGGAAGCGGCAGAGCAGGTCGACCGCATGGGTGCCGGAATCAGTGAGCAGAATCTGCCCCGGTGTGGCCGGTACGCCAAACCCTGCTAGCCGCCGGGCCAGAAGCTCCCGCAACGGCGCCAGCCCCAGCGGACTGCCATAATCGGTCAGCGCCACCGCCTCGGCCCGCGCCAGACCGCGCAGAGCGCGCCGCAGGCTGGTTTCCGGCATCCAGCTGGGCGGCAGCCAGCCGCAGCCGGGTTTCAGCGCATCGTCAGCGGTTTCCAGCGACTGGCGGGAGACCCAGAGCGGGTCCACCTCGCGGTCCAGCCGCGGCCCGGTATCGGCCATACTGAGCGGCGGCAAATGCCCCGCAACATAAAAGCCCGAGCTACGGCGGGGCTCGATCACTCCCTCCGCCGCCAGCCGGTCATAAGCCTCAACGACCGTGGTTTTGGAGATTTTACGCGCCTCGGCCAAGACGCGGATAGAGGGCAGCCGCGCGCCCGCAACCAGCACTCGCGCCGCAATCCGCTGGCGGATCTCTGCCATCACGAGCGCTACCAGTGTACCTTCAGCCTGATCCATCTGTCCTTCCATCAGTACAAGTACAGTTTGGAGGAACTGTACTTGATTGTCCCTGGAGATGCCATGCCCCGCGCCGCATAGACTACCTCCTCTCAAGGAGTGTGATATGGATAAAACGGCAACAGGTTGGGTGAGTGGCGCGCTGGGGGTGTTGGTCTTCAGCGGTTCGATGCCGGCTACACGTGCAGCCCTGGCCGGGTTCGACCCCATTTTCCTCACCGTGGCGCGCGCCTCACTGGCGGGGCTGCTGGCCTTGGGCCTGTTGCTGGCATTCCGCCAACCACGGCCGGCACGGGGTGATTTTCTGTCTCTGGCGGTGGTCGCGCTGGGTGTCGTGCTGGGCTTTCCGCTGCTCTCGGCGTTGGCCCTGCGGCATATCGACGCCGCGCAGTCGCAGATTTTCCTGGGGCTGCTACCGCTTTCCACCGCCTTGTTCGGCGTGCTGCGCGGCGGTGAGCGTCCGCATGCTGCCTTTTGGCTGTGCGCCGGCCTGGGCAGCGCCTGCGTCGTCTTCGTGGCGCTCCGCCATGGCGCGGCATTGCCTGGCATCGGTGTCGTGCTGATGCTCGCCGCGATCATCGTTTGCGGCCTGGGCTATGCGGAAGGAGCAAAACTGTCGCGGCGGTTGGGGGGCTGGCAGGTGATCTCCTGGGCGCTGGTGCTGACACTGCCGACCATGCTGACGGCCAGCCTCATCACCTGCCCCACCACCTTCAGCGGCGTTACAGGCTCCGCCTGGGCGGGCTTAGTCTATGTTTCGGCTTTCAGCATGCTGCTGGGCTTTGTGTTCTGGTACCGGGGGCTGGCCCTTGGCGGCATCGCGGCAGTGGGCCAATTGCAGCTCCTGCAGCCAATTTTGGGCCTCGGCGCCTCTGCCCTGCTGCTGCATGAGACGGTGCCTCCAGCCATGCTTGGTGTCACCGCGGGTGTCGTCCTCTGCGTCGCCGGTGCCAAGCGGTTTGTTTGATGGTGGGCGTTCGCAGCGTTTGTCTGCATCGGTGACATGCGACCTCGGTTTTAAAGAGCCCACGATTGCAGAAATGAAAGAAGTGTGCGTGCGGCATGCGCGCCAACATACCCCTTAGGGATGCCACAACTACATCTTGAAAGTTGACATCGCGTCATTCGACCTGAAGCATTTGGTTGGCTGGAAGTTGAATTATTAAGCAGTCTATCTGATCAGATTATCTTGACAGTTTATCTTATTATATGGCAACCCGTTGGCATGAGCGCCACCCCAACGGACCCCCAATTCCCCCGCGCCTCCGCCTTGGCGCAGGATCTTCGTGCCCTGCTCGGCAAGCTGAAACGCCGGCTCCGAGCGCAGGGGCAAGGGGAAGACCTGACGCCCTCCCAGGTCTCGGTGCTGCTGCGTCTTGAAAAAGATGGCCCGGCGACAGCCGCAGGCCTGGCGCGAGCGGAGGGGATGCGCCCGCAATCAATGGGGCCAGTCATTACAGCACTTGAGGGCGCGGGGTTGGTGAGCGGCGCGCCGGACCCCAATGACGGCCGCCAGACCCTCCTTTCACTCACAGACGCCTGCCGCAAGTGGGCTCAGGAAAAGCGGGCGGCAAAACAGGATTGGTTGACCCGCACCATTCAGGCGCGGCTATCCTCGCAGGAACAAAGCGAACTTGTGGCGTCCGTTGAATTGCTCAAGCGGCTGATCGACGACTGACGGCGGCCCGCATCATAATTTTCAAGAGGATGTTCTCATGGCGCTGACCACGCTCGACCCGAACACGGCCCTGATCATCGTTGACCTCCAGAAGGGCATCATCAACCTGCCCGCCATCCACCCCATTGGCGGGATCATAGAGCGGGCTCGTGCGCTGGCCGACGCCTTCCGCGCGCACGACCTGCCAGTGGTGCTTGTCAACGTCACGGGCGGAGCACCAGGCCGGACAGAGCAGCCGCGCCCAGCGGGACTCCGTCCAGAAGGATGGACGGACCTCATCCCGGAACTCAACCAACAACCCGGCGACATCGTGGTTACGAAGCAGAACTGGGGCGCGTTCGCGCGCACCGGCCTTGAAGCGCGATTGAAGGCGTTGGGCGTGACTCAGGTGGTAATCGCAGGCGTGGCCACCGCAACCGGTGTCGAGGCGACCGCGCGCCAAGCCTATGAGCAAGGTTTCAACGTCACCCTCGCCATTGACGCCATGACCGATCGGCGCCCCGAGGCTCACGTCTACAGCATCGCCAACGTCTTTCCACGGCTGGGTGAAACCGGCACGGCCCAGAACATCATCGACCTTCTCGCGACAAGGAACAGCTGACATGCCCTGGCTCCATCTCATCTCGTATTTTTTCGGCGGTGTCTTCCTCGCCAATGCGGTGCCACATGCGGTCAGCGGCATGATGGGCAAGCCGTTCCAGAGCCCGTTCGCCCAGCCACACGGAGAAGGACTCTCCTCCTCGACCGTCAATGTACTGTGGGGCTTCTTCAACCTCGTTCTCGGCTACCTGCTCGTCTGGCGGGTTGGACATTTCGATCTGCGGGTGACAGGCAATGTCGCGGCACTCGGGCTGGGCGGTCTGCTCATTGGCCTCTTCTCGGCGCGGCATTTTGGCCGCTCCCACGGCGGTAATGCGCCAGAGCGCTCATGACGCTCCCGTTCGCGGGTGTCTTCCGGTCCCTGCGAGGATTCAACTATCGGGTCTGGGTCGCCGGGGCGTTCGTTTCCAACATCGGCACCTGGGTGCAGCGTACGGCCCAGGACTGGCTGGTCTTCACCCAACTTACCCATCACAACGCTTCGGCAGTCGGCGTAGTGATGGCCTTGCAGTTTGGGCCGCAGTTTCTGCTCCTGCCCTGGACGGGCTTTGCTGCCGATCATTTTAACCAGCGTCGGCTCCTCATCACCACCCAAGCGACGATGGGCGCCCTCGCTTTGGCGCTGGGGCTTCTCACCGTCACGGGTGTCGTCCAACTGTGGCACGTCTATATCTTCGCCTTCCTCTTTGGCAGCGCGGCGGCGTTCGACGCGCCCGTGCGCCAGACCTTCGTCTCTGAACTGGTCGGGGATGATGATCTATCCAACGCGGTTGCCCTCAACTCGACTTCGTTCAATGCCGCGCAGATGATCGGCCCTGCTGTCACGGGCGTGGTCATCGCCGCGATGGGCACCGGCTGGGCTTTCCTGATCAATGGTGCTTCCTTCGTCGCGGTGTTGATGTCGCTCTCGTTGCTGCGTGTGTCCGAACTTCACCCAAATGCACGGGCGCCACGGGCCAGGGGCAGCTTCATCGCAGGATTGCGCTATGTGTGGGGGCGCCCAGACCTCAAGGCCATCCTGGTCATGCTGTTCCTGATCGGGACCTTCGGCCTGAACTTCCCGATTTTCATCTCGGCCATGACGATCAAGGTGTTCCACGCCGACGCCCGCGGCTACGGAATGCTGTCCTCGATCATGGCGATTGGAACGGTTGCCGGGGCACTGCTGAACGCCGGACGACGTAAGGCACGATTCGGCTCGTTGCTGCTGGGTTCTGGGGTCTTCTGGATCGGCTGCACACTGGCTGCGCTCGCGCCATGCTATTGGCTATTCGCGGGTGCACTCGCGATCATCGGTGTAGCCTCATTGATATTGATCAACACGAGCAACAGCCTGATGCAGCTTTCGACCGAGCCTGCCATGCGCGGGCGGGTGATGGCGCTGCGCGTCGGCGTGGCACTTGGCGGCACGCCCGTCGGGGCGCCGATCGTCGGTTGGGTGGCGGATCATTGTGGGCCGCGCTGGGCACTCGGCGTCGGTGCGGCGTCGGGCTTCGCTGCGATGATTGCCGGTGCGTATACCTTGGCGCGCCGGGAACCACGGCCTTCGGTTTGAGTGTCGGCATTTTAGGCTTGGCCGCCCAAAGGCGGACCGTCTCTTTGTGGTCCGCAACCGCCATTTGGGGACCGTCTGCTTCTCTCGCCAACGGCACGGAAGCTCACCATCCGCTCGCCACCCAAAGCCGAAATTCAAACCGGGGCACTACCCAACAGCCCTTCGGTAAGCCGCATGACCGGCGTCATTCTTTCCTATCCCAATAGCCGCGCCGCCGCTTGGTCCGCTCCAGTGTGGCGAGCGCGCCAAGCGCAGTGGCAACGGTTTCATGAGCATCAAACCGCATCCGACCGGTCGTACCCAGCCGTCCCCAATGCCGCGCCAGTAGCGCACAGCCGAACAAATCGACATCAACCGCAAGCGCATAGAAACGCCGTTCATTTTTCTCAGGCCGGACGCGGATGAGAGAAACGGTGCCGATGGAGCCCTTGGTGGGAGGATGATCCGACAATTTGTTGCCTTCCGAACTGTGCCGCCAACCCTATTTGTACGCGCGGCCGACTCGGAGCAGGTGAGTCATTTTGGAATCCCGCTGATTCCGAAACCGCATGACTAAGCTGGGGTTCTTATCCCTGTGGGTCCGGCTCAAAGTGAACGCCAATCATTCCCTGGAAATCGCGACTGGGCGTATTGGACCCGCGGTATCCCCGGGGACGGCGTCGCGGTAGTCTCCCCGGCATGGGGGCGTAGGGCAGGAATCATGGCGACCGTTCGTAAGTGGGAATTCAAATCAAAATTTCGGGCCAATGCCTATGGCTGGCGTGGCTCAAACCTCGCCGTCACCCGGCTCAAGGAAGCCGCCGCCGAGATCAAATCCGTGGCAAAGTCCGATCCTGTCCTGGCGGGTGACGGCGTCGTGTCCCTGGCCGAGCGCATCTGGCCAAGTCTGCAGGGAATCGATAGCTCGTCCGGCACCCTTGGGTCAGCGGTCTTTCGGACCCTGAACGAGCTGATCCCAATCCTTATCGCCGCACCGGCGGATCACGCCACCCGAGGCAAGTGGCTGGCGCGCCTATTCGAGGCGGTCCAGAACGACGGCGTCGACTATCTGGCGCCGCTCGAAGAGCGCTGGGGCGAGATCGCGCAATATCCCGTTTTGATGGACGAATATGCAGACCTCATGCTCGAAATGGTGCGTCGTGCCTGGGCCGACCATCAGAATTTTTCGTATGTAACAGGCACTTCCATCTGCTTGTCCTGCCTGCTGGAACGTGGCCGTTACGATGAGCTTCAGGAATTGCTCGCCACTCACAGGGTAAAATTCTGGCCCTACCATCGATTCGGCGCGGAGGCCCTGGTGCGTCAAGGTTTATGGGAAGCCGCCATCGCCTTTGCCGAAGCCGCGCGCAGTAAAACAAACCCCGGCTACTACGAACTTTCCATCGATCGGTTTTGTGAGGCCCTGTTGATCGAACAAGGCCGCACGGATGAAGCGTATCAAAGTTACGGCCTGCGCACTGCGAGCGGCACAACGAATCTCGCCGTCTACCGCGCTCTGGTCCGCGCCTACCCCGACCGCGACCGCCGCCAGATGCTGCTGGATCTGATCGAAACCCGTGGTGATAAAGGAAAATGGTTCGCCGCCGCGAAGGATGCCGGATTTTTCGACATCGCCATTGAGTGTGCTGCCGTCTACGGCGCAGACCCGTCGACATTGCTGCGCGCGGCGCGGGATTTTGTTGACAAGGAGGCAAAATTCGCCGCCACCGTCGCGCTGCTGGCGCTATCCAGCTTGCTGAACGGCGGCGGGTATGACCCAAAGCCTGCGGA
>NZ_JAQTZC010000024.1 GCF_028687955.1 Acidocella sp.
TGCCACCTTCCGGGACGGAGCCGATGCGCGAGCCATCCACCGGGTAGAAATTATCGTAGGTCTTGCCCGAGCTGCCCTGGGTGAAGACACCATCAATGAAATGCGCCGCATCACGGCGGGCAGCGGATATTGAGAAGGTCATGAAAGATTTATCCTTTATAATCAACCCAGGCCGAGCGCACGCCGCCCGGCCGCGGCACCGGCGCGGTCGTCATCCTCCGAACCACCGGAAACGCCGATTCCGCCTATGATGTTGCCATTTTGCCGAAGCGGCGCGCCGCCCCCGAACAGCACCACGCCGGGGCGCATCGCGAGCCCTTCGCGCACCACTTCACGCTGCGAGAGGCTTTTGCAAAGATCGTCCGTCGAGATGCCAAAAATTGCCGCGGTCCATGCCTTGTCGCGGGCGATATCCACCGAGGCGGCAAACGCTCCATCGGCGCGCAAGCAGGCGACCAGCGCGCCGCCGGGGTCCACCACGCAAGCCACCACGGCAACCCCGCGCGATGCGGCATCAGCCACCGCGGCCTGCACGGCACGCAGCGCGGCGGCGGAAGTAATGGTATGGGTTGAACGGGAAATGCTCATGGCGGACCGCTGCCTCGTTTCAGGTTACAACCGAGGGGAACGCTTCGTTAAGAACGCGCTCGTAATGGAAAATGCCTTTGCCGATCTGGGTTTCGTCCCAGGTGCGGGCCGGCCCGATATGGAAATATCAAAATGGGACAGGATGTCCGCTGCGTGGCCGCTGCTGCGACGGTCGAATTCATCAGCAGCCTTCAGGTACATCCGCTCGTCCGTAGCCTCCGTTACCCGGTTGAGGCCGATACGCTTGATGCAGTGCTCGACCGCTGATTGCATGCCGAGCACGCGGCGCTGAGTAAAGCCGGGAGGCAAAACGCCGGTATGGGCCATCGGCAATCCTTCTTGGTTGCGGCGGCAGCCTTTCCAGCAGCCATTCATGAAAGCGGCAGACTTAAAGCTGAAGCGTGAGAACGGTTAGCATGAGGCTGGAGACCGCGGCCATGCCGCCGCTCCAGCCATGCCGAGGGTGATATTCCCGGCGGCGGGGGCCGTCAACGATAATTTCGAGATTTTTATATATTCGGCAAAATTGTTATTTTCATTTATATTCCAAAGCCGCTATCATAGGGCAAATATTGCGATTTACCCGGCTGACCGCCCAGTCCCCCCGCGTTTCCAGCCAGGGTGGAAAAGCATTCGGAGGATGACTGGATATGGATACTTATGCATACTAATGCAGCCCCCAATGTGACAGCTGCGGCGTTGGCGCCGCCCAAACAGGGTGCCGCGCGCAGCCTGGTGGAAGCCGCGCATGAGGCGATCTGCCATGAAATTCTCACCGGCGGGCTGGCGCCAGGGGAAAAGCTGCGGTTCGAGATGCTGCGCAAGCGCTTTGGCTTTGGCGCCAGCACGCTGCGCGAGGCGCTGACGCGGCTGGTGGGGGAAGCACTGGTCACCTCCGAGGAGCAGAAGGGGTTCCGGGTTGCGCCGGTCTCGCTGGAAGACCTCGCCGACCTGACCCGCACGCGCAAGTTCATTGAACTGGAGGCGCTGCGCGAGTCCATCCTGAATGGTGATGACGCATGGGAGGGCCGCCTGGTTTCCGCCTTCCACCGGCTTTCAAAGGTGGAAGCAAAGCTGAGTTCCGGGCCTGAGTTGCAGCAGGATGAATTCGAGCACCGCAACAATGAATTTCACTATGCGCTGATCAGCGCCTGCCCTTCGCGCTGGCTGCACCATCTGCACGGGATATTGTATCAGCAGTCGGAGCGATATCGCCGCATCTCGCTGGTGAACCGGGTTGTGCCGCGCGATGTGCATGCCGAACACAAGGCGATGTTTGAAGCCGCGCTTACGCGCAATGTGGAGCTGGCCTGCCAGGTTGCGGGCGAGCATATCGAACGGACGCTCGCCGTGATGGGCAAGGTGCTGAGCGCGGGAATGAGCCCGGGCGGTTAAGCGCCCGGCGCGGTCTCACGGTAAACATCAAATGCCGCTTCCGCCCAAGCGCAGGCCGGCGCCATGCCGTTCTCTTCATGCCCGAGGGGCAGGATTATTTCGCCTTCGAGCCTGTCTCCCCCAGCACCGATGCCATCAACTGCGCCCCGGCGGAGATGCGTGTGCAGCCCCTAGCGGGACAATGCACGCGCATCTCGTTTTATCCGTGGCAGCCCGCTGAATCAGACGGCCGCGCGTTGCTTGAGAATATCAAGCGCGACATCGATGATCATGTCCTCCTGCCCGCCGACCATTTTTCTCCGGCCCAGCTCGGCCAGAATTTCGCTGGTGTCCACACCATAGGTCTTCGAGGCGTTTTCCGCATGGCGCAGGAACGATGAATACACGCCGGCATAGCCCAAGCTCAGGGATTCCCGGTCAACGCGCACTGGGCGGTCCTGCAACGGGCGCACCAGATCATCGGCGGCATTCATCAGCTTGGACAAATCGCAGCCGGACTCGATGCCTTCGCGGTCCAGCACGGCGATGAGCGCCTCCAGCGGCGCATTGCCCGCGCCAGCTCCCATGCCAGCCAGCGAGGCATCCACGCGCACAGCACCGGCCTTTATGCCCGCGACCGCGTTAGCAACACCAAGGGTCAGGTTATGATGGGTATGCACGCCGATCTCGGTTTGCGGCTTCAGCGCCGCGCGCATCGCCCGCACTTTTTCGCTATATTGCTCCGGCAGCATCGCGCCCGCGGAATCGGTCACATAGACGCATTCCGCGCCGTAGGACTCCATCAATTTGCCCTGCTCGACCAGCTTCTCCGCCGGCACCATGTGGGCCATCATCAGGAAGCCAATGGTATCCATGCCAAGCTTGCGCGCCGCTTCGATATGCTGGCGCGAAACATCCGCCTCGGTGCAATGCGTGGCGATACGCACCGAGCGCGCCCCGGCATCATACGCGGCCTTCAGGTCATGCACCGTGGCGATGCCCGGCAGCATCAAAATGGTAACACGCGCATGCGTGCACACACCCGCCACCGCGGCGATCCACTCCGCGTCGTCATGCGCGCCAAAGCCGTAGTTGAAAGTGGAGCCGGTGATGCCGTCGCCATGCGAAATCTCGATAGCGTCAACCTTGGCTTCATCCAGCGCGCGCGCAACCGCGGTCACCGTCTCCAGCGTATACTGGTGACGGATGGAATGCATGCCATCGCGCAGGGTGACATCCTGGACATAAAGCTTATTCGGGTTCGGGCGAGCCATTTATGCAGCCTCCTTGGCGAGATATTGCGCGGCCCAATGGTCGGCGGAAACCAGGGCGGCAGAGGTCATGATATCAAGATTACCGGCGTAGGCCGGCAGATAATGCGCCGCACCTTCCACTTCGAGCAGGATCGTGGTCTTCAGCCCGGTGGCATAACCGATGCCAGGGATACGCACCGGCGCATTGTCGCCAATCACTTCGAACTGCACCTTCTGCTTCAACCGGTAGCCGGGGACGTATTTGCGCACCGCTTGTTCCATTTCCAGAATGGACGCCTCGATCGCATCCCGGTCGCCGCCCTGCGAAAGCGTGAAGACGGTATCACGCATGATCAGCGGCGGCTCGGCGGGGTTGAGGATGATGATCGCCTTGCCGCGCTCAGCGCCGCCCAGCACTTCAATCGCCTTGGACGTGGTCTCGGTGAACTCGTCAATATTCGCGCGCGTGCCGGGGCCCGCGGATTTGGAGGAGATGGAGGCGACGATCTCGCCATACACCACCCGTTCAACCGCGCGCCTCACCGCATACACCATCGGAATCGTCGCCTGCCCGCCGCAGGTGACCATGTTGACGTTGGGCTCGTTGATGTTGGCATCGCCGTTGATCACCGGGATGGTGAACGGGCCGATGGCGGCGGGGGTCAGATCGATGACCTTCTTGCCGTCACGTTGCAGCAGCGCGTTGTTGTGCACATGCGCACCCGCCGAGGTGGCATCAAAAACCACCTGGATATCCTTGTAATTTGCCATTTTCAACAAACCCTCGATGCCCTCATGCGTCACCGGCACGCCAAGGCGCGCGGCGCGGGCGAGGCCGTCCGATTTCGGGTCGATGCCAACCATCGCGCCCATTTCAAGATTTTTCGAGGTCCGCATGATCTTGATCATCAGATCGGTGCCGATATTGCCCGAACCGATGATCGCGCATTTCACTTTTCCAGACATTAGCAATCACCCTCATAGGTATGCATTGGTTTCACCTGAGACGTTTCTTTGTTCCGTCCACTGAGATTAAGGAAAACGAGGCCCGGCGACAATTTACGCGAAAAAATTAGTCCCATATAATGGGACTATGGAACAGAACCCCAAACCGCCTCCCTCTAATAGCGCATCGCTTGAAAAAGGCCTAGCCCTGTTCAACCTCATCGCGCGCGACCGTGGGCAAACCCCCCTTAAGGAGCTGGCCGCAGGCTTGGCGCTACCCCGCTCCACATTGTACCGGCTCATCAACACCCTGGAAGGCACAGGGATGATCACCAGGCTCGAACACCGCCGCTACGATATCGGCCTACCGCTGGCCGAAGCTCTGCACGGCATCACCCCCGCCGGGCAACTGGCCCGGCTCTGCCGCCCGGCGTTGCGCCAGCTTGCCAGCGCCTGCGGGGCCACAGCGCATCTGGGCGTGATGGAGAACGACATGGTGACATATCTCGTAAAGGAGAGCGCCACGAGCGTCCCCGCCGCATTATCCATCAGCGTCGAGAATACCCAGCTCGAAGCCTATTGCTCGGGCATCGGCAAGGTGCTCCTGGCCTGGCTGCCCGAGGCCGAGCGCGCGCGCTATCTCGCCGGCGGCCCGTTCGTTGCGCTCACTTCACGCACAATCACCGACCCGCGGCAGCTGCGTGAAACCCTTAAAACCGTGAAGGCGGAGCAATTCGCCCGCGACGACGGCGAAATCGCCGAAGATCTCTACTGCCTCGCCGTGCCACTCTTGACCAGCGATCAATCCGTCTCCGCGGCAATCTCCCTGACCTTCACGCACGCGGGGCAAAAAAAGCATGACGACGCAACCTATCTGACAAGGCTGCGGGCCTGCGCCGCCAAGCTCAGCCGCGCCAGCCTGGCCACCATCCAAAGCTGATCCGTCGCATCAGCGGCCGCAAAACTCAAAAAAAGCCTTACCTGCCCGCAAGCTGGTCAAACGCCTCCAGCGCCTGCGCGGCATACATCACCGAGGGCCCCGCCCCCATATAAATCGCCATGCCCATCGTTTCGGCCACCTCCTCGCGGGTGGCGCCGCACTTCACAGCGCCTTGCGCATGGTAGGCGATGCAGGGCGCGCAGCGTGTCGCCACGCCAATCGCCAGCGCGATCAGCTCCTTTGTTTTGCTATCCAGCGCGCTGCCTCCCTGCGCGGCCCTGGCCATTTCGGCAAAGCTCTTCATCACATCCGGCGCGCCCTGGCGCAGGTTTTTCACGCCAACATCCATATTGGCGATCAGCTCTTTCCAGTCCTCAATCATGCGGGCATCCCTTATTTGAACGCGCAACCAACCGGAAAACCAAGTTTCTTGAACACAAAGGCCGCCGGACAAACCCCGGTGAAACCTGTCTGCAACAGATTCAGCCCAATAAAGGCGGTGAACAGCAGAAACCACTGGCTCACCCAGAGTGTCAGCGCCAAGCTTAGCAGCACCATGGCACCGGCGAAGGAGAATACAGCCTTATCAATTGTCATCGGGTTTTCCTTTTCAGTTATGCAACGGCCTGGCGTGCCCAGCGCACGATCTGTTCAGCCGTCATCGCCCCGGCGTTCTGTTTCACCAGCACGCCGTCCTTAAACAGCAGCAGGGTGGGAATCGCCCGCACGCCGTAGCGGGTCATGGTTCCCGGCGCATCGTCGCCATTCAGTTTCAACAGCCGCATCCGCGGCTCCAGCTGCGCCGCCGCCTGTTCGTAATGCGGCGCCATGGAGCGGCAAGGCCCGCACCACGGCGCCCATATGTCTATCAGCACCGGCACGCCGTCGTTCTTCAAGTGGCGGGCCAGCCCCGCCTCCTCCACATTCGCCGGATGCCCGTCAAACAATGGTTTGTGGCACCCGCCGCACCGCGGCGCCGCCGCCAGCTTCTCCGCCGGCAGGCGGTTCACCGCGCCGCAGGCCGGGCAAACCAGAGTGATCGCCATAGACCTCTCCTTTTCAAAAAAAATTCCTGGTGTGACATGTCATTGAAAATGCCGTGTCAAGCTAGAGTCAGATTTAGCGCGCGCGGCCTACCAACCCGTGCAGGACCCTGCGTCATTCATGACGCAGGGTCCGAGAGCGCGATCGTTTGAGTTTCGCTCAGCCGAGCGAGCCGAAAGCGTGCATCGCCCTCAGAAAAATAGCCAGAGCCTGATCACACTTAAACCAATCAGGCGCTAGCGTGATTTATTCTCAAGCTTATGAATATTCAACTGCTTCATCAGGTAACGTTCATAAAACGGTTCGCTCTTGCCGATGCGTATCTTGCGCAGAAAATACCGCTCGAACCCCACCTTCGCCAAATGCACCCATTTCCCCCTGCTTGACCAATTGGCGTTGCGCGGCGGCAACTGCGGCTGCGCCACAAAGGCAATGCCCCCATCGCCGAAATCCGCCAGGCAGATCGCGTTCCACGACGGCTTGATGGTGGCATCTCCGCCGCGCAGCAGCGCACCGATGTTATGCGCCGTCGAGGTGACCATCGACTCAATCATGAACCCGGTTTTCGGCACGCCGAGCGGCACCGGAGTCTTGCCGATCGGCGGAATCGCCACGCACACGCCGATGGAGAACACATTCCGATAGGTGGGATTGCGCTGATACGCATCGGCCAAAATAAACCCGCGCGGATTGGTCAGCCCGGCCACGCCAAACACCGCCGGCACACCGCGGAACGGCGGCATCAGCATGCTGTAGCTAAAATCCAGCGTATGCGTGGCCTTCAGGCTGGCATCCTCGGCCAGCTCCTCCACCACCATCTGCCCGGCACTAATCTCCTTCACCCGCGCATTGGTAATCCATTTGATATGCCGGTTGCGCAACTCGCTTTCCATCACCCCCTTGGTGTCGCCCACGCCATCAAGCCCCAGATGCCCGATATACGGCTCAGGGGTGATATAAGTCATCGGCACCTTGTTGCGGATACCGCGCTTGCGCAGCTCGGTATCCACAATAAACGCAAATTCATAGGCCGGCCCAAAGCAGGAAACCCCCTGCGCCGCGCCGATCACAATCGGGCCGGGATTTTTGCAGAATTCCTCGAACGCCACGAAGGCCTGCTCGGCATGGCCGGTCTCGCAGATTGACTGCGTATGCGCCTTCGGCCCAAGTCCCGGAATTTCGTCGAACGCCAGCTCCGGCCCGGTGGCGATAACCAGGTAATCATAGGCTATCGCCTCGCCGCTCACCGTCCTCACCAGATTCTCCTCCGGCACGACGCGCGCCGCCCCCTCGGTGATAAAACGAATTTTCTTCTTCTGCATCACCTTCGTCAGGTCGACCTCAATATCCTTGCGCTCACGCCAGCCCACGGCCACCCAGGGGTTGGAAGGATAGAACTGATACACCGGGCTATTCCCAATCACCGTGATTCGGTCATCGGGCCGCAGCTGATCAGCCATTTCATACGCCATCAAAGTCCCGCCTAATCCGGCGCCTAAAATTACGACTTCAGCCATGGATTGAATCCTTATGTGTTTTTACCATTGCTTATATATTCGTTTCTTCGTATATACGCAACTATGAAAATAGACGCCAGCCTCATGCATAGCGCCGCCGGACAAGCCAGCGAGATGTTAAAGTCGTTGGCCAATCCCCACCGGCTGATGATCCTCTGCCAACTCCTTGAGGGTGAGCGTTCCGTCGGTGATCTCGCGGCCTTCCTGGATTTACGCAGCTCCACCGTCTCCCAGCATCTGGCGTTGCTGCGCCGTGATACCCTGGTCGCATCCCGGCGGGACGGCCAAACCATATGGTACGGCATTGCTAGCACGCCTGCAAAAAAAATTCTGGAAACATTGTTTGAACTTTACTGCGCGCCGCGTAACGATACCCCTCAAACCACCAGCGGCTTTTGCACCATTCCCACCCCAACGCTCCCACTGAAAGGCTAACAAAATGTTTTTCAACAAAAAAAAATCTGACTTGCGCGACTTCACCCCGGCCGAACTGCATGAGGCCCTGGCTCGCCACGCGGTCACACTGGTGGATGTCCGCGAGCCGGGCGAATTTGCCACCGCGCGCATCCACGGCTCGGTGCTCTTCCCCTTGTCCAGCTTTGACCCGAAGGCCCTCCCGCACGACCCGGCCAGGCCCATCGTCCTGCACTGCGGCGTCGGCCGCCGCTCGCAAGCCGCCGCCGATCTCTGCCACAAGGCGGGGGTTGAAATCGCCGGGCATCTCGCCGGCGGCCTCAATGCCTGGGTCCAGGCCGGCCTGCCCGTCGTCACGCTAGACCCCGCTTCGGGAAAAACCGTAGACCGCGATTAGCGCAATCCGCGTTTCAACCGGCGCGGCAGCACCAAGCTAAACGCCTGAAACGGCTTGCTAAAACTAAGTGTTAGAGTCTTCAGCTCTATGCTGAAGACTCTAGTTTTTCCCAACTAGGAAACACCGCATGCGCCTCTCAACCCTGGCCTTGTCTGCCTGCATCGCCGCCTGCTTCGCCGCGGGCCCCGTTGCGGCCATCGCCGCCCCGCCTGGCGCGACCTTCACCGTCGCCACCGGGCTGATCACCGACCAGAAGGCCGTTTTCGCCACAGTGGAGAGCGCGCATGTGGTCCCCGCCCGCACCCGGCTCGCCGGCACCATCGTATCCCTCTCGGTGCGCGATGGTGACGCCGTCACCGCCGGACAGACCATCGCCACCGTCGCCGACTCCGCGATGGCGCAGCAATTACAATCGCTTAACGCCAGCATCACCGGCCTGCGCGCGCAACTGGCGCAAGCCAGCATAGACCTCGCCCGCGCCCAGCGGCTCATCGGCAGCGGCGCCATCGCGCGGGCCACTCTGGACCAGGCGCAAACCGCGCAGAACGTCGCCAGCAGCAGCCTGAAATCACAGATCGCCGCGCGCAACGCCCTGGCCGCGCAAATCGCCAACGGCGCCGTGCTGGCCCCGGTCTCCGGCCGCGTGCTGCACCGGCCCGTCACCCAGGGCAGCGTGGTGGTCACCGGCGACACCATCGCCACCATCGCCGAGCAGGATTACGTCCTGCGCCTGGAAGTCCCCGAATATCATTCCCGCATCATGCATGTGGGCGATCTGGTGCGCATCAGCGACACCGGCAACACTCCCGAATTCGGCAAAATCACCCTGATTTACCCGCAGATCCAGAACGGCGATGTCCAGGCCGATGCCACCTCCCCCGGCCTTGGCGACTATTTCGTCGGCCAGCGCATCCAGGTCTGGATCTCCGCCGGCCAGCGCCCCGGCCTGGTCATCCCCGCCTCCTTCATCGAATCCCGCTTCGGGCTGGATTATGTGGAGCTGAAAACCCCGAACGGCCACAGTATCGCGGTGCCGGTGCAGCAGGGCGCGCCGCACCCAA
Source organism: Acidocella sp. (assembly GCF_028687955.1). Lineage (GTDB taxonomy): Bacteria > Pseudomonadota > Alphaproteobacteria > Acetobacterales > Acetobacteraceae > Acidocella. The sequence goes on from NZ_JAQTZC010000024.1 coordinate 9,534, forward strand.
CCCCCTCCATGCCTGATGGTGTCGAGATCCTCTCCGGCCTGCAGCCCGGCAACGTCCTCACCGCCCCGGCCGCGCCATGAAGCTCGGCCTCTCCGGCGCGCTGACCAAGCGCTTCATCCGCTCGCCCCTCTCACCGCTCTTCCTCATCGCGGCCGTCATGGCCGGAATGATCGCGCTCATCACCATCCCGCGCGAGGAAGACCCGCAGATCCACGTCCCGATGGTCGATGTGATGGTCAACACCAACGGTCTGAGGGCCGGCGACGGTGTGGAGCTTGTCACCAAACCGCTGGAGACCATCCTGCGCGCCATCCCCGGCGTTGAGCATATCTACAGCACAAGCGTCGACAACCACGTCACCGTCACCGCCCGTTTCGTTGTCGGCACCAACGAGGACAACGCGGTGCTGCGCGTCAACGATAAAATCCGCGCCAATCTGGACCGCATCCCCATCGGCATCCCCGAGCCCCTGGTGGTCGGCCGCGGGATTGACGATGTCGCCATCGTCACCCTCACCCTCACCCCTAAACCAGATGCCGCCAGCCATTGGGATGAAGCCGGGCTGACCCAGCTCGCGCAAAAACTCCAGGGCGAGCTCATCAAAATCCCCAGCGTCGGCCTTACCTACATCGCGGGTGAGGACCCGGAGCAAATCCGCATCGAGCCGGACCCGGAAAAACTGATGCTCTACGGCGTCACCCTGCAACAGCTCGTGGCGCGCGTGCAGGAAGCCAACCAAACCTTCAGCGCCGGCGCCATCCGCTACAACGGCAAAATGGAAGGCGTGGATGTCGGCCATACACTCTCCGGCGTGCCGGACATCGGCCTGCTGCTGGTCACCACGCGTGACAACCGCCCCGTCTATGTCCGCGACGTGGCAAAAGTCGTGTTCGGCCCCAAACCGCTGGAGCAGCAGGTCTGGGCGCTCAACCGCGACAAAACCGGCTGGACCCAATCTCCCGCCGTAACACTGGCCATCGCCAAGGTCAGCGGCGCCAACGCCGTCACCGTGGCGCGGGCCGTTCTGGCGCAGGTTAAAACCCTGCGCGGCCAGTTAATCCCCAGCGACATCAACGTGCAGGTCACCCGCGACTACGGCCAGACCGCCACGCAAAAAGCCAATGAGCTGCTCTTCCACCTGGCGATTGCCACCATCTCCATCGTGCTGCTCATCGGCTTCACCCTTGGCTGGCGCGAAGCCGCCGTCACCGCGGTGGTCATCCCCACCACCATCCTGCTCGCCATCTTCGCCGCCGAGATGATGGGCTACACCATCAACCGCGTCAGCCTCTTCGCGCTCATTTTCTCCATCGGCATCCTGGTCGACGATGCGATCGTGGTGATCGAGAACATCACCCGCCATTGGGAGATGCATGACAACCGCACGCGCCTGCAAGCCGCCATCGAGGCCGTGGCCGAGGTCGGCAACCCGACCATCTTCGCCACCCTCACCGTCATCACGGCGCTGCTGCCGATGCTCTTCGTCAGCGGCCTCATGGGCCCCTACATGGCGCCGATCCCCGCTGTCGCCTCAGCCGCCATGGTCTTCTCCTTCTTCGTCGCGATGACCGTGGTGCCCTGGATGACACTCAAATTCGTCAAACCACGCGCGGCTCCGGCCGGCGGGCATGGCGCGCATCACGGCGGGCGGCTGGCAAGCCTCTATCTTCGCATCGCCGCGCCGGTGCTCAAAACCCGCAAACGCGCGCTGCGCTTTCTGCTCATCGTCGGCGCTGCAACCATTCTGGCCTGCTCGTTGTTCTATTTTGAGCTGGTCAAGGTCAAGCTCCTGCCTTTTGACAATAAATCGGAGCTGGATGTGGTGCTCAACCTGCCCCCCGGCGCCACGTTGGAGGATACCGAGCGCACCCTCTTCGCCGCCGCCAGAATTGCTGGAAAAATGCCCGAGGTGACCTCCATGCAGGTTTACGCCGGCACACCCGCCCCTTTTGATTTCAACGGCTTGGTCCGCCATTACTACGCCCGCCAGTCGCCCGAGCTGGGTGAGCTACACATCGTCCTGGTCGGCAAAAACAAACGCACGCGCGAGAGCCACACCATCGCCATCGCGCTGCGCCGCCAACTCGACTCCAACCTGCCCCTGCCGCCCGGCGGCGTCATCAAGGTGGTGGAAGTCCCGCCCGGCCCGCCGGTCATCGCCTCGCTGCTGGCTGAAATCTATGGCCCCAACCAGGCAACCCGCCTCGAAGTGGCCCAGCGCGTGAAGGCCATCTTCAAATCTATCCCCTTCATTGTCGATGTCGACGACAGCTACGGCCGCCCCCCGCCGCGCCTGAACATCACCGTCGACCAGGACGAGCTGGAATATTTCCATGTCCAGCAAAGCGACGTGAACGCCACGCTGCAAGACCTCTTTTCCGGCAAGGGCATCGGCTATTCCTACCGCGGATCAGACAGGCCGCCGCTGGAAATCGCCATCGGCCTGCCCAAATCCGGCCTTACCTGGAACCAGTCGATCGCTGACACCCCCATTCCCGCCAACGCGCTGCCCGGCGCGCGCGGCATCGTGGAACTGGGTCAGGTGGTCGACGTCAAAAACACCCTCGGCTCACGCGCCATCTACCGCCGCGACGGCCATTACGCCGACATGGTGACAGGCGAGCTTGCCGGCCAGTTCGAAGCCCCCATCTACGGCATGTTCGCCGTTGATAAAGCCATCGAAAAAGCCAACTGGGGCAGCCTGCCCAAGCCCGATATCCGCTTCGTCGGCCAACCCACGAATGAGGCCAAACCTTCCCTGCTGTGGGATGGCGAATGGCAGATCACCTATGTCACCTTCCGCGACATGGGTATCGCCTTCGGTGTCGCCATCCTGGGCATCTATGTGCTGGTGGTGGCGCAGTTCGGCAGCTTCAAACTGCCGCTGGTGGTGCTCACCCCCATCCCGCTCACCCTCATCGGCATCATGCTCGGCCACTGGATGCTGGGCGCGGATTTCACCGCCACCTCGATGATCGGCTTCATCGCGCTGGCCGGCATCATCGTACGCAACTCCATCCTGTTGGTGGATTTCATCCGCGGCCGGCAAGGCTCGGGCCGTCCGCTGCGTACCGTGCTGCTGGAAGCCGGCGCCATCCGCGCCAAACCCATCCTGCTCACCGCCGTCGCGGCCATGATCAGCGCCGTCACCATCCTCTCGGACCCGATCTTCCAGGGGCTCGCCACCTCGCTGCTGTTCGGTCTGGCATCCTCCACCCTGCTGACCTTGCTGGTTATCCCCGCCATTTATGTGGTACTGCGTGACGATGGACGGCCCCATGACATACAATAATCCCGCCGATCCGCACCTGGCCCAGGCCGCGCGGCAGATCCTCCAGGCGCGCCTGGCCCCCCGCGTTGAGGTGCAAACCTTTTTTGACGAAGCCACCTTCACCGCCACCCATGTGCTGCACGACCCCGCCACCAAACGCGGCGCGGTGATTGACTGCGTGCTGGATTTCGACACCGCCGCCGGGCGCACCACCACAACCTCGGCCGACGCGGTCATCGCCTACCTGCGCACCACCGGCATCACGCTGGACTGGCTGCTGGAAACCCACGCCCATGCCGACCATCTCTCGGCCGCGCCCTACATCCAGCAGCATTGCGGCGGGAGAATCGCCATTGGGCGCGAAATCCTGGCCGTACAGACCGTCTTTGGCAAAATCTTCAATCTTGGTGATGAATTCGCGCGCGACGGCTCTCAGTTCGGCCATCTGTTCGACGATGGCGCCACGTTCTCCCTGGGCGCCATCCCCGTCATCGCCCTGCACGTCCCCGGCCACACCCCGGCTGACATGGCCTATATCATCGGCGACGCCGCCTTCGCCGGCGACACGCTCTTCATGCCCGATTACGGCACCGCGCGCGCTGATTTCCCCGGCGGCGACGCCCGCCAGCTCTACCGCTCCATCCGCCGCCTGCTCGCCCTGCCAGATGAAACCCGGGTCTTCCTCTGCCACGACTATAAAGCCCCAGGCCGCGATGCATTCATCTGGGAAACCACCGTCGCGGCGCAGCGCGCCACCAACATCCATGTCCATGACGGCATCAGCGAAGACGCCTTCACCGCCATGCGCACCGCGCGCGATGCCACATTGGGCATGCCCAGGCTCATCCTGCCCTCGGTGCAGGTGAACATCCGCGCGGGCCAAATGCCCCCGCCTGAAGACAACGGCGCCAGCTACCTCAAACTTCCATTGAACCTGCTATGATCCTCACACAACTCCAGCTCGGCCTCGGCGGGTTCTCCGGCACGCTCGTTGGCTTCACCCTCGGGCTGGTTGGCGGCGGCGGCTCCATCCTGGCGGTGCCGCTCATGCTGTATGTCGTGGGCGTTAAAAACCCGCACATCGCCATCGGCACCAGCGCGCTGGCCGTGGCCGCCAATGCCGCCACCGGCCTGTTCAACCACCACCGCGCCGGCACCGTGCGCTGGCAATGCGGCGGCGCCTTCGCCGCGGCGGGGGTTGTTGGCGCCATATTCGGCAGCAGCGCCGGCAAGGCATTCGACGGCCAGAAGCTGCTCTTCCTCTTCGCGCTGCTGATGATCGCGGTCGGCATTCTCATGCTGCGCGGGCGCAACAACCCCGGCAACGCCGCCGCCGAGTGCGAGCGCAAAAACGCACCCCAAGTCCTCGGCATGGGGCTTGCCACCGGCCTGTTCTCCGGCTTCTTCGGCATTGGCGGCGGTTTTCTCATCGTCCCCGGCCTGCTCATCTCCACCGGCATGCCGGTGCTTAACGCCATCGGCACATCTCTGGTCGCCGTCACCGCCTTCGGGCTAACAACCGCGGCCAACTACGCCCTCTCCGGCCTGGTTGACTGGCCCCTGGCCATCGTCTTCATCCTCGGCGGCTTCCTGGGCAGCTTCTTTGGCATGCGCACGGCCCGGCTGCTCGCGGGCACGGCCGGGCGGCTGAGCACCGTCTTCGCATTCCTGATCTTCGCCGTCGCCCTCTACATGCTCTACCGCAGCGCCACCGCCCTGGGGTTCAACCTCTCCGGGCTATGAACCAGCCAGGGTCATGCCCTCGATCCGCAGGGTCGGCGCGTCAGTGCCGCGCTTGAACTCCAGATCGCTGGCGGGTCTCAGCGCCGCGAACATATCGCGCAGATTGCCCGCGATGGTGAATTCCGCCACCGGCTCGACCAGCACGCCGTTACGAATCATAAACCCCGCCGCGCCGCGCGAATAATCGCCGGTGATGCCGTTCACGCCCATGCCGATCAGCTCGGTCACGAACAGCCCCTCGGCAATATCAGCCATCAGCTCCCGCGGGCTCAGCACTCCCGGCTCCATATAGAAATTGCTGACCCCGCCAGCATTCCCCGTGGTTTTCAGGCCAAGCTGGTTGGCGCTGCGCGTGTCCAGAATCCAGCTCGTCAGAACGCCATCCTCAATAAACGCGCGCCACTGGCCTGGCTGGCCCTCGCGGTCAAACGGGCGCGAGCGCCGCCCGCGCACGCGCAGCGGATCCTCGATAATGCGTATCCCTGGCGCGAACACCGCCCGCCCCAGCGCATCCTTCAGGAATGAGGTTTTGCGCGCAATCGCCGCACCGTTGATCGCCCCGGCGAGATGCCCGAGAAAACTCCCCGCCACGCGCGGATGGAACAATACCGGCAACTTGCCGGTTTTCGGCCGCACCGGATTGAGCCGCGCCAGCGCCTGCTCCGCAGCCCTGCGCCCCAGCACCGCCGGGTCCTCAAGGTCAGCGCCATGCCCGGCGGATGAGGAATCATAATCGCGCTGCATCCCCGTGCCCGTCCCCGCGATCGCGGTGACGGAAACCCCGTGGTAGGAGCGCGGATACATGCCCGCAAAGCCCAGGCTGGTGGCCCGCAATGAATAACTGCGCGACCAGCTGGCCGATGCCCCCTCGGAATTGGTGATCCCCGCCACCGCCAGCGCCGCATCCTCGGCGGCGGCGGCACGGGCGATCAACACCTCCATCCTCGGCTCCAGCGGATCATCCAAATCCAGCAGCGCCGCGTCCATCGGCGGCGGCGCCTCGGGGATTTCAGCATAAGGGTCCTCGGGCACCACGCGGGCCATCGCCACCGCCTGCTCAGCGAGGCGCGCAAACGCCGCCGGATCAATCGAACTGGCCGAAATCGAGGCGCTGCATTTGCCAACAAACACCCGCAGCCCCAACGCGCGGGATTCCGCGCGCTCGGTCTCCTCGATCTTGCCCATCCGCCGCTGCACCGAAATCGAGGTGCCAGCGCTCAGACCCACTTCCGCGACATCCGCCCCGGCGGCCTTCGCCGCGCGCAAAAATTCCTGCGCCTGGGCCAGCAACTCCTGGTTCTCGTCCATGTTCAAGCCGCCAGACTATCAATGATGGATGAGAGTTTCGGCACCTGCCTGATCGGCCCGATGGTCGCCAGCGTCGGCCGGGAGCGGAAAATCTTCGCCGCCGCCGCGCGCACATCCGCCTGCGTCACCGCCTCGATCTTCGCCACCGTCTCGGCGGCGGGGATCACCCGGCCGAAAATCTGCCACTGGCGCGCCAGTTGCTCGCAGCGGCTGCCCGTCGACTCCAGGCTCATCAACAACCCAGCCTTCAGCTGCGCGCGGGCGCGGTTCAACTCCGCCTCGCTCACCGCCAGCTGCACCTTCGCCAGCTCCTCCAATGTCACCGGCATCAGCTCGGCCGCCTCGGACTCACCCGTCCCCGCGTAAATCCCGAACACCCCGCCGTCTACGGCCGGGGCGGTGAAGCTGTAAATGGAATACACCAACCCGCGCTTCTCGCGGATTTCCTGGAACAGCCGCGAGGACATGCCCCCACCCAGCAACGTGGAGAGCAGCATCGCCGGATAATAATCCGGCTCGCCGTAGGCCGGCGCGTCAAACCCCAGCACGATATGCGCCTGGTCCAGCTCGCGCTGCTCGCGGTATTCACCGCCCATGTAATCTGCCGCCATCGGCTCATGGCGCTCGGCCTTGGGCAGATCAGCAAAGTGGCGCGCCACCATATCCACCAGCCGCTCGTGCTCCAGATTGCCGCAGGCGGCGATGACCATGTTCTCCGGCGTATAATGCGCGGCCATGAAACCGGGCAGCGCATCGCGCTTCATGCCTTTGATGATGGCCTCCGTGCCCAGCACCGGGCGGCCCATCGGCTGCGAGGGATAGGCGGCGGACTGGAAATGGTCGAACACGATATCGTCGGGCGTGTCGTTCGCCTGGCCGATCTCCTGCAAAATCACGCCCCGCTCGCGCTCCAGCTCCTCCACCTCAAAGCTGGAATGGCACAGAATATCGCCGATGATATCAACGCCAAGCCCCAGGTCTTCCTTGAGCAGCTTCACATAATAGGCCGTCTGCTCGCGCGAGGTGTAGGCGTTGATGTGCCCCCCCACATTCTCGATCGCCTCGGCGATGTCGATGGCCGAGCGGCTCGCCGTGCCTTTGAATGCCATATGCTCCAGAAAATGCGCGACGCCATTTTCCGCCGCGGTTTCATGGCGCGTCCCCGCCCCGATATACGCACCGAACGAGACCGTCTCCACGCGCTCCATCCGTTCCGTCAAAACCGTGAGGCCAGAGGGCAGCGTGGTAATCATAACCTGTTCAGTCATCAAATATTCCTGTTCGCAAAATTCCGCACCAACGCTTTGACCTGCTCGAAATCGTTCGGCGCGGCCGTATAACGCTCTTGTCTCTCATATAGGTTGGATAAATGCGGCGGTAAGGCCGGACGGAAACCAACAGCTTTTTCGATGGCGTCAGGGAATTTGGCCGGATGCGCGGTGGCCGCCACGATCACCGGCAGCCCCACCGGCGCGCAGGCCCGTGCCGCGGCCAGGCCGATGGCCGTGTGTGGGTCGGCCAGATACTGCGCCTCACGCCAGGTGCGCGCGACCTCCGCCAGCGTATCCTCGTCGCTGAGCCTGAAACCCACGAAATCGCGCCGGATCGCGCGCCACACATCCTCCGGCACGCTCATTTTCCCGGTGGCGCGGAAATCGGCCATGGTCCGCGCCGTGGCCGGGGCATCGCGGCCCAGAAACTCATGGAGCAGCCGCTCGAAATTGGAACTCACGCCGATATCCATGGACGGCGAAAGGCTTTCCTCCACCGGATGCAGGCTCATATCGTTACTGGCCAGGAAGCGGCACAGAATATCGTTGCGGTTGCTCGCCACGATGAACTTGCCGATCGGCACGCCCATCTGCTTGGCCGCCCAGGCGGCCAGCACATTGCCGAAATTGCCTGTCGGCACCGCAACGGCAACCTCGCGCTCCGGCGCGCCCAGCGCCAAAGCGGCGGCGAAGTAGTAGGGTATCTGCGCCGCGATACGCGCGAAATTGATGGAGTTAACCGCCGAGAGGCTGATTTCATGGCGCAACGGCACATCGGCGAACATCGCCTTCACCATATCCTGGCAATCGTCGAAATTGCCCTTCAGCGCGATGTTCATCACGTTCGGCGCGGCCACCGTGGTCATCTGGCGGCGCTGCACCTCGCTGGTGCGCCCTTCGGGGTGTAAAATGACGATATCCACCCGGCTGCGCCCGGCCATCGCCTCAATCGCCGCCGAGCCGGTATCGCCCGAGGTGGCGCCGGCGATGCAAACCCGCCCGCCACGGGCCGCCAGCACATGCTCGAACAAATGCCCAGCCAGTTGCAGCGCCAGGTCCTTGAAAGCGAGCGTCGGCCCATGAAAAAGCTCCAGCGCGAAGGTTGAGGTATCAAGCTGCACCAGCGGCACCACCGCGGGGTGGGTAAAGCCGGCATAGGCGCGCCGGCACATTACCTGCAAATCCGCGAAGGCGATGCAATCGCCGACAAACGGCGCCATCACCCGCGCCGCCAGCTCCGCATAGGGCAAGCCGCGCAACGCCCTCAATTCAGCGGCGGAAAATTGCGGCCAGCGCGCGGGCATGTACAACCCGCCGTCATCGGCCAGCCCCGCCAGCAGCACATCCGCAAAATCCTTACCCTCAGCCTGGCCCCGTGTGGATACGTAACGCATAAATCTCTCCAATGGTGCGTTGGCTATACTATCGGGCCAGGGCTGGCAGCAATGCGTCCAGCCGTTTGCGGCCCTCGGCTGTCGCCGCCAGATGCGTGGGGGTCTGAAGCAGATACCCCTCCTCGATGCAGGCCGCCAAAATCACGGGCTCCACCGCCTCCAACAGCGCGGTGCCGGTACGCGCGAAAAAATGCTCAAAACCAATGCCCTCGGCGAGGCGCAGCCCCATCAGCAGCGCCTCGCGGGCGCGATCGCGGGTGTTCACCACCTCCTCGCGCGCCGTCCCGCTGCCGCCCGCCTCCACCAGCGCCGCCCAGGCCTCCGGCCCGCGATGCTTCGCGCCGGCCACCAGCTCCCCGCCCAGGGTCAACCTGCTATGCGCGCCAGGGCCGATCCCGGCGTAATCATCATAGCGCCAATAGCTTAGATTATGCCGGCTCTCGCCGCCCGGCCTGGCGTAGTTGGAAACCTCATAGGCCCGCAGCCCGAATCGTGCCGCCTCCTCGGCGGTGGCATCATACAGCGCCGCCGCCAGCTCCTCACCCGGCATCTCGAACGCCCCACGCGCATAAAGCGTGTGGAATTTGGTGCCTTCCTCGATGGTGAGCTGGTAGAGCGAGAGATGATCCGCCGCCAGGCCCAGCGCAAAGCGCAGCTCCTGGCGCCACGCCGCCTCGCCCTGCCCGGGCCGCGCGAAGATCAGATCAAACGAGAGCCGGGGGAAAATTCTGCGCGCCAACTCGATGGCGTCAACCGCCTGCCCCGCCGAATGCTCCCGGCCCAGAAATTTCAGCGCCTCGGGCTCGAAACTCTGCACCCCGATGGAAACCCGGTTCACTCCCGCGTCGCGATATCCGGCAAAGCGCCCGGCCTCGATGCTGGTCGGGTTCGCCTCCAGCGTGATCTCGATATCCGCCGCCGGGCTAAACAGCGCCGCCGCATCGCCGATCAGCGCAGCAACATTCTCAGGGTCGAGCAGGCTCGGCGTGCCGCCGCCAAAAAAAATCGAGGTCAGCCGCCGCGGGCCGATGCGCGCCGCCTCATGCGCCAGCTCGCGCCGCAGCGCCGCCACCATGCGCGCTTGCGGGATTTTCTCGCGGACATGGGAGTTAAAGTCGCAATACGGGCATTTGCTCAGGCAAAACGGCCAGTGAATATAGAGGGCAAGCGGGTCCATCGCCTGGACATACGCCAATCTCTCCGCCTATCCAAAACCATGGACGCCATCACCGTAGTCAACCTGGTCAAGCACTACCCGCATACCCTGGCGGTGGACGATATCTCCTTCACCCTGCCCCAGGGCGGCGTGCTCGGCCTGCTTGGCGGCAACGGAGCGGGCAAGACCACCACCATCTCCATGCTGCTCGGCCTGCTGGTGCCAAGCTCCGGGCAGATCACCGTGCTGGGCCATGACATCGCGCGTGACCGCTTCAAGGCGCTGGAGCGGATGAATTTCTCCTCACCCTATATCGCGCTGCCCGCCCGGCTCTCGGTGGAAGAGAACCTGCGTGTGTACGGGCATTTATACAACGTGCCGGCGCTGAAACACCGAATCGCGGAACTGGCGGCGCAATTCCACCTTGGCGCGTTGCTCTCCCGCCCCGCGGGCGAGCTTTCCGCCGGGCAGAAAACCCGCGTGGCGCTGGCCAAATCGCTCATCAACAAGCCGGACCTGCTGCTGCTCGACGAGCCCACCGCCAGCCTGGACCCCGACACCGGCGATTATGTGCGCAGCATGCTGGAAGCCTACCGGGAAGAGACCAACGCCGCCATTTTGCTCGCCTCGCACAACATGGCCGAGGTGGAGCGCCTGTGCGATACGGTGCTGATGCTCAAAGCCGGAAAAATCGTCGACCAGGGCACGCCCGGCGCGCTAATCGCCCGCTATGGGCGCGAGGACCTCGAACAGGTGTTTCTCGACATCGCGCGGCGGGAAGAAGCATGAAAACCTCCCTGCGCCGCATCTGGGCGATGATCTACCGTCATCTTGCCGTGTACCGCCGCTCATGGCCGCGCGTTGCCGAGATCGCCTACTGGCCGACGCTCAACCTGCTGATCTGGGGCTTCACCGCCAGCTATATCGGGCATCTGCACGCCAGCCCCGGGGCGCAGACCGCTAGCGCGCTGATCGCGGGGGTGCTGCTGTGGGAGATCACCCTGCGCGGCCAGCTTGGCGTGACGCTGGGGTTTCTGGAGGAGATCTGGTCGCGCAATCTGGGGCATATTTTCGTGAGCCCCCTGCGGCCGGCGGAGCTGCTGGCGGCTTTGCTCTCGGTTTCGCTGCTGCGCACGCTGGCTGGCCTGTTTCCTGCCACAATCATCGCGTACTTGCTATATCATTACAATATTTTGCTGTTGGGACCGGTGCTGTTGCTGTTTTTTGTCAATCTGCTGTTCATGGGCTGGTGGATCGCGCTTGGTATCGTCTCGCTGCTGTTTCGCTACGGCGCGGGGGCCGAGGCGCTGGCCTGGACCATCGCTTTTGGCATCACCCCGGTCGCCTGCGTGTACTATCCGGCCTCGGCGCTGCCGGGCTGGCTGCAACCCGTGGCCATGGCGCTGCCGGCCGCTCATGTATTCGCGGGCATGCGCGCGGGCCTGTTCCAGCATGCCGCCGACTGGCCGGATCTGGCCCAGGCATCCGCCCTCAACCTGGGCTGGATGCTGCTGGCCATCCTGATTTTCGGGGCTGAATTCCGCCGCGCCCGCGTCCGGGGTGCGCTCATCTCAATCGGGGAATGATTTTGACTCAATGTTTCTGGCTTATCCGTCATGCGCTTGTCCACCCGGACTCACTGACCCGGCTCTACGGCACCAACGACGTGCCTGTGTGCGATGTGACCATGGCCGCCGACGCGCCGCGCTACGCGGCCCTGGCCGCCCGCCTGCCCCACCCTGCCCGGCTGATCTGCACGCCGCTCACCCGCACCCAGCATACCGCCGCGGCGCTGATCCGCGCTGGCTACCCCGATGAGACGCCGCTGATCGACCCTGCCTTCGTCGAGCAGAATTTTGGCAGTTTCCAGGGCCAGCCGATTTCGGAATTCGAAGCGCGTTCTACCACCGAGCGGCATCCGTTCTGGCCGGTCCACGCGCAGGAAACCCCGCCAGGCGGCGAGAACTTCGCCGATATGATCGCGCGCACCGGCGCCGGGCTGGAGCGGCTGCTGGCAAGCCCGGCGCGCGACACCATCATCGTCACGCATGGCGGCGCCATCCGCGCGATGTGCGCCTATGCGCTTGGCCTCACCGCGCATCAGGCACTCTGCTTCTCGGTGGACAATATCTCGCTCACCCGGCTGGAACATAACCGCCACGGCTGGCGTATCTTGTCGGTTAATGAACATCTCTCCACCACGGCTTGCGCAACCCCGCGCACGCCCTCAAATGAAGAGCGCCGCCGGCATCCGAAACAAACCCAAGGAGTTGCCTCATGAAAACCTTTCTTCTCGGCATGGCCATCGCCACCGCCACGCTTGGCACACCCGCCGTGGCGCTGGCCGGCACGCCACAGCATCTGGTCGACAGCTCCACCCTCGCGGTTGAGGATATGATGGGCGGCGCCGAGGGCAGCCAGGCGCAGACATTCCTGCGCAAGGCCAAGGCCGTGGTGGTCTGCCCGGATGTTTTCCGCGCGGGATTCTTCATCGGCGGCGAGGGCGGCGGCTGCGTGATGGTGGCGCGCACCGCTGATGGCAGCTGGTCCTACCCCGCCTTCTACAACATGGGGAGCGGCAGCTTCGGCCTGCAGATCGGCGTGCAGAACGCTGAGGTGATGATGCTGATCATGACGAACGGCGGGTTGAACGCCATACTCAACAGCCAGTTCAAACTCGGCGCCGATGCGGGGCTTGCTGTCGCCACGCTGGGGGCCGGGGTGAGCGGCGCGATGTCCACCGCCATCAACGCCGATATCCTCACCTTCTCGAAAGCGCAGGGGCTCTATGGCGGTATCTCGCTCTCCGGCTCGGTGCTCTCCAACGATGCCGGTACGGAGCAAGCCTATTACGGCCAGCAGCTCGATGCCCGGCAGATCGTCGTGGATGGTCAGGGCTCCAACCCCGGCGCCAATCCGCTGCGCACGATTCTGACGCGCTACGGGCAGTAATTCACGGATTTATTATTTTTTCGATACAAACCCGCACAAATTGGGGTGCAAGCAGAAAATTAGTTTTTACTAACAGTTAGTTATCAAAGATTTGCATCCGGTGCTCCACGTGGAGCACTGGACATGAGTTGCTCAGTAAGTCACCACCGAGCGGATGCTCTCGCCGCGGCGCATCAGCTCAAACCCTTCGTTGATTTTCTCGAAGGGCAGCACATGGGTGATCAGATCATCGATATTGATCTTGCCGTCCATGTACCAATCAACGATTTTCGGCACATCGGTGCGCCCGCGCGCGCCGCCGAAGGCTGTGCCCTTCCAGGTACGCCCCGTGACGAGCTGGAATGGGCGGGTTGAGATTTCCTGCCCCGCGCCAGCAACGCCGATGATGATGGAGGTGCCCCAGCCGCGATGGCAGCATTCCAGCGCCTGGCGCATGACCTTGGTGTTGCCGATGCACTCGAAGGAATAATCCGCGCCGCCATCAGTCAGGTTGACCAGATAGGGCACCAAATCCTCCCCGATTTCAGCGGGGTTCACGAAATGCGTCATGCCGAATGTCTCGGCCATGGGCTTACGGGCGTTGTTGAGGTCCACGCCGATGATTTTATCCGCCCCGGCGATGCGCGCGCCCTGGATGACGTTGAGGCCGATGCCGCCGAGGCCGAAGATCACCACATTATCACCCGGCTGCACCTTGGCGGTGTTGAACACCGCGCCGATGCCGGTGGTGACGCCGCAGCCGATGTAGCAGATTTTATCAAACGGCGCGTCTTCGCGCACTTTCGCCAGCGCGATCTCGGGCAAGACGGTGAAATTGGCGAAGGTGGAGCAGCCCATGTAATGCATCACCGGTGCGCCGTCGCAGGAGAAGCGCGAAGTGCCGTCGGGCATGACGCCCTGCCCTTGCGTGGCGCGGATGGCGGTGCAGAGATTGGTTTTGCGCGAGAGGCAGGATTTACAGTTACGGCACTCGGGCGTGTAGAGCGGGATGACGTGATCACCTTTTTTGAGCGAGGTGACGCCAGGGCCAACCTCGACCACGATGCCCGCGCCTTCATGCCCCAGGACAGCGGGGAAAATGCCTTCAGGGTCGGCGCCGGAGAGGGTGTAGTCATCCGTGTGGCAGATGCCGGTGGCTTTGACCTCCACCATCACCTCGCCGAACTTCGGACCTTCAATGTCGATGATTTCGAGTGAGAGCGGCTGGCCCGCCGCCCGTGCCACGGCTGCGCGTGTTTTCATGATTCTGTGTCTCCTTTGAATGCCGATGCCGGATAGCCTTGGGCAAACAATAGGGAGGTAAGGCAGGTATGTTCAATCCGGTTGCTCACCTGGGCGGCGACGACTGGCTTGGCGTGATAGGCGACACCCAGCCCCGCGGCCTGAAGCATGGCGAGATCATTCGCGCCATCGCCCACCGCCAGGGTGGCGGCGAGCTTCACCCCGCGTTTTTCCGCCAGCTCGGTCAACGTGGCGAGCTTGGCGTTACGGTCGAGAATCGGCTCGGCGACCTCGCCGGTGAGGGTTGAGCCGTTGTCCAGCAGGGTGTTGGCCCGGTGAATGTCAAACCCCAGCTCGGCGGCGACGCGGGCGGTGAAATAGGTGAAACCGCCCGAGACCAGCGCCGTGGTGGCACCAAAGCCGCGCATGGTGGCGATGAGGGTGCGCGCGCCGGGGCAGAACTCGATGGCGCTCCAGGTGCGCTCCAGGGCGGAAATATCCAGCCCCTTGAGCATGGCGACCCGCTCGCGCAATGCGGTGGCGAAATCGATCTCGCCGTTCATGGAACGCGCGGTGATGGCGGCGATCTGCTCCTTCAACCCGGCAAAAGCGGCGATTTCGTCCAGGGTTTCAGCGGTGACGATGGTGCTGTCCATATCCGCCACCAGCACCGCCTTGCGCCGGCCGCGGAATTTTGTGACGAAGACATCCAGTGCCTTATGTTCCAGCACCATCTGGAGCTGGGCGGTATCTGGCGGGGTGGAGACGATGAATTCCGCTGCCTGCGCCGGGCTGAGCCAGTTGAGATGCTGGCCGGCGCAAAAATCGCGCGCGCGCGCGGCCATGGCGGGAGTGAGGGGGCCGGCTTGCCGGTTGGCTACCAAAATGACGATATAGGACATGGTCGAGACTGGTAGGACAGAGAACGGTGAGTGGGCAAGGGAACGCACGGCATTGCTGGTCGCCGGGCCGACCGCGAGCGGCAAATCAGCGCTGGCCCTGGCGCTGGCGCGCGCGCTGGGGGGCACGGTCATCAACACCGATGCGATGCAGTGTTACCGGGAATTACGGCTGATTACGGCGCGGCCCTCGCCCGAGGATGAGGCGCTGGCGCCGCACCGGCTGTATGGCGTGCGCGCCGCGGCGGAGCCGGCCAATGCGGCCTGGTGGCGCGGCGCGGCGCTGGCGGAGATGAACAACTGCAACTTGCCAATTCTGTGCGGCGGCACGGGGATGTATTTCTCCGCGCTGATCAACGGTATCGCGCAGGTGCCCGAGCCTGGGGCGCAGGCGCGCACCGAGGCGCGCGCGCTGCTCGTGGCGCTGGGCGCGCCGGGGCTGCATGCGCGGTTGGACGCCGAGACGGCCTTGCGGCTGAAGCCGGGAGACAGCCAGCGGGTGGCGCGGGCCTATGAGGTGCTGATCGGCACTGGCCAGGGGCTGGCGGCGTGGCAGCGGCTGACGACACACCGGCTGGAAGGCTGGCGGGTGCGGATGATTCTGCTGGACCCGCCGCGCGAGGCGCTACGAGAGGCGATTGCGGCGCGGTTCGCCGCGATGCTGGACACCGGGGCGGTTGAGGAGGTGAGGAATTTCCTCAACCTGGGGCTGGATGCCAGCCTGCCGCTGATGCGCGCGCATGGGGTGCCCGAGCTGGGGGCGTATCTGCGCGGCAGCATCACGCTGAGCGAGGCCACCGCGCGGGCGGTGCTGGCGACGCACCAGTATACCAAGCGGCAGCTGACCTGGTTTAAGCACCAGAAACTTGCTGACACCCCTGATATGCAAATAATACAATCAAGAATCGAAGGTTTTGAGCAACTTTCAAAAAGTTTTATTGACTATTTGGTTAATTTTATAAATTCCCCCGGTTGACCCGCCGGGGCTGAGCCTGTAGCGGTGCGGCTCTAGGCAATGGCAGGCGGTAGAATCGTTATGGACGGTACAATCACTACGACCGAGATGATGGCCTCAGGCGCGGAGGCGCTTTTGCGGGCGCTGAAGGCACAAGGGGTGGATGTTATCTTCGGCTATCCCGGCGGCGCGGTGCTGCCGATTTATGACGCCATTTTCCAGCAGAACGCGATCCGGCATATTCTGGTGCGCCACGAGCAGGCCGCCGTGCATGCGGCCGAGGGCTACGCGCGCTCCACCGGCAGGGTGGGCGTGGTGCTGGTGACCTCCGGCCCCGGTGCGACCAATGCGGTGACCGGGCTGGTGGACGCGCTGATGGACAGCATCCCCCTGGTGTGCCTGACTGGGCAGGTGCCGACGCATCTGATCGGCAATGACGCCTTCCAGGAGGCTGACACCACCGGGATCACCCGCCAGGCGACCAAGCATAACTACCTCGTGAAACGCTCGCAGGATCTGACGCGCGTAGTGCATGAGGCGTTTCATGTCGCCAAAACCGGGCGGCCGGGGCCGGTGCTGATCGACCTGCCGAAGGATATTCTCATCAACCCCGCGCCCTATAGCGAGGCAAGCACGGCGCAGCACCGCAGCTACCGGCCGCGCACCGAGCCGGACCCGGCGCGCATCGCCGAGGCGGTGGCGCTGCTCAAGCGCAGCGAGCGGCCGATTGTGTATGCGGGGGGCGGGGTGATTAACGCCGGGCCGGAAGCCGCCAAACTGCTGATTGAATTCGTGCGGCTGACCGGCTTCCCCTGCACCACCACGCTGATGGGGCTGGGGGCGTATCCGGCCTCCGACCCGCAATTTGTCGGCATGCTGGGCATGCACGGCACTTATGAAGCCAATATGGTGATGCATGGCGCGGATGTGATGTTGAACATCGGCGCGCGGTTCGATGACCGGGTGACCGGGCGGTTGAATGCGTTCTCGCCCGGCTCGAAGAAAATTCATGCCGATATCGACCCCTCCAGCATCAATAAATCAGTCGCGGTGGATGTGGCCATTATCGGCGATGCGGTGGCGACGTTGCGCGCGCTGATTGCGGCGTGGAAAAATGACGCCGGCATGCAAGACCGCGAGGCGATTGCCAAATGGTGGCAGCAGATCGACTTCTGGCGGTCCAAGGATTCGTTGCGCTTTACGCAAAACCATGAACGCGGCAGCATCATCAAGCCGCAATACGCGATCGAGCAGCTTTATAAAGCGACGCGGGGGCGGGAGACGTTTATCACCACCGAGGTCGGGCAGCACCAGATGTGGGCAGCACAGCACTTCAAGTTTGACAAACCCAACCATTGGATGACCTCCGGCGGGCTGGGCACGATGGGCTACGGGCTGCCGGCGGCGATGGGCGTGCAGGTGGCGCATCCGGATGCGCTAGTGATCGACATTGCAGGCGAGGCCAGCATTTTAATGAACATCCAGGAGATGGGCACGCTGGCGCAATACCGGCTGCCGGTGAAAATTTTCATCCTGAACAACAAATACATGGGCATGGTGCGCCAGTGGCAGGAGTTGCTGCACGGCAACCGGTATTCGGAAAGCTACTCCGAGGCGCTGCCGGATTTCGTAAAACTGGCGGAGAGTTTCCATGCCGTGGGCTTGCGCGCGGAGAGGGTGGAGGACCTCGACCGGGTGATTGCCGAGATGCTCGCGGTGGATAGGCCGGTGATCGCCGATATCTGTGTGGATGAGAAGGAAAACGTGTTCCCGATGATACCATCAGGGGCCGCGCATAATGAAATGTTGCTGGGGCCCGAGCATAAAAATGGCGGCAACCCCGGTGTAACCGATGCAGGATTGGCGCTGGTATAATGTCTGACACAAATATGCGCTCCGCCACGATTTCAGTGCTGGTGGAAAACGAGTCTGGCGTTCTGGCCAGGGTTATCGGGCTTTTTTCGGGCCGGGGCTATAATATTGACAGTTTGACGGTGGCGCCGGTGGAGCGCGATGGCAGCAAGAGCCGGATCACCATCGTGACCTCGGGCACGGAGATGGTGATCGAGCAGATCAAGGCGCAGCTCGGCCGGCTGGTGCCGGTTTATAAGGTTGCTGATTTATCCAAGGAGGGACCGCATCTGGCGCGGGAACTAGCGCTGATTAAAGTGGTGGGCACCGGCAATGCGCGCCAGGAGGCGCTGCGCCTGGCCGATGCGTTCCGCGCGCGGGTGATTGATGCCTCGACCGAGAGTTTTATATTTGAGCTGACCGGGGCGACGGATAAATTAGATGCGTTTTTGGATTTGATGCGCCC
>NZ_JAQTZC010000092.1 GCF_028687955.1 Acidocella sp.
ACCCCCTGGCCTGGCGCGACCCGCTGCGCAAGCTGGTCCGCGAGATCGAGACCTTTTCGGCACCGGTCATCGCCATGATCGAAGGCAGCGTGTGGGGCGGCGCCTGCGAAACGGTGTTTGCCTGCGATTTGATCCTGGCGGCGACCGACGCCACCTTCGCCGCCACGCCGGCCAAGCTCAATGTGCCCTACAACGTCGGCGGTCTGCTGACCTTCCTCAACGCGGCCAACCTGCGCATCGGCAAGGAAATGCTGTTCACCGCCGATCCGATTCCGGCCGAGCGCTTGTGCAGTCTCGGCATCATCAACCAAGTGGTGGACAAGGCCGAGCTGGAGGAACACACCTACGCCATGGCCCGCCGCATCGCTGCCAACGCGCCGCTGTCCATTTCGGTGATGAAGGAACAACTGCGCATCCTGGCCGGCGCCCACACCATGTCGCCGGAAGACTTCGAGCGCATCCAGGGCCTGCGCCGGGTGGTGTACAACAGCGCCGATTACGCCGAGGGCATCCGGGCCTTCAAGGAGAAGAGGAAGCCGGTGTTCAGGGGCGAGTGAGCCCAGCTAAACGCCCGGAGGGCAAGTGAAGTAGTTCGCTGTAAGCGTATTGAATACGTGCCATGCTCGCCAGTTCTTACTGGACAGCCTGCGATGGACCGTACCGAGCGCTTCTACCTGATCCGTCAGCTGCTTTCCCGATCCCGCTGCGTCAGCACACGGCAGCTGCTTGAAACGCTGGAGGTTTCGCCGGCAACCCTCAAGCGCGATATCGAATACCTGCGCGAGCGCTTCCAGGTGCCCATCGTGTGGCGCCGCGAACTGGGCGGCTATGTCCTCGACCGGGCGCAGGCCGAGACGGCCAGGGCAATCGCACCTTCATGTCATGAAGCCGAGTAATTCAGCGCGGAACGTATCGGAAGTGGCGGCCAGCATCCGCTTGGTCTTGATGCTGCCCTTGCGTGACGTATTAAGGCGAAGCAGGTTCATCACGATGTGGCGAACGATGGCGAGGTTGTTGGCGGCGTATCCGGTGCGCACGGTGGACTGGTCCTCGCCAAACTGGACATCGAGACACCAATGAAGGCGGTTTTCGATCTCCCAATGGCTGCGCACCGCATGAGCAATCCGCTTTGCATCCGCAGGCAGGGAGCTGATGTAGTAGCGCCGCTCGCAATGGGTTTTTGTGCCGACGGTCCGTTCGCGCTCAACGATCGCGAAGCTCTTCAGGTCTGCCCACTGTTCGGCCCTGTAGAGGCAACCCACCGCATCGAACGCCCAGCAACGGCGCACTTCCGTTCGACCGTGCCCCTCCTCGCGGCTCTCCGTTGTGGAATTTGGCGTCAGAGTGCCGCCCACGCCTGCCTGGGCGAGCAGGAAGGATTCGACGAGCTTGGGATGGTTATCCTTCACGCACAGCACGTAGTCGGCACCACCTTCACGAATCGCCTTCGCAATCCCTGTCTGGGTGCCCATCGCGTCGATGGTGACGACACAGCCGTTCAACGCGAGCGTCGCCAGCAACTCGGGAATCGCCGTGATCTCATTGGACTTCTCGGCCGTCGCGGTCTGACCGAGCACGAGGCCGACGTCGGCGGCGAAGGCGCTGACCAGGTGCAAAGGACTCGCTGCGGCCTTGGTCGTGCTGCGCCGGCTGGTCTTCCCATCAATGGCGACGACCGCATCCTCACCCAAGGCAGGAATCAACTGCCCAACCCAGCTCCGAAAGGCGGCTTCGAACTCGCGCGGATTGAGCGCGGCAAAGACGCGTCCAAACGTGTCGTGCGAGGGGATGCCATGCTCAAGCACCAGAAAGTCTCGCAGCCAGTCGATACGTTCCTTGGCCCACGCCTCGATGTCGGAGAACTCGTCCGCGCTGCACAGCACGGCGCACACCGCGACCGTGAGCAACTCGGACAAATCGTGCCTGACCTGCCGGGCGCTGCGTGGATCGGAGATCGAGACAAAAATCTGCGTGAGCGGCATCACTTTCCTCGTCTGCATGGGCACCCCAAAAGACGAGGAAACTACACAAAATCAGGGGCTGTGAACAGGGGATTCGTAAATGCATCACTGTGAACGAGGCTCAGGGTGAAGCTATGTCATATAGGTGCGATAGCCCTGGGTTAGGGGGTGAGCCATGCTCCCGCCCCTCAAACCCATTCCCATCAAGGAGCGCCTCTCAATCGTCTTCGTTGAGAAAGGCGAAATTGATGTGGTCGACGGCGCCTTTGTCGTCGTGGATCAACAGGGCTTTCGGGTGCGTCCTGTGCTCACTCATATTCCGGTTGGTGGCGTGGCCTGCATCATGCTGGAGCCCGGAACCCGGGTTTCCCACCGGGCTGCTGCGCTGGCGGCACGAGTGGGAACGCTGCTGGTGTGGGTGGGGGAGGCCGGGGTGCGGGTCTATTCCTCCGGCCAACCGGGCGGTGCTCGGGCTGATCGCCTGCTCTACCAGGCCAAGCTGGCGCTGGATGAAACCCTGCGGTTGAAGGTCGTGCGCAAGATGTACGCAGTGCGCTTTGGTGAGGAGCCCCCGGCTCGGCGTAGTGTCGAACAACTGCGAGGAATCGAGGGCGCGCGCGTACGTCGTACGTATCAACTCCTGGCTCAGAAGTTCGGGGTCAAGTGGTCCGGGCGCGACTACAACCCTGACAATTGGGATGTTTCTGATTTGCCCAACCGTTGCCTGTCGTCCGCCACTGCGGCACTTTATGGCGTTACCGAGGCAGCAGTTCTTGCCGCGGGTTATGCGCCGGCGGTGGGGTTCATTCACACAGGTAAGCCACTGTCTTTTGTCTATGACGTGGCTGATATCTACAAGTTTGAAACAGTCGTGCCCGCTGCCTTTCAGGTGGCTGCTGCAGCTCCCCCCAATGCGGAAAGGGCCGTACGGCTGGCCTGTCGAGACATCTTCCGGCAGACTCGTCTGCTTGAGCGGATCATTCCAGACATCGAGGAAATTCTGGCCGCAGGGGAAATCCCGCGTCCGGATGCCCCGGCGGAATCTGTCGCACCTGCTATTCCTAACCTGGATGGAATCGGCGATGCTGGTCATCGTTCTTGAAAACGCCCCGCCCAGGTTGCGCGGCCGCCTGGCCGTGTGGCTTTTGGAAGTGCGGGCCGGTGTCTACGTAGGCAACTACTCCAGGAAGGTTCGGGAACATATCTGGAGCCAGGTCGAGGCCGGCATAGAGGACGGGAATGCCGTAATGATGTGGCGTACCAATAATGAGGCGGGCTTTGAGTTCCAGACCCTTGGTGCGAATCGGCGGATGCCTGCTGATTGGGATGGTGTGCGCCTTGTCAGTTTTCACCCTGAGGTAGAAGGCCCCGATCTTTAACAATTTATAAATGCCATATGCAAGTCGTTTCCTCGGTAGAATTTTGAGTACATGAAATTCCGTTGTTTTTCATGTGGATAGATGAAGTGTGTTCCCCGCGCCAGCGGGGATGAACGGCCCCAGACCTTGGCGTCACCGTCCAGCATCGGGTGTTCCCCGCGCCAGCGGGGATGAACGCGCCGAGCGTCGCCCCGAACGCTCTCCCGCAAAGTGTTCCCCGCGCCAGCGGGGATGAACGGCTGACGAACCCCGCACTGCAAGCGCCCACGAGGTGTTCCCCGCGCCAGCGGGGATGAACGGGATGCAGCAACAGCGGAGTCGTATTCGTCACTGTGTTCCCCGCGCCAGCGGGGATGAACGGAGGATGTGCTCTACGCTGCCGTGCGGCGCGAGGTGTTCCCCGCGCCAGCGGGGATGAACGGTGCAAATAGGCGTCTGGGGGGAGAGTCGCGCGGTGTTCCCCGCGCCAGCGGGGATGAACGGAGTCGGTGGTCTATCGGCCTAAATATCGGTCCGTGTTCCCCGCGCCAGCGGGGATGAACGGGTTACGGCTATGAAGCCACGGAAGTTGAGGTCGTGTTCCCCGCGCCAGCGGGGATGAACGGATTATTTAAACCAAAAACCAAATTAGCAGCACGTGTTCCCCGCGCCAGCGGGGATGAACGGGAAAAGCAGCCCGAAACTCCGGCTGACGAGGAGTGTTCCCCGCGCCAGCGGGGATGAACGGGGCCTCGGTAAAAAAGGAGAGCGTCAGCGGGAGTGTTCCCCGCGCCAGCGGGGATGAACGGGACAGCTGGGCCGCCCAAAAAGAGCACTACACCGTGTTCCCCGCGCCAGCGGGGATGAACGGTTGGTTTCGGCATCACCGTGAACCTGATGATGGTGTTCCCCGCGCCAGCGGGGATGAACGGGTCCGCAACCTCTTCGCCACCTGGATGCGCAAGTGTTCCCCGCGCCAGCGGGGATGAACGGCCGACGGCGGCGTCGAAGGTGTTCGGGATTGCGTGTTCCCCGCGCCAGCGGGGATGAACGGTCCGCATGGGACACCATGCTCGGTGTCGGCCGGTGTTCCCCGCGCCAGCGGGGATGAACGGCCACCGAGGCGGCCAAACTGGCGGCCAGTCAGGTGTTCCCCGCGCCAGCGGGGATGAACCGGGCGAGCGGCCACCTGCACCGCCAGGGCATTGGTGTTCCCCGCGCCAGCGGGGATGAACCGTCCACGAAACACCCGCACTCGGGCGCAGCGTCGTGTTCCCCGCGCCAGCGGGGATGAACCGCAGCCAACTACCTGACGGCCGACATCTACAAGGTGTTCCCCGCGCCAGCGGGGATGAACCGCATGCGGGTTGCGGGGCACTCGTGCGTCACGAGGTGTTCCCCGCGCCAGCGGGGATGAACCGCATGACGGAGACCGTTCAGCCGCTCCCTTGGGCGTGTTCCCCGCGCCAGCGGGGATGAACCGGGCTTCCCAGCCGGCGCCGTAGCCACGGGACTGTGTTCCCCGCGCCAGCGGGGATGAACCGCACTACGCCAACAGCGCAACCTGATCCAAGGGGTGTTCCCCGCGCCAGCGGGGATGAACCGTTCGACTACTGCTTGGTCCTCGAGGGGCCGCAGTGTTCCCCGCGCCAGCGGGGATGAACCGTCAAATTGACGCCGATGGCATTTACCACGAATCGTGTTCCCCGCGCCAGCGGGGATGAACCGACTAACCGGGAATACGTCAATCCTCTGGATGCGTGTTCCCCGCGCCAGCGGGGATGAACCGCAACCTGTGCTTCCTTTGTGTAATCCGAGAGTGTGTTCCCCGCGCCAGCGGGGATGAACCGCCCTTTAACCGAAACGTCGCCTATGTTGCTGTGTGTTCCCCGCGCCAGCGGGGATGAACCGAGGGTCGGCTTATTGCGCTCGTATCGTTCGTTGTGTTCCCCGCGCCAGCGGGGATGAACCGGTTGCTGCGGCGGTCTGCGGCACGGCCCGGCGGTGTTCCCCGCGCCAGCGGGGATGAACCGACCACGGTCTGCATGGACCAACGCATCTGCTGGTGTTCCCCGCGCCAGCGGGGATGAACCGCGGCTGGAATGTCTCTTTTGGCGACGCGTCCGGGTGTTCCCCGCGCCAGCGGGGATGAACCGAATCTTTGACGTTCGCACCCCTTGCACGCATGGTGTTCCCCGCGCCAGCGGGGATGAACCGACCGAGGCCAGCGCCGGTAAGGGGCAGCTCAAGGTGTTCCCCGCGCCAGCGGGGATGAACCGACTCAATCCAGCACCGGGGAGCTCACCGCATGGTGTTCCCCGCGCCAGCGGGGATGAACCGCACGCGAAATCCTGAAAATGACACGCGGACAAGTGTTCCCCGCGCGAGCGGGGATGAACTGCTTGCCACTCGCGCAACGCGTTTGTACTCAGGGGGGCGTGTGAAACGGTGTTTGCCTGCGATTTGATCCTGGCGGCGACCGACGCCACCTTCGCCGCCACGCCGGCCAAGCTCAATGTGCCCTACAACGTCGGCGGTCTGCTGACCTTCCTCAACGCGGCCAACCTGCGCATCGGCAAGGAAATGCTGTTCACCGCCGATCCGATTCCGGCCGAGCGCTTGTGCAGTCTCGGCATCATCAACCAAGTGGTGGACAAGGCCGAGCTGGAGGAACACACCTACGCCATGGCCCGCCGCATCGCTGCCAACGCGCCGCTGTCCATTTCGGTGATGAAGGAACAACTGCGCATCCTGGCCGGCGCCCACACCATGTCGCCGGAAGACTTCGAGCGCATCCAGGGCCTGCGCCGGGTGGTGTACAACAGCGCCGATTACGCCGAGGGCATCCGGGCCTTCAAGGAGAAGA
>NZ_JAQTZC010000093.1 GCF_028687955.1 Acidocella sp.
ACCCTGAAGCTCGCGCAACGGCAACTCCCCGTCGAGCGCATCCTAAAATGGTCAATATTCAGACGGAACCATCAAGCAATAGCAAGACGTGCTCACCTCAAATCAAAAATGCAACTGTAGAGCTAGGGTTAATCGGACATGAGCATGGACATAACAACAGGCTACCGGGCTGGCATGTTTGACGGCGAGGCGGATGTCTCCTGGCTGCGCCAAGGCTGGCGCGGCCTGCGCTTTTACGGCAAACGCGCGAAAGCGGCGATCGAGGCTGGCGACATTCAAGCCAAGTCGGAAATGATCCTGCGCGCGGACCAATTGCTGGACGTCATGGCCGGCATCCTCAATACTGAGCCGGATTCAACCCTCGGCCCAGCCTTGATGACAATTTACACCGCGTTGCGCTACACATTGTTCCGCGCCAATACCGAGAACAGCCCGGCCGCGCTGGACGATTTCGAGACCGCCCTGGCCTTCCTGGACCGTGACATGATAAAATCATTTGAAAGCGCGATCGCCGCATGACAAACACAATCCCGCCACGCCCCCAAACGCCGCTTCCGCTTGCAACGGCCGCGACACCCGCCGCCCCTCAATCGCCCGCCGCCGCGGCTCCTAGCACTCCCGCGCAGACTGATTCCGTGACCCTGAGCGCCGCTGCTCAAACCAGCACCCAGCTCCTGGGCGCCGCCCGCGCGGCTGATGGCATCAACCACGCCGCGGTGGCGCAAATTCGCAGCGCCATCCAGTCCGGCTCCTACAGCGTCACGCCTGAAAACCTCGCCCAGGCCATCGCCACGGTGATGAAAGGAGCAAAATAATGGGCATCGCTGGGCAGTTCCGCTCCCTTCCGGCAAACCCTGCATCGCATTCCGTCGCGCAGATCCTGCAACAAGGGGTGGAGCTGGTGGAAGACCTCAGCCGCAAGCTGCAAGCCCTCGATCGTTTAATGCTCACCGGCAAGCCGAATGAGATTTCCGCCGCCGCCGTGGTGGTGGAAATGGCGCTCAAATCCGCCGCGCCGGCATTTGCCGAAATAACTGACACCATGGGCCAGCTTGGTGCCTGCAACCTGGCGGCCGCCGCCGCGCAACTGCGCCAGATCGAGCAAGAGGACGCCGCCGGCCTGGCCGAGGCGTTGCGCTTCGCCCTGGCCCGTTTCGCCAAGCGCTCCGCCGGGGCCAACCGCCGCGCGCAACAGCTCAACCGTGGCCTCAACGCGGCGCTGAAAACCCTCCAGGCCCTGGGTGTGCAGGAAAGCGGGCGGCTTATCGCAGAAGCGTGAAACTGCACCAAAACCGGGCAGCCGCAACGGCAGTCGGCCATTATAGAGGCAATCGTGGTTTGGATGCGCTCTCCCAAAGCCCGGCCTTCACGTTCAGGAAGTTGACGAGTCAGCGGTTTGGATCGAAAGCTTACTGTGCGATTACATCCACAACATAAAATGGGAGCAAAAACAGCATGAGCGCACCAGCACGAGACGGGCATCGTCTCGCCAAGGATAGCCTGGGACTATCCCAGATTATCGCCTCCACATTGGCGAACATCGCCCCGGCCATGAGTTTTTTCTTCGGCTTCGGTCTTATCGTCTCCGGTGCCGGTGTCGGCGCCCCGCTCACCATCTTCACCGCGATGGTCGTTATTCTCTTCCTCACCAACACGCTGGCCGAGTTCTCCAAATACCGCCCCAGCACCGGCTCCTTCGTCACCTTCATCGGCATGTCCTTTGGCCCGTTCGCCGGTGCCGCCGCCTCCATCTTCGTGGTGGTCGGCTATTGCATCGCGGCCTCCTCGGTCGTCGTCATCGCCGGCGGCTGGGCCGCGAGCACGCTTCATCTCTTCCTTGGCGTCAACATCCCCTGGCAGGTGCTCAGCGTCATCGTCACCGGCATCGTCGGCCTGCTCGTCTCGCGCGGCATCAGCCTGTCCACCACCTGGGCGGCGATCTTCTTCTATTTCGAGCTGATCCTGCTGCTCATCGGCGCGGTCATCATGCTCTGGGTCAGCCGCGCCACCCTCTCCTGGCATCCTCTGATGTTCTCCAGCATCACCGGCGGCTGGAAGGGCATCGGCCTTGGTTTCCCCCTCGCCGTCTACCTCTTCATCGGCTGGGAAAACTCGGCCATGCTGGCTGAGGAGACCACTAACCCCCGCCGTAACGTGCCGCGCGCGCTCATCACCGGCACGCTGGCCATCGGCATCCTCTATATGTTCCTCGCCTTCGCGACCGAGAACGCCTTCAAGAACAATCTCACCGCGATCAGCGCCTCCACCATCCCCTTCGTCGATGCCTTCAAGGCTTCCGCCGCCGGGCTACTCATCGTCGCCTACATCGCCGGCGTGACCAGCATTTTCTCCTCCCTCATCGGTCTGACCAATGCGCAGGCGCGCATTCTGTTCAGCTCCTCGCGTGAGGGCTTGCTGCCGGTCTTCTTCGGCAAAATCCACCCGCAGTACAAAACCCCGCACGCCGCGATGTGGACCTACATCCTCGTCGCCCTGGCGATCGTGCTGGTGTTCGGCTATGCCTACAACATTGATCCCGTCACCCTCTTCGGCGACACAGGCACCCTGGGCACCATCCCTGTGATCGTGACCTACCTGCTCACCAACCTGGCCCTCCCGGTTTACATGCTGCGTTACCACCGCGAGGATTTCAGCCCGATCAAGCATCTCATCCTCCCCTTGGTGGGCACCGGCGCCATGCTGTTCCCGCTCTGGGGTCTGGTGCAGCCCGGCCAGCCCTATCCGTTCAACCTCTATCCCAAGCTGTCGGTCGCCCTGCTGATCTTCTCGGTCATCTACGGCACCATCCTGGCCAAGCGTAACCCGGATCTGGTGCAACGCATCGGCTCCTACGTCGCGGACGAGGAATACTAACCTCTTAATCGCAATAACCAGGGGCGGTACCGCAAGGTGCCGCCCCTTTTTTTGTGCGGTTGCCCAGCCACGCCGCCTTAAGCTAGGCTACCGCCATCCGCCGGAGTTCAGCATGCCTCAGACGATTTCCGCCGCCCCGCTCGACCTTTCCGTGTTTGATAATCTGGACCCGCCAGCCCCCGCCCTGGCGCAGGCGCTCACACCCGCCGCCGCCAACCCCGTCCTGGCGCCCGAACCCGCGCCCGAACGGCTGGTGGAAGTCGCCAACCTGCCCCCTGAAGACCTTGCCGCCGCCACCGTCTCGGCGGCCAAGATAGACTTTGCCCAGACCACCACCCTGCTCGCCCATGGTGACGGCGTATTGGCCAACATCGCCGCCGCCTCCCGCCAGCTCCTCACCGGGGTGCGCCTGGGCGACGCGGGCGAGGCCGGGCGCATCGCCGCCTCGGTGATTGACGGCATCAAAATCCTGCGTATCCAGGATCTCCAGGCCGAATCCCAGGCCGGCGCGCGCAAGGGCTTGGTTGGCAAGCTGCTCGGCGCCATCGCGGATGCCAACACCGCCTTCAAGGGCTTTGCCGAAAACCGCAAAAAATTCCTCACCCTCATGGACGACCAACAAGCCAAGGCGCGCAAAACCAAGGCTGATCTTGCCGTCACCATCGAGCTGCTGGACCAGCAGGCGCTGGCCATCCGCCAATCCCTGCACGGGCTGAAGGTGGAAATTGCCGCCGGGCAGATCGCGCTGGACCGCGCCCAGGCCGAGCTGGAAGCCAAGCGCCAGCATGCCGTGCAAACCAACGACCCCGCGGACGCCGCCGAGGTCCAGGCGTTCCGCGGCGCCCTCGCCAATTTCCGGAGCAAGGTGGCGGATATGCGCGAGGCCCTGGTCGGCTCGGCCATGCTCATCCCCATCATCGGCCAGAACCGCTCGGCGGCTGAAACCCGCATGATGAAAATCTCCAACGGCCTGCTGGTGGTCATCCCCCGCCTCATGGCCGTGGCCTCCCAGGCCGTGGTGCAGGTGGAAATCCGCAATGCCGCCGAGGCTTCGGCCAAGCTGGAAGAGGCCAACCGCCAGATCACCCTGCTTGCCGCCAAGGGCGCGCATGAGGCCGCCACCTCCGCCGCCCGCTCGCTCGGCGGCGATCCGCGCAATATCGAGGTTCTGGCCCAGGTGGCCGATGAAGCCATCGCCAGCATGAACGAGGTTATCGACATCGAACGCGAAGTCGCCGCCGCCGATGCCGGGCGCGAGCAGAAATTGGCTGAAATCCGGGATAAACTGGTGCGCGGCATGCAAGGCGCCAACGCGCGGGCCATCGCCCCATGAGCGAGCTGGATTTTGACATGCAGGCCGCCTGGCTGCGCCGCTTCTCAGCCGATGCCCAGAGCAACCTCGGCGCCTTCGCCCTGCGGTTGAAGGAGGCGATGCCCGCGCTGGTCACCATCCAGGAGAAAAAAGGCTTCTTCGCCAAAACCGGCACCATCACCGGCATCAGCATCGAGCTTGGTGAAAACCGCTACCAGCTGGAGCTTGCCGGCGGCCGCTTGCAGGCCAGCATCGCCATGGTGGTGCGGGGCGTCACCCTCAGCACCAAGACCATGGACCCGGCCGAATGGTTCGCCCGCCTCACGCAGGAGACCGCAACCGCCTCCGCCCATGCGCAAAGCCTGAGCGCCTCGCTGCAACAATTCATGGCAAGCTGATGGGACTCTTCGACTACTTCAAACCCAAGGCCCCCGCGCCGGATGAGCTGCGCCGCCAGGCGGATATTCTCATGAGCCTGCGCGGCAACCGCATCCCCACCGCCACGCTGGAGCGCCTGCAAGGCGCTGCCTCCGGCGCCAAACCCTGGATGGCGACCCTCACCCCGGCGGAGCTGCTCATCACGCGCTCGCACGGGCTTAAACCCATCGCCGCCATCTCCGCCACCTGCTGGCTGCATTACGGTTTTTCATGGACCCTGGGCCATTCCCAGGGCTGGGAAGCCGCTCTTTCCCGCCTGGCGCAAGAGGCCAAGGCCTGCGGCGCCAACGCGGTGCTGGATGTGAAGATGCGCACCATCCCGCTCGAGGCCGGCGAGAGCATGGATTTCACCCTGCTCGGCACGGCGGTGAAAATCGAGGGCCTGCCCGCTTCGTCAGACCCGGTCATCGCCACCGTCCCGGCCTTGGAATTCGTGAAACTGCTGGAGGCTGATGTGGTCCCCACCGGCATCGCCATCGGCGCGCATTACCAATGGCTGAGCGACTGGAACAACAGCGCCAACCAGGCGTGGATGGGCAATATCGAGGCGCCGCAGCTCTCATCCCTGTGGAACGACGTGCGCAACCGCGCGCATGCGAATTTGCGCGAATCCGCCCGCCCGCGTGGCAACGGCGTGCTCGCGCATGTGAATTTCTCCCAGATGTTTGACCGCGAACGCGAGGTGAACGAACGCAAGTTCAAGGAATACCTCGCGCGCTATATCGTCATCGCCACAACGGTGGACGCGCGGCGCGGCACGCCCCTGCCGCATGACATCTCGATGATGGTGGACATGTGCGCCGGCAAAACCCCGCTACAGGGCCGCAAGCCGCACCACCAATCCTACGCCAGCCACGAACAAGACGGAGCCATCTAGCCATGACATTGGATCTTCCCGCCCACGCGCAGGAGCGTTTGAAAGGCTTGCGCGGCAGCGCGCATTCCACCGGGGTCTTCACCTCCGATTTTTCGGTCAACGAATTCCTGCTGGTGCGCAAGGCGGGGTTCGAGCCTATTGGCCTGTGCGTCGGCTCCTGCGTGTATCACGTCGGCATCCAATACGGCTCATGGTCCAAGAGCCAGGAGATGGATGTGCTCTCCAAGGCGATGTATCACGCCCGCGAGCTGGCGATGTCGCGTATGCGCGCCGAAGCCTCCGCCATGGGCGCCGATGGCATTGTTGGTGTCAAACTCACCATCAAACGCCTGGAGTGGGACGAACAATTGCTTGAATTCATCGCCATTGGCACCGGCGTTGTGCATGGCGAGGGCCATAAGGGTTTCCGCGCGCATGATGGCGGGCCCTTCACCTCGGATTTATCGGGCCAGGATTTCTGGTCCCTGCTGCATGCCGGCTACCGCCCGGTGGAGATGGTGATGGGCAGCTGCGTCTATCATGTCGCGCATCGCGGTGTGCTCTCGGGGCTGGGCACGGTGGGCCGCAATGTGGAGCTGGAGAATTTCACCGCCGCGATGTACGAGGCGCGCGAAATCGCGGTCGAGCGCATGCAGTTCGAGGCCGCCGCCGCCAAGGC
>NZ_JAQTZC010000025.1 GCF_028687955.1 Acidocella sp.
GTGTTTGCCGCCTGAACTTGCCCGCCAAAACATCCCGAGAGCGTGATTGATGTAAAGCAATCACGCTCTCGGCTTCATGATTTGCCTGCGGCAGTATGATACGTGGCAAAAATAATTTTTTGGGATTGAGTTGACCGCGATCGTGCGGGTTTTCATGGGGGCGGCTCTTTCGGTGTGGGGATGCTTGGTCACACCGTGATTTTCCGGCGGCTGCTCATTCCGCCAGTGCAAGTCCCCATGCTATCAAGTCCCCGTGCTATAAGGTTCGCATGTCGTCCTCACCGTAACAGGTGGGACTATGGGGGAGCTTGACTGAAGGACAGAGGTTTCTATCACCCTGATGAGGTATGACCCGCACGATGCGCAACTCGACTGTCCCAGCCGGGTCTCCCAGTCGCGATCGCGGTAGCCGTTGCGCTGGTCGCTACGGCAGGCCGATAACCGGCAACCTACACCACCAGCGGGGACACGACCTTCACCGGTCAATGATGCCTCAGTTTTGTATAACCCACCGGCCCGAAAGGCACAGTTTGAAAATCATTAGGCCAGCAGTTGAGTTTTTTTGGGTTTTGTAAACCGAAGGCCGGGGGTTAAAATCCCGCACCCGGCACCAGCTTCTGTGGAAAAATATGATCATCTCCGCGCCTAACCTAGTCTCCGGCGGCGCCTTCACCGGCCCCGGCGCCGTTGAAATCCGCGATGGACGGATCGTAAAAATTTTTTCCGGGAATGTGGAGGCTGATATTTGCCTCACGCATGGCTTTCTCAGCCCGGGGCTTATCGACCTGCACAACAACGGCGCCTTCGGCGTGGATTGCGCAACAGCAACCCCGGCGCAGTGGGACGGCTACATCGCGAAACTGGCGGAATGCGGCGTAACCTCGGTGCTGCCAACCGTGATAACCGCGCCGCTGGAAGTCCTACATGCCGCCGCCGCCAATGTGGCCGGGGCCATGGCGCGGCACGGGGCGATTCTCGGGCTGCATCTGGAGGGGCCGTTTCTGGCGCCCGCGCGGCGCGGGGCGCATCCGGCGCAGCACCTGCGCCTGCCCGATGCGGCGGCGCTGGATGAGCTGCTGGCGATGCCGCCAATGCGCGCGGTGTTGCGCCTGCTCACCCTGGCGCCCGAGCTTCCCGGCGCGCTGGCGGCGATCCAGCGCCTGGCGGCAGCGGGGGTAACGGTCTCGCTGGGGCATACCGATGCCACGGCGTCGCAGATGAGTGCCGGGGTGGATGCGGGCGCGCGCATGGTCACGCATGTGTTCAACGCGCAGCCGCCGCTGCACCACCGCGCCCCTGGCGCGCCGGGGGTGGCGTTGAACGACGCGCGGCTGTCCCCCTGCCTCATCGCCGATGGCGTGCATGTGGACCCGCTGCTGCTGAAATTGGCGTTCGCCGCCTGTCCGCGCGCCATCGCGGTGACCGACTCGATCCTGCTTGCCGGGCTGGAGCCAGGCGCGGTGCGTGAGTTTGGCGGCGCGCCGGCCCGGCTCGGCCCGCAGGGGGTGGGGCTGCGCGCTGATGGCACCATTGCCGGGGCGGGGATCACGCTCGATGAGGGCGTGCGGCGGTTGATCTCTTACGGCGTACCGCCCGAGACCGCGCTGGCCGCCGCCACCTCCCGCCCCGCCGAAGCGCTGGGGCTGGTTGACCGTGGGCGGCTGGCACCCGGCCAGCGGGCGGACATCATCTGGTGGGGCGATGATTTTTCCATACAACGGGTGTGGACCGCTGGGGCCGCCACCCCTGCGCTAACCACGCCGCGCGGCACCGAGGCGGCGCAGGCGGCGCTGGCGGATCTCGACGAACGGCCAACGCTGGAAATCATCCGGGCGTTTCTGGCGCAAGAGGCGGCGGCGCAATCCACGCTGAACGCCGTGGCTCCCGCCCTGGCCGCGCTGGCCGATGCGGTGGCGGCAAGGCTGCGGGCGGGCGGGCGGCTGTTTTATGCCGGGGCTGGCACTTCCGGGCGTCTGGGCCTGCTGGATGCGGTGGAATGCGGCCCAACCTTCGGCCTGCCGCCGGGGATTATCGTGCCGCTACTGGCCGGCGGCACGGCAGCATTCATCCAGGCGGCGGAGGGGGCCGAGGACGACACACAGGCCGGTGCTGCCGCGCTGCGGGCGCATCATTTCACCGCCGCCGATGCGCTGGTCGGCATCGCGGCCTCCGGCGCCACGCCTTTCACCCTGGCCGCGGTGCGTTATGCGCGCGGGCTTGGCGCACTCACCGGGGCGATTGTGAACAACCCCGGCTCTCCCCTGGCCGAATTGGCAGAGATCGCTGTGCAGATTGCCTCCGGCCCGGAGGTGATCGCCGGTTCAACCAGGCTCTCCGCCGGCACCACGCAGAAAATCGCACTCAATACGCTCTCCTCCACGGTGATGCTGCGCCAGGGCAAGGTGTTCGGCCCCTACATGGTGGACATGCGCGCCACCAACGCAAAACTGCGCCGCCGCGCCCTGCGTATGACGATGGACATCACCGGCGCCGATGAAACCGCCGCGCGCATTGCACTGGCGCAGTGTCATGACCATGTGAAGACGGCGGCGCTGATGCTGTTGCGCGGCCTACCGGCGGCGGAGGCTGCTCAAAAACTCAAATCGGCAGAATTTTCTTTACGGCGAGCACTGAACGCGGAAGAATAGGGCAGGAGGGGACGCGCAAAATTGGCCAGCAAACTCATCACCTTCGCCAAGGCGGTTGACGATTTCATTATTGACCGGGCGTTACAGCCGGTGGTCAATCTGGCCGGGCAGTTGTTTGCCATCCCGCTCTATACGGTGGCCAAAGTCTGCACCGTGCTCGGCGCCGGGGTAGGGGTGGTGTGGATTCATCGGTTTGATACGTTTCCCGGCACTGATTTCTACCAGGACGCCTTCAGCCTCGGCATCATGGTCATCGCCACGTTTCTGCAAATACGCGCGCATGAGGCCCGCGAGCCGAAGCATCAGGCATTCATGCCCGCCGCCCGCGTCACCGGCCTGCTGTGGCGCACCCTCTGGCTGCTGGACCTGGCATCCTTTCCCTTCCAGCTCCCGGTTGAAGGGCGTGAGCAACTGGCATTCAACTTTGTCTGGACCTTGTTGGTCGTACTGCCCTACTGGATCATTTGCTGCCGCCGTCCGCCGCCCCCGGTGGAACGCCGCGCGATGGTCTTCGCGCCGGTGTCGATCTCGGTGCGGTAAATTTCCGGCGCGACGAATCGGCTGATTTATGGTTTGTTCCGCGTCATCACAAAAGGATCAACCGTTGAAACCGCCTGAAGTCGTCAAAAAACTGCCGCTGGATAAAATATCCAGGATCAACGATACAATCGCCATCCGCTCGAACCAGATTTTCGCGACCATGGGGTTTTTCTGGTTCTGCCTGGTATTTTCCCTGTTGCCGCTGAAATGGCCGGCCGCAATGCCCTTCGTGCAATACGCCAGCTCCGGCGTCTTGCAGCTTGTGGCCCTGCCATTGCTGGGGGTGGGCACCATCCTGGCCGCGCGCTCCTCGGACAAACTGGCCAAGGAGCAGCACGACGCAGTGATGGAAACCGTGCAGGATATGCAGATTTTAATGGCCGAGCTGCACCAGCTTCACCTGGAGCTCCATGCCAAGGTGGATGAAGCCCTGGCCGGCGGCGAACCCGAAACGGCGCAGCCGGGCTGAACCCCGCCTCAGGCGGTTTGCGGCGCCAGCGAAGCGTGGCTGCGCACATCCAGCCGCACCAGCCTCTGGTTGAGCAGGAACCGGCGCC
Source organism: Acidocella sp. (assembly GCF_028687955.1). GTDB lineage: Bacteria > Pseudomonadota > Alphaproteobacteria > Acetobacterales > Acetobacteraceae > Acidocella. The sequence goes on from NZ_JAQTZC010000025.1 coordinate 3,746, forward strand.
GCCAAGCGGTACACCAGCCCGGCCATCACGGGGCGTAGAATGTCACCTTTTCCGCCTGCGTCTCCTGGAAGGACACGTTGATGATCGCCCCGGCGTAGTTGCTCACCAGCGGCAGGCTTCACCCCACGGCCTTCGCCTCGCGGCGGCGGCGGGTCAGCACGAACTCGGTATAGCCGTTGGGCTGGTTGCGGCCCTCGAACACCAGCTCGCAGGCGGCGGCGAAGGCCGGGCCATCATAGCCGGGGGCGAGCGGCCTATACGCCGAGTCGCTCGCGTTCTGCTGGTCCACCACCAGCGCCATGCGCTTGAGGGTTTCCATCACCTGTTCCTTGCTCGCGATGCCGTGGTGCAGCCAGTTGGCGATATGCTGCGAGGAGATGCGCAGCGTCGCGCGGTCTTCCATCAGCGCCACATCGTGAATATCCGGCACCTTTGAGCAGCCCACCCCCTGGTCCACCCAGCGCACCACGTAGCCCAGAAGCCCCTGCGCGTTGTTGTCCAGCTCCTGCTGCACTTGCTTAGGGTTCCAGTTCGGCCGGTCCGCCAGCGGGATGGTCAGCAGGTCTTCCAGCCTGGCGGGCGGGCGGGATTTTAGCTCGTCCTGGCGGACGAACACGTCCACCGCATGGTAGTGCAGCGCGTGCAGCGTGGCAGCGGTGGGCGAGGGAACCCAGGCGGTGTTGGCGCCCGCGCGCGGGTGCGCGATCTTCTGTTCCAGCATCGCCGCCATCTGGTCGGGCGCCGCCCACATGCCCTTGCCGATTTGCGCGCGCCCCTGCAATCCGCATTCCAGGCCGAAGTCCACATTGCGGTCCTCGTAGGATTTGATCCACGGCTGGTTTTTGATATCGTCCTTGGGCAAAAATGCCCCGGCCTCGATGGAGGTGTGGATCTCATCGCCCGTGCGGTCGAGGAAGCCGGTGTTGATGAACACCACGCGCGACTTCGCCGCCGCGATGCATGCTTTCAGGTTGGCGCTGGTGCGGCGCTCCTCGTCCATGATGCCCATTTTCAGTGTGTTGGCGGGCAGGCCAAGCAGTTTTTCCACCGCGCCGAACAGTGCCACCGCGTTGGCCACCTCCTCCGGCCCATGCAGCTTGGGCTTCACGATATAAACCGAGCCGGTGCGCGAGTTGCGCCGTGCTTCAAGGTCATGCATCGCGATCAGGGAGGTGATCACCGCATCGATGATGGTCTCGGGAACCTCGTTGCCCTGCGCATCGCGTATCGCATCGGTGAGCATGTGGTGGCCGACATTGCGCACCAGCATCAGCGAGCGGCCATGCAGGGTGAGCGTGCCGCCGTCCGGCGCGGTGTACACGCGGTCCTGGTTCAGCTTGCGCTGGAATGTTTTGCCGTCTTTTTCCACCGGCGCGCTCAGCGTCCCCTGCATCAGCCCGAGCCAGTTGCGGTACACATCCACCTTGTCCTGCGCATCCACTGCGGAAACGCTGTCCTCGCAATCCATGATCGTGCTGATCGCCGATTCCATGATAATGTCGGCCACCCCGGCCGCGTCATCCCGGCCGATGGCGTTCTGCGGGTTGATCACCAGCTCCGCGTGCAGATTATGGTTCTTCAGCAGTACGCCCTTGGGCTGGCCGGGCTCGCCGGTGTAGCCCGCGAACTGCGCGCCGTCCTTCAGGCCAACCTCGCCGCTGGGCAGCACCACGGCCAGGTGCCCGTTATGTACGCGGTAAGCCCGCGCATCGGCATGGCTGCCATCCGCCAGGGGGAAATGCGCGTCGAGAAAGGCGCGTCCGCGTGCCACCACCAGCGCCGCGCGGGCCTTGTTCAGCCCCCCGGCGGATCTGGCGGCGCCTTCGGTTTCGGGAATCGCATCGGTGCCGTACAGCGCATCATACAGGCTGCCCCAGCGCGCATTGGCGGCATTCAGCGCATAGCGGGCGTTGTTCACCGGCACCACCAGCTGCGGCCCGGCGATATGCGCGATCTCATCATCCACCCGGTCCGTATCCACGGTAAAGGGCGCGGGATCGGGCAGCAGATAGCCGATTTCGCGCAAAAACGCCTGATACGCGGCGGCATCATGCGGCTGGCCCTTGTGTGCTAGGTGCCAGGCGTCGATTTGCGCCTGCAGCTTGTCGCGCCTGGCCATCAGCACGGCGTTGGTGGCTGAGAATTCCTTGATGACAGCTGCGAAACCCGCCCAGAAGGCGTCCGGGTCAACCCCTGTACCGGGCAGCGCCTCGTTCACCACGAAATCATACAAAACGCTGGCGGGGCGGATACCGTTGGCCGGGGTGCGGGCGTCGGACATTTTAGCGGACTCCTTAACGGTTGTTTTCCTATGTTTGATGCCGCAAGGAGACGTCTGAAAGCAAGGGGGGACACAAATTTGGCGCATTCGGTGCTGGCCCGGCCCGCCTATATAATACCAGTCAGCCTTAAGGCTGACTGGTATGCGCGCGGGGCTGGTGGGGCGGCCGCGCGCAAAATCAAGAGGTTATACCAGCCCGCCACCAAACCCAGAGAGTCAAGCTCTTGGCGGGCTGGTATAAGAGCCGTCATCAAGGAACACCCGCCGCGTGACTGGTTTGCCCCCGCCAGCGCCCTGCGGGAGATTCCAATCGCCGAATACGCGCCGCTGCTCTGCGAGGCATTTGCCCAGGCGGGCGAGAGCGAGGGGCTGGCGCGCTTCAGGCAAGCCGCTCAGAGCGCGCCGCCCGGATGGGTCATGGCGCCGAACACCTCGAGCTGATCCAGATGCAGGTAGTCGCGCCCCAGCAGGGTGACGCGCACAAACCGCGCCCAGGCCGTGCCAGGGCCAGCCCAGATGAAGGGGGGCGGTGCATTCCGTGCGCATGCGATTTCTACCCATGAATCGCCGTCGATGGAGACGCCGAGGCTGAAGTCTTCACCCGGCGCGGCGTGGATGTGTATTTCCCGGATGGTGGCGAACCCGCCAAGGTCTATTTGCCACCAGGGGGTATCGGCTGGCATGGGGCTTTGCGTGAGCGGCTTGCCATGGCTGATGTTACCGTCATCCGCCGGATGTTCAGGAGAGGCCGGGCTTTGCGCGTGCCGGTAGGCTTCCAGGGAAGCAAAATCATTCTGGCGCAGGATGATGGGCGTAAATGCGCCGGGCGCCGCTTTGGCGATCTCGGTCAAAAACGCGCGCATTTGCCCGTCGTCGCGCCAAGCGTGGCGATAAACCGGCTCGGCGCCCAGTTCCATAAGCAATCTGCCATTGGCTTCCAGCTCCGCCTCGGTTCCGGACGTCACAGAAGGCACTCCCTGCAACCCGCCGCCGATGACATAGAACAGCGCCGTTTGCCCCGTGGCCTCCTGCACGGTAATGCCGCCATGCCCGGTTCGCAGCGCGCGGAACGATAAATCGGAATGCTCATGGCCGTACCGGCCGAAACGCACGTCCATGTAGCCGATGTCCGCCAGGAGAAAACGGCTGAACGCCAATGCCCAGCCCGGAATGGTGGATGCCAGCCCCGGATCGGCGGCCGTGAGCGCACCGGCAACGAGTGAGTTTTTATAGGCCGGATGGGCGTGATTCACATGCCCATACCGCCAGGCTGCCTCGATCCATTCCGCCTCCCAGCCCGGGGTCACGGGCACGATGTCATCGTCAAGCAGAATAATGACATCGCATTGCGCGACATGCAGCAGATAATAAATGCCGCGATTTTTGTTCCAGGCGATACCGCGATTGGTGCCGCTGATAACACGCACGCCCATCGCCCGTAGGGCCTGCGCCGTGCCGTCGGTTGAGCCGTCGTCGCAAACAACCAGCTCATATGGGCCAGCCGTGAGCGCGCGAATTTTCGCGGCGAGATCAACCACCAGCTCGCGCCGGTTGAAGGTGGTGATGGCGATGCCCAGGCGCAAAGCAGAGGGGAGGGGCGGTAATGATGCTTTCATGGGCGGCGCCAGCTCGGCACGCAGAGGCGCGGCATATCGCATGGCGGAGTCGTCGAACACTTCGTTACGGTCAAAATCGGTAAAGTCACTTTCTGCGCGCGTGCGGTCCGGGTAGCCGCGCTCCAGTTTTTCCAGCCAGTGCGCATGGGAGCGGGTGAAATAATGATGGAGCTTGGCGCCTTCATAGGTTGGCGGCGCATGAAGGGTACCGGCGTTCGACCAAGCCAGAAACCGCCCCAGTATGTCTACATAATAGCCCTGTACTTCAAAGGCATGGGGGTTGAGCGGGCCGCTCGTGTGGCCTGGGCGGATGATGGATTTGACCTGCCGGTTGGGCGGAAAATCGGCCGCGGCGCGGTGCAGGAAATTTTCTATGACCAACCCATCGGGCTTGTCTCTGTGCCCCGAGGAGCCAAACAGGGCCCAGGGGATAGCAATGGCCGATTCCGGCCGTGCATTCAGCAGGGTTTTAAGCTCCAGCCCGCTGTCCAGCACCAGGAATTCGTCGGTATCGAAGAAGGCCATCCACTCAAATTCGGCTTTGAGCAGGCTGATGGCATGGTCGTACGCCCTGGTTTGGTAATCAGGTGTACGCATCGGCCAGTCGACAACCCGTATATCCCACCGGGAGGCAAAAGTGCTGGCGAGAGCGGCGGTGTTGTCGGTGGAGCGGTTGTCGAGGAGGAGAACAGTGTCGAACCCAATAAGGAATTGCCATGCGAGCCACTCGGCAATGTGCTTTTCCTCATTGCGGACAAGTGCGACGCAGGCGATTTTACCCACAAATTCTCCTGTTGCCATGCTGTAGAACTATGTTGATGGCAAACGCCTGGCGGAACAACCCCCTTGCGGATGCGCGTTATTTCCGCCATCAACACCTCAGGTGCTCGACTAAGAGCGGGTTTTGGCCTTTTCCGGCCGTTTCCGCCACCCGAACCCTGAGGAATACCCACATGGCCTGGCGCGCAAGCCCCTGCCTACGAGATCAAGGACCGATGACCGCTCTGCCGACCGACTTTAATTTTTTCCGTTCGGATATGGCGTGGCTCCGGTCTGCACCCCTTAACTTACATCAAAATCGCGGCGTCGCGGCATTGAGAGCCATAGCAGGCTCCTGGCTGCCCGCGGATGCCGCGCAGCGGAGCTCCCATTTAAATGACCAAAAAAATGTTAATCGACGCCAGCCACGCGGAAGAGACGCGCGTGGTGGTACTGGACGGCAACCGGCTTGAGGATTTCGACGTCGAGACCGCCAACCGCAAGCAGATAAAAGGCAATATCTACCTCGCCAAGGTTATCCGGGTCGAACCCAGCCTACAAGCGGCCTTCGTGGAATACGGCGGCAACCGCCACGGCTTCCTGGCCTTTGGTGAAATCCATCCGGATTATTACCAGATCCCCGTCGCGGACCGCAAACGTCTGCTCGCCATGCAGGCCGAGGACGAGCGCGAGGAAGCCCGCGCCGCCGAAGCACACGAGGCGCAGAGCGAAGCCCCCGCGCAGGACGGCGCATCCGCCGGGACTGCGGAGGAAGCCTCAGAAGCGCCCGCCGCGCAGGCGCTGAGCGTCACGCCGATTGAAATCATCTCCGCGCCGCCGCCCGAAGAAGCTGGCGAGGCCGTGAGCGCACTGGCGGGTGACCTCGCTGCCGTCGAGGAGGCCGGAGAGGGCGCCGAAAACACCGCCGAGGGCGAAGCCGAACCGGCCAACGGCCATGATGCCGATGAATCCCCCGCCGCCCCGCCCCCGGAAAACCTGGGCGGCGATGGTGACGATGCCGCCGAGGCGCGCGAGCGCCGCCAGCGCCAGCGCTTTTTGCGCAATTACAAAATTCAGGATGTCATCCACCGCCGCCAGATCATGCTGATCCAGGTGGTAAAGGAGGAGCGCGGCAACAAAGGCGCAGCCCTCACCACCTATCTCTCCCTGGCGGGCCGCTTCTCCGTGCTCATGCCCAACTCGCCCTCCGGCGGCGGCGTTTCGCGCAAGATCACCTCGGTGGCTGACCGCCGGCGCCTGAAGGAGGCCATGGCCGAGCTGGACGTGCCCGATGGCATGGGGCTGATCGTGCGCACCGCCGGCGCCAACCGACCCAAGCCCGAGATCAAGCGCGACTGCGAATACCTGCTCCGCCTGTGGGACGACATCCGCGAGCGCACCATGGAATCCGTGGCCCCGGCGCTCATCTACGAGGAAGCCAGCCTGATCAAGCGCACCATCCGCGATGTTTACACGCGCGACGTGGAGGAAGTGCTGGTCGATGGCGAGGAGGGCTTCAAGGCCGCGAGGGACTTCATGCGCATGCTCATGCCCAGCCACGCCAAAAAGGTGCAGCTGTGGACCGAGGGTCAGCCGCTGTTCGCCCGCTACCAGGTGGAAGCCCAGCTCGACGCGATGCTGAACCCGATCGTGCAGCTTCGCTCGGGCGGCTATATCGTCATCAACCAGACCGAGGCGCTGGTCGCCATCGATGTGAACTCCGGGCGCTCCACCCGCGAGCGCAGCATCGAGGACACCGCCCTGCGCACCAACCTGGAAGCCGCCGAGGAAGTGGCCAAGCAGCTGCGCATGCGCGATCTGGCCGGGCTGATTGTCATCGACTTCATCGACATGGAGAGCCGCAAGAACAACACGGCGGTCGAGCGCAAGCTGAAAGACTCGCTCAAGAACGACCGCGCCCGCATCCAGATCGGCTCGATCAGCCATTTCGGCCTGATGGAGATGAGCCGCCAGCGCCTGCGCCCCTCGCTCACCGAGGCGTCCCTCATCACCTGTCCGCATTGCGCGGGCATGGGCTATATCCGCAGCCCCGAGAGTGCGGCGCTGCACATTCTGCGCGCCATCGAGGACGAGGGCGGCAAGTTCCGCGCCGCCGAAATCGCCGTGGTGCTGCCGCCGGAAATCGCCTTCTACCTGTTCAACCACAAGCGCGAGCGGCTTTCCGCCATCGAGGCGCGTTATGCCATGCGCGTGGTCTTCACGCCTGATTCCACGATGACCGGCACCAGCTTCCGCATCGAGAAAATCCGTGCGCAGACAATCACCGCGCCGGTGGTGGCGCCCGCCTCCTACACCGGGCCGATCACCCCGGAGCGCAGTTTGGAGCGTGCCGCCCCCGTGCAGGAGGAGGCTGAAACCGAAGCTGCGGTGGAAGAGGCCGATTCCGACGCGCCGAACGCCAGCGATACGGCCGAGGAAGGCGAGCGCAAGCGCCGCCGCCGCCGCCGCCGCGGCAAGCGCCGTGGCGAGAACGGCGCGGAAGTTCCCGCCGCGGGGACAGAGGGGGAGGCAGAAGGCGAGAGCGCACCCGAGCCCGAAGCCGCTCCAGCCGTGGCGGATGACCAGCCGACCGAGATCGACCTCGTGATGGCCGCCGAGTTGGGTGAACCCGCCGGAGAAACCGAGATGCTGGCCGTTGTCGAGGAACCGGCCCCGCGCCGCCGCCGCACCCGTGGCGGCACCCGCCGCCGCCGCACCGGCGAGGATGAGGCGCCCTCCGCGGACGTTGCCCCGGCTGAGCCTGTGTTTGCCGATGTCGCGGATATTTTCGAGGCCGCCGAGCGCGCCGAGGAACAGCGCCTGCGCCTTCGCGATCTGGCGCAGGTGGTGTCCGAGCCGGCAATTGCCCCGCCGGTCCCCGTTGTGCAACAGCCCGCCTCACAGGAAGCAACCGTGGAAGCAACCGTGGAAGCCGCCCCGGCCGCGCCCGTTCTGGCGCAGACATCTGCAAGCGTCGATGAAACCAGGCGGGAACCCTTGGTCAAGCCGCTTGTCATCAGCGGTGAGGATATGCCGGCCGTGGAGAAAAAACGCGGCTGGTGGCGCCGCTGACGCTTAAATCCTGCCCTTGGCCGGCCCGGTTTGATGCGGGTCAAGGGCAGCAGTGTTTTTCTGGCCTATGTGCGTGGTGTCTTTCTCGCGGGATAACCTCGTTGTCACTTGAAATATAATCAGAAACAACAAATCTGTAGCGCATGGCCGAACGGCTATTTTGAGGAGCGAATAAATTCCATGGCTTATGATCCGAACGCCAATTCCTACCGCACAGCCCAGCCGGGCTATGCCGCCTTTGGCAGCGCCGCGCTGGACGCGGGCCTGCGTGCCTATATGCTGCGCGTTTATAACTGGATGGCCTCCGGCCTGGTGCTCACCGGCCTGGTCGCCTTCGGCATCTCGCACACCAGCCTCATGAACGCCTTCTACCCTCTGGTGCAGACCGCGAGCGGCGCCATGGTGCGCGCCCCATCCGGCTTAGCCTATATCAGCATCTTCGCCCCCCTGGCCTTCGTCATGGTGCTCAGCTTCGGCGTCAACAAGCTCTCCACCACCGCCGCGCAGGCGCTATTCTGGGCCTTTTGCGCCACCATGGGCGCCAGCCTGACCAACATCTTCCTGGTCTATACCCAAACCTCCATCACCGAGGTGTTCTTCGTCACGGCGGGCACCTTCGCCGGTACCAGCCTTTACGGCTACGCCACCAAGCGAGATCTCACCAGCATGGGCAGCTTCCTCATGATGGGCCTCATCGGCATCCTCATCGCCATGGTGGTGAACATCTTCCTGCAGTCACCGGCGGTCGCCTTCGCGGTCAGCATCCTCGGCGTGCTCATCTTCACTGGCCTCACCGCGTATGACACGCAGCGGATCAAAACCAGCTACCTGCAATACGGCTCGTCCTACGGGGTGGAAATGGCCAACAAGCGCAGTGTTTATGATGCGCTAACCCTCTACCTTAACTTCATCAACCTGTTCATGTTCCTGCTGCAACTCTTCGGCCAGCGTAACAGCCGCTAATCCTAATCCTGTCCTTGCTGAAACGGCGCCCCACGGGCGCCGTTTTTGTTCCCGCCCGAGGTTACCGCCCGAGCGCAGCCAGCATCTCGGCCCATTCGCGCTTGGAGAGCCCGGAGCTGGCCTGTTCCACCGGCTCATCGGCCAGCAGCTTCTTCAGCACCGTCATCATTTTCGCCGAAAACGTCACCGCGCCCAGCCGGTAATCGCAGAACGCACCGTAGGAGAGCGGAACCCAGGCCTTCACCGTCTCCATCATCGCCTCGGCATAAACCCTTATCTCGTATTGCGCATGGCTGTCGGCGCGCAGGCGCAGAAAGTGGAAGAGATTGTGCAGATCCGTCTTCCAATACCATTGCGTATAGGTGTTCAGCGTCAGGTTGATGCGTGCCAGCTCGCGCGCCAGGCCGGTCTCCTCGCCCAGCATCTCCTCGTAATGGCCATAGGTCTGTTCCGCGTCCGCGCGCAGCAGGTTGAGCACCCGCTCCGCGGTTGGCTGATCCAGCACCTCGCCACGTCCTTGCCGGTTGTCGGCGGACTGCGCGGCAAGCTGCCCGGGGGCGGGGATGTAGTAATCCTTGTCCAGAATCGAGTAGCGCGCCGAATACTCGTTCACATTCGCCGTGCGATGGCGAATCCACTGCCGTGCCACGAAAATCGGCAGCTTTACATGGAATTTGATCTCGCACATTTCAAACGGCGTGGAGTGGTGGTGGCGCATGAGGTAGCGGATCAGCCCTTCATCCTCCAGCGCCTTGCGTGTGCCCCGCCCGTAGGAGACCCGCGCAGCCTGCACCACGGCGGAATCGTCGCCCATATAGTCCACCACCCGGACAAACCCATGGTCCAGCACCGGAATGGCAGTGAAGAGCATGGCCTCCAGCGCTGGCACGGTGGGGCGCAGCGTCGGCGTGGCACCACTCCGCGCGGTTTTTATCTCGGTTTGCTGTTCCGGCGTGAGGGTCATGAATCTCTCTCTTTCATATCCCTCATAACGCGCCTATATAGGTTCTGCCAGCTTGCTGGCTATGGTGATAAACGGTGCGTGGAATAATCGTTGTGGACCCGGGGGCAGTACCCGGCACCTCCACCAATTCTTCCGGGCGGCCCGATTCAGGCTACGCGCTCGCGCGCTTCGTCATCGGGACGCTTCGGGTTATTTGGGGGTGAAACAGACTCGACACGCGTGGTAAAGACCCACCTTTTGCCCGGCATTGTACCGCCGTTATCGGGCTATAACTTAAATGCGAACGATAACAACGTAGCATTCGCGGTCGCTGCCTAAACAGCAGCTAAGCGCGGTTCGGGGGGCACCGGGCAACAGAAGCCCCTCACTTTCTTCGCGGCTTTCCGGAAGCCAGGCGCCATGCAAGGCCGCCGTGGTTAAAATTTGGGGACAAAACCTGGACAAAAAAAAGGCGGCGCATGCAGCGCCGCCAAGTTTAGGGAGGAAACGTCCAAGAAAGCAGGAGAGCAAGCTCATCCTGCTGAATCTTTTATATGCGGGGAGACGCCTCCGCCGCAACAAACTTTTGCGCAGTGCAGCAATGCGGTTTAGCGCAGGAGAATGCACTGTTTTTCATTGCTTACGCCATTAAAGTTATGATGCTGCATCATCATGCCGCGTTCTATGCTGGCACCAGCACGATCACCGCCGCCTGCGCCGCGATGCCTTCGCCCCGGCCGGTGAATCCCAGCCGCTCGGTGGTCGTCGCCTTCACTGAAATCGCCTCGATCCCCACGCCCAGCAGCTCCGCCAGCCGCGCGCGCATCGCCGGCGCGTGCGGGGTTATTTTCGGCCGCTCGCAGATGATGGTGACATCCGCATTGGCGAGCCTGCCCCCCCGCGCGGCGATCCGCTCCGCCGCATGGCGCAGAAACCGCGCACTGTCGGCGTCTTTCCAGGTGTTCTCGGAGGGGGGAAAATGCCGCCCGATGTCGCCTTCAGCCAGCGCGCCATAAATCGCGTCGCACAGCGCATGGATGCCCACATCGGCATCCGAATGCCCGGCCAATCCCTTCTCGAAGGGTATGTCCACGCCGCAGATGATCATGGGGCGTCCTTCCGCCATGGCGTGAACGTCAAACCCGGTACCGATGCGCGGAATCATGCCAGTCTCTCCCATATAATCCGCCGCAGATGTGAAGCCGCCATGGTCTGCCGTCAACCATGCCATGTATTTGTCCAATAGGTGATTGCGTCCGCCGCGTGCGGCGGGTAGTTTGCCCAAATCATGAGCAATGCTTCTCCTCCTCTGATTAAGCCGATCACCCTGGGGAGCGGGCCGCGTGCGGTCACGCTGGAAACCCCGGTCATCCTGGCGCCGCTTTCCGGCGTCACTGACCTGCCGTTTCGTGCCCTGGCCAAATCGCTCGGCGCTGGTCTGGTGGTCTCCGAGATGATCGCCTCCTGGGCCATGGTGCGCGAGAACCGCAATACCATGCGTATGGCCGAGGTGGTGGCCGGCGGCGGTCCGTCCTCGGTGCAGCTTGCCGGCTGCGAGCCTGATGCCATGGCCGAGGCCGCGCGTATCGCGGTTGCCAACGGCGCGGACCTTATTGACATCAACTTCGGCTGCCCGGTGAAAAAAGTGGCGCTTGGCCAGGCCGCCGGCTCCGCGTTGATGCGCGATGAAGTCATGGCCGGTAAAATCCTTGCCGCCACAGTGCGGGCGGTGGATGTGCCCGTCACCCTCAAAATGCGCATGGGCTGGGACCATAACAGCCTGAACGCGCCCACCCTGGCGCGCATCGCTCAGGATACGGGCATTGCCATGGTCACTGTGCACGGCCGCACCCGCCAGCAGTTCTACGAGGGCGTGGCCGACTGGGATTTCATCGCCCACGTCAAGGCCGCGGTCCAAATCCCCCTCATCGTCAATGGCGACATCACCTCCGGGCCAAAAGCCGCCGAGGCGCTGCGCCGCTCGGGGGCTGACGGCGTGATGATCGGCCGCGGCGCCTACGGGCGCCCGTGGTTCCTCAAGCAGGTGGCGGATTATCTGCGTACCGGCGAACTCCCCGCGCCGCCAACCCTGGCCGGGCAGAAGGAAATCCTCCTGCGCCACTACGCCGCCATCCGCGCGCATTTCGGTGAAAAGGGCGGCGTGCGCCTCGCGCGCAAACATGTCTCCTGGTACAGCCACGGGCTGCGCGGCTCGGCCGCCTTCCGCGCGCAGATGAACCGGCTGGACAGCGGCGCCGCGGTGGAAGCGCTGATCGACTCCTTCTACGACCCGCTGATCGAATCCGGCTTCATCCGTCAGGACGAAATGGCCCTGGCGGCGTGACTGTTTACGTGAGGCGCGCAAAATGAGCGGCATCAGAAAGGCCTTCGGCATGGTCAAACGTAAACCGGGCATGGCGCGCGAGCTCCGGGTCGATCCGGCACATATTCTCGACGCTCTGCCCCTGGCGGTCGCGGTTCTGGACGAAAACGACACCTTCTGTTCGGTCAACTACGCGGCTGAGGAGTTCTTCGGCTCCTCCAAGGCGCTGCTGCTGCAAAGTAATTTGTGCGACATTCTGCCCTCTGACCACCCGCTCTTCCTGATGCTGGAACGCGCGCGCCGCGCCGGCGTTACCGTCGCCGAACAAGATATAATCCTGGAAGGCCCCCGCTTGCTGCGCCGCGGCTGCTCCGTGCAGGCCGCGCCCTTGCCCGAGGTCGCGGGCTGCGTGGTGCTCACCTTGCAGGACGAATCAGCCGCCCGCGCGCTGGACCAGCAGATATCCGCCCGCAACGCCGCCCGCAGCATCACCGGCATGGCCGCGATTCTCGCGCATGAGGTCAAGAACCCGCTGTCAGGGATCAGGGGCGCCGCGCAGTTGCTGGAGGCCAGCGCCCCGCCGGACGACCGCGAGTTGGCCGTGCTCATCCGCGACGAGGCCGACCGCATCCGCGCCATGGTCGAGCGCATGGAAACCTTCGGCGAGAAGAAGCTGGAGCGTCAGGCGGTCAACATTCACCGTGTCCTGGAGCATGTGCGCAAGCTTGCCCTTTCCGGCTTCGCGCCGCACGTCAAATTCATCGAATCCTACGATCCCAGCCTGCCGCACGTGCAGGGCAGCCGTGACCAGCTCATCCAGGTGCTGCTCAACCTGGTCAAAAACGCCGCTGAATCCATTGACAGCATGGACCGCCCGGATGGTGAAATTCAACTCACCACCGGCTTCCAGCATGGCGTCTGGCTCTCCGCCACCTCCGGGCGCGCGCGCGCCAACCTGCCTATTTTCGTCTCCGTGCGCGACAACGGCCCCGGCATCCCCGAGGACATCCGCCGTCACCTGTTCGAGCCCTTCATCACCACCAAGGCCGCGGGCAGCGGGCTTGGGCTGGCGCTGGTCGCCAAAATCGTCGCTGACCACGGCGGGCTGATCGATGTGGACAGCCGCCCCGGCCGCACCGAATTCCGCATCCATCTGCCCGTCTACGAAGACCCTCCGGAAAGTAACCAGTGATGTCCACAGTGCCAACCGTTCTGATCGCCGATGACGACCGCTCGATCCGCACAGTGCTGACCCAGGCGCTTGGCCGCTCGGGTTACCAGGTGCGCGCCACCTCCTCGGCGGCCACGCTGTGGCGCTGGGTGGAGGAAGGCGAGGGCGATGTCGTCATCACTGATGTCATCATGCCCGATGAGAACGGCCTGGACCTGATCCCGCGCATCAAACGCATCCGCCCCGAACTGCCGATTATCGTGATGAGCGCGCAATCCACCCTCACCACGGCGGTGCAGGCCACCCAGCGCGGCGCGTTTGACTATTTGCCCAAACCGTTTGACCTGGGTGAGCTCCTCGCCGTGGTGGACCGCGCGCTCAAACAGCCGGTCTATGCCGCGGGCGGCGCCCCCGCGCCCAAACTCTCAGCCGATGACAACCTGCCCCTGATCGGCCGCAGCCCGGCGATGCAGGAAATCTACCGCATCATCGCCCGCCTCACGACCACCGATCTCACCGTGATGATCAACGGCGAATCTGGCGCCGGCAAGGAGCTGGTCGCCCGCGCCCTGCATGATTACGGCCGCCGCCGCGCCGGTCCCTTCGTTGCCATCAACATGGCCGCGATCCCGCGTGAACTCATCGAGAGCGAGCTCTTCGGCCATGAGCGCGGCGCTTTCACCGGCGCCACCAACCGCCACATCGGCCGCTTCGAGCAGGCTGCCGGTGGCACCCTCTTTCTGGACGAAATCGGCGACATGCCGCCCGAAGCCCAGACCCGCCTGCTGCGCGTGTTGCAGGAAGGTGAATTCACCACCGTCGGCGGCCGCCAGCCCATCCGCGCCAACGCCCGCATCGTCGCCGCCACCCACCGCGACCTTCGCGCCCTCATCCGCTCCGGCCAGTTCCGTGAGGATCTGTTCTACCGCCTCAACGTCGTGCCCATCCGCCTGCCGCCCCTGCGCGAGCGCCCCGATGACATCCCCGTGCTGGCGCAGCACTTCCTCAACAAGGCGCAGAGCGAGGGCTTGCCCGGCAAAACCATTGACGCGCCGGCCATGGCCATGCTCTCGGCCTACCGCTGGCCCGGCAACGTGCGTGAGCTGGAGAACCTCATCCGCCGCCTTGCCGCGCTGGTGCCGCAACCGGTCATCACCGAGGCGGTTCTGGCGCAAGAACTGGCCGGCTACACCATCGCCGAGGAACCCCCGCCAGCCTCGGGTGATGATGCCGACACCATGGCCGCGGTGGTGGAGCGCCATGTCGCCCGTCTCCTCGCCGCCATCCGCGAATCCGGCGAGGAGGGCGTACTCTACGAACGCGCCCTGGCCGAATTCGAACGCCCCCTTATCCGCATGACCCTGGCGGAAACCAGGGGCAACCAGATTCGTGCCGCCGCCCTGCTGGGCCTCAACCGCAACACGCTGCGCAAAAAAATCCGCGAGCACGGCATCGGCGTGCATCGCCGGGTGGGCTGATGCAGAACCCCGGCACCACGCCGCGGACCCTGCGCGGCTCTTTGCTGGATATCATGCTCGGCCGGGTCTCGACCCTGCTGGTCGCCTCCGTGGCGCTGCTCCTCGGCATCGCCTCGTTTGCCATCCTGGCCGGGCGGGTGAAGCTGGATGTGCATTCCGGCGTCGCAATCGCGTTGATGGTGGCGGATTTCGCGGCGCTGCTGCTGCTCATCATCCTGCTGGTCGGGCGCGTGGTGCGCGTGGTGCTGGAGCACAGGCGCGGCGCCGCCGGGGCGAGGCTGCATGTGCAGCTGGTGTTCCTCTTCGGCGGCGTCGCCGCGGTGCCCGCCATCCTGGTGGCGGTGTTCGCCATCGTCTTCTTCAACTTCGGCATCCAGGCTTGGTTCAACCAGCGGGTGCAAACCGCGCTCGATGAGAGCAATCAGGTCGCCCAGGGCTACCTCGCCGAACATGATAACGACATCCGCCTCGACGCCCTGGCCATGGCCAATGATCTCTCCCAGAACGGCTCGGTGTTCTTTGGCGACCCCAACGAGTTTGCCCGCTACCTGGTCAACCAGGCGACCGTGCGCGGCCTCACCCAGGCGGTCATCTTCGAGCCGCTGAACGGCGAGATTGTCGCCTCCGCCGGGCTGTTCGCGGGCTTCGCCGCCTCGGTGCCCGGCCAGCGCCAGATCGCCCTGGCGCAAACCGGTCAGGTGCCGGTGTTCAGCCCGCATGGCGGCACGGTGGAGCAGGCGGTCATCAAGCTCGACATCACCCCGCCCATGATGCTGATGATCGAAAAGCCGATCGACCCCGCCATTCTCGACCATGTGAGCAAGACCGAGCAGGCGGTGGCGGAATACCAGCGGCTCTCCAAAAACCGCGCCGGGCTGGAAATCTCCTTCGCGCTGGTCATCGCGATTCTCGCGCTGCTGGTACTCTCGGCCCTTATCGGTTTCGGCCTGGTTATCGCCAATCAGATCGCCAAGCCGATCGGCCATCTCATCCGCGCGGCGGAGAACGTGCGCGCGGGCGATCTCTCCGTGCGCGTGCCCGAGCGCGATACAGGCGATGAAATGGCCGGCCTCTCGCGCGCCTTCAACCGCATGATCGCCCAGCTCGCCGCCCAGCGTACGGAGCTGATGGACGTCAACGGCCAGCTCGACGCGCGGCGGCGCTTCACGGAGACCGTGCTGGCCGGCGTCTCCGCCGGCGTCATCGGGCTGGACAACAAAGGCCGCATCGAGCTGCCCAACCGCGCCGCTTCGGAGCTGCTGTGCATCGGCCTGGAGTCGGAAATCGGCCAGTATCTGGTCGAAATCGTGCCCGAATTCGAAGGTCTCATCAACGCCGTGATGGCCAATCCCGAGCGCCCGGTGACAGCGGAAATCGAACACGGCCCGGCGATGCATAAGCGCGTGCTGCTGGTGCGCATCGGCGCGGAAATGAAGGCGGGCGAGCCGGATGGCTTCATCGTCACCTTTGATGACGTAACCGAGCTGCTCTCCGCCCAGCGCAAGGCCGCCTGGGCGGACGTGGCCCGGCGCATCGCCCATGAGATCAAAAACCCGCTCACCCCCATCCAGCTTTCCGCCGAGCGCCTGAAGCGCCGTTTCACCAAGGAGATCACCTCCGACCCCGAAGGCTTCTCCCAATGCGCCGACACCATCGTGCGCCATGTGGGCGATATTGGCCGCATGGTGGATGAATTCTCCACCTTCGCGCGCATGCCTGCCCCGGTGATGCGCGAGGAGTCGCTGGAACGCATCGCGCGTGAGGCCATGGTGCTACAGCGCGTCGCGCATCGCGAAATCAACTGGGACATCCGCATCGAAACCTCCCTGCGCGCCATCTGCGACCGCCGGCTCATCGGCCAGGCGCTCACCAACCTGCTCGCCAACGCGGCCGATGCGGTGGCCATGCGCCCCGGCGCCAGCCATGTCACCCTCAGCCTCAACGCCCAGGGCGACAACGCCGTGCTGAGCGTGACCGATGACGGCATCGGCCTGCCCGAGACCGACCGCACCCGGCTGACCGAACCCTATGTGACCCATAAGCCGAAAGGCACCGGGCTTGGTCTTGCCATTGTGCGCAAGATCATGGAGGACCATGGCGGACGGCTGGAGCTTGACCAGGCGGCCGATGGACCAGGCGCCATCGTCAGCCTCATCCTGCCCGCGCTGCCGGTTACGCCTGAAGGTACAAGCCATGATGTTAAGGAGTTGCCCGCGACATGACTGAAATCCTGATCGTCGATGACGAGCCGGATATCCGCCTGCTGGTCGAAGCCATTCTCCGCGACGAAGGCTTCGAGGCCCGCAGCGCCGGCAATTCGGACGATGCCATCGCCGCCTACCGTGCGCGCCGCCCCGCGCTGGTCATCCTCGATGTCTGGCTGCAAGGCTCCAAGCTGGATGGCATCGGCATTCTCGACGTGTTGCACCAGGAGCAGCCGCGCGTCCCGGTGGTCATGGTCTCGGGCCACGGCACCATCGAAACCGCGGTCGCGGCGATCCAGCGCGGCGCGTATGACTTCATCGAAAAACCCTTCAACTCCGACCGTCTGCTGCTGGTCGTGCGCCGCGCGCTGGAAGCCGCCCGGCTGGAGGCGGAAAACGCCGAGCTTCGCCTGCGTGTCGGCTCCGAGACCAGCCTGACCGGCGAGGGCCACGGCATCGTCAGCCTGAAAGCCTCGATTGACCGCGTCGCCCCCACCGGCTCGCGCGTGCTCATCACCGGCGCCCCAGGCTCTGGCAAGGAAACCGTGGCGCGCATGATCCACGCGCAATCCCGCCGTGCCGATGGCCCCTTCGTCGCTCTCAATTGCGCCATCCTCGCGCCCGAGCGCTTCGAGGTGGAGCTTTTCGGCGTCGAGGCCGGCGCCGACCCCCACGACGCCCCGCGCAAGGTTGGCGTGCTGGAACGCGCCCACGGCGGCACGCTCCTGCTCGATGAAGTCGCGGACATGCCGCTGGAAACCCAAGGTAAAATCGCCCGCGTGCTACAGGAGCAAAGCTTCGAGCGTGTCGGCGGCGGCGCCAGTTCGCGTGTGAAGGTGGACATCCGCGTGCTAGCCTCCACCGCCAAGGATCTCGCCAGCGCCATCGCCGCCGGTCATTTCCGCGAGGATCTCTACTACCGCCTGGCCGTGGTGCCGCTGCGCGTCCCTTCGCTGAAGGAGCGCCGCGAGGACATCCCCGCCCTGGCAGCTGATTTCCTGGCCCGCGCGGCTGAAATCTCCGGCCTGCCGCCGCGCACCCTGGGTTCAGATGCCATCGCCGCCCTCCAGGCGCATGACTGGCCGGGCAACGTCCGCCAGCTACGCAACATCATGGACTGGCTGATGATTATGCGCTCCGCCGAGACCGAGGTTTTCCGCGCCGAACACCTGCCCACCGAGCTCTCCGCCCACGCCCCGCGCGCTCTGGCCATAGACCCCGCCGCCGATGTCATGGCCCTGCCGCTGCGTGAAGCCCGTGACGTGTTCGAAACCCAGTACTTGCAATCCCAGCTTCTGCGCTTTGGCGGCAATATCAGCCGCACCGCCCATTTCGTCGGCATGGAGCGCAGCGCCCTGCACCGTAAGCTCAAGCAGCTCGGCATCGGCGCCGAGGACCGCCAGCACCCATAAACAGGCCGGGCGAGCGCTCTACCCGCGCCGCGCCGGAAGGGTGATGATGGCCCGCAGCCCGGGGTTGTTGTTGGCCAGGCGCAATGTACCGTTGTGCAGCTGCGCCACCGCGGCCACAAGGGCGAGCCCCAGGCCCGATCCGGCGGTTGAGCGCGCCGATTCCGCGCGGAAGAAGCGTTCCGTGGCGCGGCTGCGGTCCTCTTCGGAAATTCCCGGCCCGCGGTCGGCGATGCAAATCTCGATCAACGCCTCCTCCACCCGCGCCGTGAAGCGGATGGTCGTGCCGGTGGCGGAGAATTTCAGCGCATTGTCGAGCAGGTTGGCGATCGCCTGCTGCACCAGTTCCCGGTCGCCGAGCAGGGGCAGGGGCTCATTGATCCTGGTATCCAGGATCAACCCGCGCTCCTCGGCAACGGCGCGATAGAGTTCGTCGATGTCGCGCAGCATCGGCGCGAGGTCGATGGCGGCAAAAGCCGAGCGGCGAGACCCTGCCTCGATCTCCGCGATCCGCAGCAGCGCCTCGAACACGCCCACCACGCCGTCCAGGTCCAGCATCGCCCGCTCGACAGCCAATTGCAGGTCCTCCTTGGTATGGGCGTGCAGCGACGCATCCTCCAGCCGGGTGCGCGCGCGGGTGATCGGCGTGCGCAGGTCATGGGCGATGGCGTTGGAGACTTGGCGCACCCCATCCATCAGCCGCGCGATGCGCTCCAGCATGTCGTTGATGATCTCCGCCAACTCATCGAACTCATCGCCGTTGCCATGCTTGGGGATGCGCCGCGTCAAATCGCCCAGCGCAATGGCGCGCGTGGTGGTTGATATATCGCGCATCATGCGCCGGAACATCGAGCGAATGAGCACCGCGCCCAGCAGGCCGAGAAAAATCATCAGTCCCAAGGCCCAGAGCAGCGCATCGCGCATCACGCCGCGCAGCTGCGCCCTCGCGCTCACATCCCGCCCGATCAGCAGTTGCTCCCCCCCGCTCAGCGTATAGGCGCGCAGCAGCGAAATCGAGCGCGTCCCCCTGCGGGTTACCGGCAGCTCATACCAAGTGTTGACCCGGTTGAGCCCAGCGGGCCATTGGTCGAGGTTGCCGATGATATGGTTGCCCAGCGGGTCGAGCAGCAGATAAATCCCGTCGCTGTCGCCCGAGTCGGTCAACCGGCTGTGAATGGCGTTGATGAGCGAGGGCAGGCCGCCGATCTGGTAGTGCTCGTTCAGCGCCGTGGCATCATTGAGGATCGCGAATTGCACCTGCCGCTGCAACAGCCCCACCGTGGAGTACCAAAGCGAAAACGCCAGCGTGAAGGCAGAGAGCCCGAACACCAGCGCATACGTCACCGCGAAGCGGATGCCGGTCGAGCGGATCAGCGGCTTGCCCTTGCGCCGGGGCTGGCGGGGCGTTGCGGCCTCCTGCGCGGCGCGCGCGCCGGATTCGGCTTCCGCGAGCGGGTTTGTCTCCATTCAGGGTTCCGCCAGCTGCGCTGTCACACCTCTTCCGCGCGCAGCATGTAGCCGGCGTTGCGCACCGTATGCAGCAATGGCAGCTCGAACGGCTTGTCGATTTTCTGGCGCAAGCGCGACACATGCACATCAATCACATTGGTCTGCGGGTCGAAGTGATAATCCCACACGCCCTCCAGCAGCATGGTGCGGGTCACCACCTGTCCGGCATGGCGCATCAGATATTCCAGCAGCCGGAACTCGCGCGGCTGCAGATCTATCTTCTGCATCCCCCGGCGCACGCTGCGCGAGAGCAGATCCATTTCCAGGTCGCCCACGCAGAGCTTGGTCGCGGGGCCATCGCTCTTGCCGCGCCGGGTCAGCGCCTCCACCCGGGCCAGCAATTCCGCGAAGGCGAACGGCTTGGTCAGATAGTCATCCCCCCCCGCCTTCAGCCCCTTCACCCGGTCATCCACCTGGCTTAACGCCGAGAGAAACAGCACCGGCGTCGCGTTGTCTTGCGCGCGCAATGTTTCCAGCAGGCGCAGCCCATCAATCCCCCCGGGCAGCATCCGGTCCAGGATGATGGCGTCGAAATTTTCCGAGGCGGCAAGAAACAACCCATCCCGCCCGTTGTCGGCATGTTCCACCGTATGTCCCGCCTCGCGCAGGCCCTTCAGAACAAACCCAGCAACGTCCTTATCGTCTTCCACGACAAGTATGCGCATCGCTATTCTCCCAATTGCACCGGCCTGCGGGCGATAATCACCGGCACGCCGAATATATGTTGCTTCTCGCTGATCCCAAGCAGCACTTTAGTCCCCGGGGCCATGGAGGCAATGGCCCGCGTCAACGCGGTGGCGCCGCCAATCGTGCGGCCGTTCACCGCAACCACCATCTCCCCGGCATTCAGCCCCGCCCTGGCGGCCGGTCCGCCGGGCTCCACGCCGGTAATGCGCGCCCCCTCCTGCGCCCCGGCGCCGCGGTCCGCCACCGAGATGCCAAGCCACCCGCGCGCGATCTCGCCATGCGCGATCAGCGCCGCCACAATCAGGCGCGCGCTGTTGCTGGGAATGGCGAAGCCGAGACCCACCGAACCGCCGGAAGGCGAGACGATGGCTGAATTTATGCCGATCACCGCCCCCGCCATATTGAACGCCGGCCCCCCCGAATTACCGGGGTTGATCGGCGCGTCAAGTTGCAGAAAATGGTCGAACGGCCCGTCGCCAATATCGCGCCCCTCGGCGGAAATAATCCCCAGGGTGAACGAGTTCCCCAGTGCGAACGGGTTGCCCGCGGCCAGCACCCAGTCGCCCACCTGCGCGCTGGCGGAGTTGCCCCAGACGGCAACCGGCAGCGGGCGGGGTGACGTAATTTTAATGACCGCGATATCAGTCAGATCATCCGCCCCGGCCAGTTTCGCCGGAAACTGCTCGCCGTCGTTCAGCGTCACCATGATTCGCGCCGCCCCGGCAATCACATGGTCATTGGTGACGATCATCCCATCCCGGCTGACGATAAAGCCAGACCCCGCGGCCTCCGCCACCCCGCCCGCCGGACCATGCTTCTCCGGCGTGCCCGGCGCCTGCAGCACCGTAATGCCGACCACCACAGGGGCGACCGCACGCACCAGCGGCGCCAGGGAAGCGGGCGCCCCCATCACCTGTGCGGCTGCCACGCCCCGGGGGCCGAGCAGAAGTGCTGCGAAAATTAACGGGCCAAAAAAACGCTGCATGGAGTAATCGACATGCCACCGCCCCCGCGCAGGTGCAAGACAACTATTTGAGCACCCGCCCCAGCCCGCGCCCGTTTCAGCAGCGGATTGTGTACAACAAGCAATGATAATGTCTTGCCCCTGAAGTCCGCTGCATCCCCCAGCGGACGGAAGGGACGAGCAGGCCCCTGAAAACAAGTTTCCCGTGAGCGAAGATATTCCGGTGCCGCGAATTCTAGAATCGGAACGATAGCCGTCCGCCGCTAAAAAGCCTATAGCTGGTTGCGTATCGTTATCCCATTCAGGAGTTCAGGACATGACCGCCAGCCAGATGGATACCGGCCCCGCCGACATCAATTTCCTCAAACATGAATTCAACCGCTTTCGCGCTGACCTGACCGCGATGAAGGCCAAGCTTGGCGCCAACCCCGCCGAGGCGCTGGAGCATTTCAACGCCTATCTGCACAGCGAGGACGTGGCGGCCCGCCTCGCGGCGCTGGAACACCAGCTGGAAGGTTTTGGCGGCAAGGCAAAAGGCGCGGGCAAGGATGCGGTCTCCCGGCTGGAGAAGGAAGTCACCGAGCGCCCGGTCACCAGCGTCGCCATTGCCTTCGGCATTGGCCTGCTGGCGGCCAATCTGCTCCGCCACCGGTAACGCCGCGTGGCGCTCTCCCGGCATCTGCGTTTTTATGCCAGAGCCTCGGCGCTATGGGGCGGCATGGGCCTGGCCATGTTGCTCCTGGGCTTCGCCGCCGCCGGGTTTTTCATCGCCGCGTTCTACATCTGGCTGGCCGCGCATCTCGCGCCCGTGCAGGCGGCCCTCGTCACCGGCGCGGCGCTGCTGGCCCTCGCTCTGGCCCTCGGCCTCATCGGCGGCGCTGTGTTGCGCGCCGCCCGCGCGCGCGAGCGCGCCCGGCTGGCTGAATTCAGCCTCACCCTTGGCACGGTGCTGCGCCTGGCCGCCTATCTGGTCCGCCGCGACCCCAAAAAAGCAATGATTTTCGCGCTCATCGCCGGCGCGCTGGCGGAGTTTTTCACCGGAGAGACCTGAGCAGCCACGCGGCAAAACTGTCCTCGCTCATGCCCCCGGTCGCCAGCGCAACCATGTTTTCCACCGCCGCCGCCGCCGAAACATGCAGCTCGATGCCGTTTATTTTTAAAAACAACACGCAGCACGCCCAGGCGGTGCGCTTGTTGCCATCGAGAAACGCATGGTTTTTGGCGATCCCGAACGCATATGCAGCGCCCAGCGCCGTCCAATCCGCCGCCGGATCATAACCAAATTTGTCCACCGGCCGGTTGAGCGCGCTGCTCAGCAACGTCTCATCGCGCAGACCATGATACCCGCCATATTCGCGGATCGACTGGTCATGCAGGAACAAAACCGCATCCGGCTCCAAAAACGCCGGCGCGCTCACCGCTTCGCCAACTCGGCCAGGGCATCAGCCTGTTCGCGCAAAACCTCCCGCGCCGCCGCCAGTTGCTTCTCCAGCGCCAGATTGCGTTTTACCAGCTTGATCCCATCGGCCAGCTCCACCAGCGTCAACTCCTGCCCGACCTCAAACCCCATCCGCACCCGCGTCTCCGCCGGAATCGCCACGCCGACGGAGTTGCCTTGTTTTCGAACGGTTACGGTGTCCATGGGGTTGCTCCGGGTGTATGACGAGATGTCATACTAATCCATCAAGTGCCGCCCTGTCGAGTTTTCCGTGGCCGGTGCCTTCGAGCCGTCATATCCGGCGAAGGCCGGGTATCCACGACTTCAGATCAGCGCCAGTTGAATTAAAAAAACGATCAACTCCTGAATTCATTGAAGAATGCATCATCCACTTGGAAGGTTGTTACGGGAGTTAAGCCAAGTTCCAAGCGTTCAAGCATTTCCACTAACTTTTCGCCGTCGATCAGTTCAATCGGAGGAACGCCGTCGCGGGAGGCCTCCCGTCGAGCCTCAGTCGTAAACGATCCTGTTGTTATGATGATACCCTTATCCGCGCGTCCAGCCATGGCACCGCGAAAATCCCGTACATGCGATGGAGATACTGATTTCGTGTAACGTTTGCATTGAAATAGAACTTTACTCACTAGTCGGTAAATAAGGCGACATTTTTGTAGCTTTAGTTGGCTATTTTTGGTATGGTTTTGTATGAAGCGCGACGGCGAAGTCTTGATCATCATACGTTGGAGGTCATCCGTGTGATGGC
>NZ_JAQTZC010000094.1 GCF_028687955.1 Acidocella sp.
CCACGCAAAAGGCGCGGCCCGAAGACCGCCCTTGCAACATGCCCCGCGCAACCCGGCTTAGAGTCTGATCGTTTGAGGTTGACGCGCGCCAGCGTGGCAACTGAAAGCGTGAATCAGCCTCTTATCAAAGAGTTAGAGCGCTGGCGGGGGGGGCGTTCTTGCGTCAACCCAAACCTGTCGCGCTCTAAAACAATTGCTCGCCGTGCAGCACAACATCCAGCCCCTCGCGCTCTTCCTCGCGCGTCACCCGCAGGCCGACCACCATATCGGTAATCTTCAGCAAAACCCAGCTCACGCCTGCGCAATACACAATCGTAACCAGCACACCCAGGGCCTGAACCTTCAGCAGCGCCAGGCCGCCGGACGCCACGCCCCCCGGCGCCGCCAGCGTGGCGGAAAGTGGGCCGAACGCGAACCACCCCGTCGCCAGCGTGCCGAGCATCCCAGCGATTCCATGCACCCCGAACGCATCCAAGCTATCGTCATACCCCAGCGCGGATTTCATCGAGGTCGCGGTCCAAAAACAGATAAACCCCGCCGCCAGGCCGATCGCCAGCGCCGGGCCCGGCAGCACGAACCCCGCCGCCGGGGTGATGGCGACCAGCCCAGCCACCGCGCCCGAAATCGCGCCCAGCACCGAGGGTTTGCCCCGCACCGCCCATTCCACGAAAATCCAGGCCAAAGTGGCGGTGGCAGCCGCAATCTGGGTCACCAGCACCGCCATCCCGGCGCGCCCGTTCGCCCCCATGGCGCCGCCGGAATTGAAACCCATCCAGCCAACCCACAGCAGCGAAGCGCCGATAACCGCGTAGCTGAGGTTCCACGGCGCCATGTTCTCCTGGCCATAGCCCAGGCGCTTGCCCAGCATCAGCGCGCAGATCAACCCGGTCACCCCGCAGTTGATCTCAACCACAGTCCCGCCCGCGAAATCGGCGATGCCCATTTTGGCCAGCCAGCCGGTGGGCGCCCACACCCAATGCGCCAGCGGCGCATAAACCAGCAGCGACCACAGGGTGAAAAACATCAGCAGCGCGGAGAATTTCATGCGGTCGGCGCAGCTGCCGGTCACCACCGCGGGGGTGATGATGGCGAAGCTCATCTGGAACATCAGGAACACGCTCTCGGGGATGGTCGTCGCCACCGCGTCGGGCGTTCCCGCGGCGAGAATGAACGGCTTGTCCCAATTCGCCGCGAGCCCCTGTAGGAACACGCGCGAAAAATCACCGATGAACGCATTGCCGTTGGTGAATACAAGGGAATAACCAACAATCATCCACAGCACGGTCATCACCGCGCAGAGCATGAACGACTGCATCATGATCGCGAGCACGTTCTTCTTGCGGACCATACCAGCATAAAACAGCGCCAGCCCCGGAATGGTCATCAGCAGCACCAAAATTGTGCACATGAGAACCCAGGCCACATTGCCCGGCTGAACTTGCTGCATTGGTTCCGGCATCCCTCAGAGTATGTGTTGGCGTGACATCCCCGAGGGGCCGCTTGGCCTGTCTGCTATTCTAATACGCTTCCGGCGGTCAAGGCCGGAGGAAATCGGACGCGCAGAACGGCCCGGCGGCTTATTTTTCGCGAATCGCGTTGATAATGCCGGAGAAATCCATCC
Organism: Acidocella sp.; assembly: GCF_028687955.1. GTDB lineage: Bacteria > Pseudomonadota > Alphaproteobacteria > Acetobacterales > Acetobacteraceae > Acidocella. The sequence continues at coordinate 1,622 of NZ_JAQTZC010000094.1, forward strand.
CCGCATGGCCTGCATCAACATATTCCCGGTAAATTTCAGCGGCATGCTTTCCAAGCGCCGTGGCGGCGCCGGCGCTGGCGGCGGCATCCTGGCTGAGCAGCAGGTCCTTGAGCATCAGCGCCGCGGCAAAGCCCGGCTTGTAGGCGTTGTTGGACGGGCTGGCCGGCACCGGGCCCGGCACCGGGCAATAGCTGATGAGCGACCAGCACTGGCCTGACGAGGTGGAAGCGACATCATAGAGCGCCTGCGCCGAAAGGCCGAGCTTCTCGCCCAGCACAAACGCCTCGCAAACGCCGATCATCGAAATGCCGAGAATCATGTTGTTGCAGATTTTCGCCGCCTGCCCGGCACCGGCGCCGCCGCAATGCACGATCTTGCGGCCCATGGCCTCCAGCACTGGCCGGGCGCGCGCAAACGCCGCATCCTCGCCACCGGCCATGAAGGTGAGCGTACCGGCCGCCGCCCCGCCGACACCACCCGAAACCGGCGCGTCCACCGCCGCGGAACCGGCGGCCCGCGCCAGCTCATGCGCCTTGCGCGCGCTGTCCACGTCGATCGTCGAACTGTCAACAAACAGCGTACCCGGCGCGGCGGCTTGCAAAATGTCATTATACACCCCCAGCACCAGCTTGCCGTTGGGCAGCATGGTGATGGCGATCTCAGCGCCCGTGAGCGAGGCCGCCGCACTCGGCATGACCTTGATCCCCGCCTTCCCCGCCGCCTCGATGGCGGCCGACACCAGATCGAACCCGCTCACCTCATGCCCGGCCTTCACCAGGTTGATGGCCATCGGCAGGCCCATGTTGCCCAGGCCGATGAATGCGATTTTCGCCATTATTTTTTGTCTCCCATGAGCTGGCGCGAGATGATCACCCGCATGATTTCGTTGGTGCCTTCAAGGATCTGGTGCACGCGCAGATCGCGCACGATTTTTTCGATGCCGTAATCGGCCAGATAGCCGTAGCCGCCGTGCATTTGCAGCGCCTCGTTGGCGATCTCGAAGCCGGTGTCGGTGGCGAAGCGTTTGGCCATCGCACAGAACAGCGTGGCGTCGGCGGTTTTCGCATCCAGCGCGCTGGCCGCGCGCCACAGCAGCAGCCGCGCCGCCTCCAGCTCCGTCGCCATATCCGCAATGCGGAACTGCAATGCCTGGAACGTGCCGATGGGCTTGCCGAACGCCTTGCGCTCGGAGAGGTAGGTGATGGTTTTATCCAGCGCCGCCTGCGCGCCGCCCAGCGAGGCGGCGCCGATATTGACACGCCCGCCGTCCAGCCCCGCCATCGCGATTTTGAAACCGATGCCCTCCGGGCCAAGCCGGTTGGCCACGGGCACGCGCGCATCCTCAAAAATCACCTGCCGTGTCGGCTGAGCGTTCCAGCCCATCTTGTATTCATTGGCGCCGAAGGAGACGCCGGGCGTGTCCTTGTCGATAATCAACGTGGAAATACCGCCAGCCCCCTCGCCGCCGGTACGCACCATCACGACATAGACCTCCGCCGTGCCGGCACCTGAAATGAATTGCTTCACCCCGTTGACGAGGTAATGCTCACCATCCAGCACCGCCTTGGTACGCAGGGAGGCTGCGTCCGACCCGGCGGCCGGTTCGGTCAGGCAGTAGCTGGAGAGCCATTCCATGCGGCACAGCCGGGGCAGATATTTCGCCTTCTGCGCGGCGTTGCCGTAGCGGTCGATCATCCCGGCGGCCATGTTATGGATGGAGATATAGGAGGCGACCGCCGGGCAGCCCGCCGCCAGCGCCTCGATGATGAGGGCCGCATGCAGCCGGGTCAGCCCCGAACCGCCATAGGCTTCGTCAACATAAATTCCGCCCATGCCCAGGTCGGCGGCCTCACGCATCACATCGACCGGGAAATGCTTCTCCCTGTCCCATTCGATCGCGAAAGGCGCCAGACGTTCGCGCGCGAACGCCTGGGCCATCTCGCGGATGGCAAGTTGATCTTCATCAAGATTGAACGAGAGGCCACCCATGGTCATCAATCCATCGTCGGGATGACGAAGCTGGCGCCATCCTTCACGCCCGAGGGCCAGCGCGAGGTGACGGTCTTGGTCTTGGTGTAGAAGCGGACCGAGTCCGGGCCATGCTGGTTGAGATCGCCAAAGCCCGAACGCTTCCAGCCGCCGAAGGTGTGGTAGGCGATGGGAACGGGGATGGGCACGTTCACGCCGACCATGCCGACCTGCACGCGGGCGCAGAAATCGCGCGCGGCGTCGCCATCGCGGGTGAAAATGGCGGTGCCGTTGCCGTATTCATGTTCGCTGGGCAGGCGCAGCGCATCTTCGTAATTGGCGGCGCGGACCACGGCGAGCACCGGCCCGAAAATCTCCTCCTTGTAGATTTTCATCTCGGGGGTGACATTATCGAACAAGGTGCCGCCGATGAAATAGCCGTTCTCAAAGCCTTGCATCTTGAAGCCGCGGCCATCGACCAGGAGGTTCGCGCCTTCGGCCACACCCTCATCGATATAGCCCTTCACGCGGTTCAGCGCGTCCCTGGTGACCAGCGGGCCGTAATCCGCCCCAGCATCGGAGGACAGGCCGATTTTCAGCGCCTCGACGCGCGGGATCAATTTTTTTACCAGGGCATCAGCGGTGGCCTTGCCGACCGGCACGGCGACCGAGAGCGCCATGCAACGCTCGCCGGCGGAGCCGTAGGCGGCACCGATGAGGGCATCGGCCACCTGGTCCATGTCCGCATCCGGCATGATGATGGCGTGGTTTTTGGCGCCGCCGAAGCATTGCGCGCGTTTGCCGTTCTGGGCGGCGGTCGCGTAAATGTAATTCGCGATCGGGGAGGAGCCGACAAAGCCGACCGCCATGATCCGCGGGTCGTGCAGGATGGTGTCCACCGCTTCCTTGTCGCCGTTCACCACGTTGAAGATACCCGGCGGGCCACCAGCGGCGAGAAACAGCTCAGCCAGGCGCAGCGGCACCGAGGGGTCACGCTCGGAGGGCTTGAGGATGAAGGCATTGCCGCAGGCAATCGCCGGGGCGGCCTTCCATAACGGGATCATCGCCGGGAAGTTGAACGGGGTGATGCCGGCGACAACGCCGAGCGGCTGGCGCATGGAATAGACGTCGATATTGGTGCCGGCCTCGGTGGTGTATTCGCCCTTGAGCAGATGCGGGATGCCGATGGCGAATTCCACGACCTCCAAGCCGCGCTGAATATCGCCTTTGGCGTCCGGCACGGTCTTGCCATGTTCGGAGGAAAGCAGGCGGGCCAGGGAGTCCATCTCGGTATTGATAAGCTCGAGAAATTTCATCAGCACGCGGGCGCGGCGCTGCGGGTTGGTCGCGGCCCAGCCGGGCTGGGCGGCGGCGGCGTTGGCGATTGCAACCTCAACCTCCTGCTTGCTGGCCAGCGCGACCTTCGCCTGCACGGCGCCGGTGTTGGGGTCGAAAACATCGGCAAAGCGGCCGGATGTGCCGGTGACGGTTTTGCCGCCAATGAAATGATTTAATTCGCGCGCCATGGGTCTCTCCTCGGGGCTGTTCTTGCCGGCATTCTCTATCCGCGTTAACATGCCCGATGAAGAGTAATTCTTCCGCAATCATTGCGCATTTTTGCACAATACGCTGATCCACAAAGGGAGCACGCGATGGCCGGGCGCAAGCGCGCGCAAAACTGGGATGATTTCCGCCATTTTCTGGCGGTGGCGCGCACGGGCACGCTCTCGGCCGCGGCGGAGGCGCTGGGCACAGACCATACGACCGTTGCCCGGCACATCCAGCGGCTAGAGGAACGCCTAGCGGCGCGGATATTCTACCGCAGCAACCTGGGGTATGACCTGACCGCCAGCGGGGAGCAGCTGCGGCCCATCGCGGAGACGATGGAGGCGGGCTATTTGCGGGCAGCCTCCATGGAAAGTGAAAACCCGGCGGTCTCGGGCACCATCCGCATCGGCGCGCCGGATGGCTTCGGCACCGCGTTTCTGGCACCGCGCATCCACAAGCTGGCGGCGCTGCACCCGAAATTGGAAATCGAGCTGCTGGCCACCGCGCGGGTGTTCAGCCTCTCCAAGCGCGAGGCGGATATCGGCATCAGCCTCACCTCGCCAGAGCATGCGCGCGTTGTCTCGCGCCGCCTCACTGATTACCGGCTGCATATCTATGCCGCGAGCAGCTATCTCGCGGCGCACCCGCCGATCAGCAGCCCCGCCGACCTCTCCCGGCACAACTTTGTCGGCTATATCGAGGACATGCTGTTCACGCCGGAGCTTAACTACCTCGGCAGCATCGGCCCCGGGATCAACGCGCGCATCCGCAGCACCAACCTCACAGCCCAGGCCTATGCCACCGCGGCGGGGAGCGGGCTGTGCGTGCTGCCCGCGTTTATCGCCCGGCTGCATCCGGGCCTAGTGCCTGTGCTGCCGGAAGAGGTCGCGCTGA
>NZ_JAQTZC010000026.1:0-22028 GCF_028687955.1 Acidocella sp.
AGAGCGAGGCATAGCCTGGGACTTTGTTGCCGAATACTACTGTATAAATGACGATATAGAGCGCGTACATGACCGTGCCCAGCGCGGTGAGCGCGCCGAGATACGTCCAGATTTTCAGCGGCGCGGTGGAGAAGCTGGTGAACCCCTCCAGCGCGAAATTCCACAGCGCGAGGCCCGAGAATTTGCTCACCCCCGCCGCGCGCGGGGCACGGGTGTAGTCAATGGTGACGGTGCGGAAGCCGACCCAGGCGAACAGCCCTTTCATGAAGCGCTGGCGCTCGGGCAGTTGCTTGAGCGCATTTACCACCACGCGGTCCATAAGCCGGAAATCCCCCACATTTTCGGGAATTTTCGTGTGCGACATGCGGTTGTGCAAACGGTAAAACCAGGCGGCGGTCTGGCGCTTGAGCACGCCATCGCTCCTGCGGTCGGTGCGCCGCGCCAGGACGACTTCGGCCCCCGCGCGCCAGGCGGCGAGCATCTGGGCAATCAGCGCCGGGGGGTCTTGCAGATCAGCGTCAATGGGGATGACCGCGGTGCCACGGGCCGCGTCAATCCCCGCTGTCAGCGCGGCCTCTTTGCCAAAATTGCGCGAAAATTCGATGACACGGAAACGAGGGTCGGCCTGCGCCAGCGCAACAAGCTGCAACAAAGTGGTATCAGTGCTGCCATCGTCGACGCAGATGATTTCCCAATCTGTTCCGGGGATGGCCTCCAGCGCCGGCAACAGCATGGCGCGGAAATGCGAAATCGCCTCGGCCTCGTTATAAAATGGGACGACGAGGGAGATCAGATCGGTCATGGCGCGGGTACGGTGAACACCGTCACGTCGTCGACTCTTTGCCCGCGCCAGTCAAGTGCTTGGAGCACTGCCCAGCCGGCCGGAGACGTACCAGGGGTAACGACAACGTATTGCGCGCCGGTTTGGTGGCAGAAATTGGCAAGATCCGCTGCGGCGCCAGCTGGAAATTTGTTAAAAAAAAGTTCCCGCACGGCTGGGGAAGCTTGGAAGGCCCGCGGCGGATAACCGAGGTAGCCGCCAACCTGTGAGAAGGTGAAAGCGCTTTCTGCCTGCCAGTAGGAGGAGTTGCCGGAAATGCCAAACGGCAGGAGCAAAAGGCGTGGGTGCGGGCCAAGCACGGCCTGCACATTGCCGGGGCGAAAAAATTGTCAACGCCGGGGATGGCGAGACAGGGTGCCACACGGGCTTGAGTGAAAGGCAGACCAGTGCTCCGGCGATGATCCGCAACCGCTCCGCGCGGGCAGCGACCCAGCCAGAGAGGATGATGGCGATGAGCAGGCTGCTGTAGAGCGCCATACGGGAAGGTAGCGCCGCGCCCAGCAAAGGCAGATGCTGCAGCAAAGCCCAGGGCAGCGCAATGCCCGTGGCATGGCCCGCGATGTGTAATTCTGGCCCCAGACTCGCCAACAGAACGGCCGCCAGCATAATGAAGAGCAGACGATACTCCTGGCAATGCCAGAAATTGCGATACGCGATAACAAGCAGCGCGATCGCCGGCAGGCCAAGGTAGCCTGCCTGTTCGTCCAGCCCGCCGGAAAAGGTTTTGGTGAAGCGGTGGAACAACGCACCGCCGTATGCGGCGGTTTTGGTGGGGAGAATGAAATTCAGCAGGTCAGTTGAGAAAATATGTGGCCATTGCGGAGGATGCGCGACATCGAACGGGCCGGTGAGCATGGCGTAAAGAATGGGGCTGCTCAGCAGCAGGGCAATGGGAGCGGCGAGAGCAAAGTCTAACAGCAGGGCGGCGAGCTGGGCGCGGCGCGGCGCCAGCAGCCAGAATGCCAGCGCCAGCGCCATGCCGCCGGTTAAGGCGCTGGTCGCCAGAATTTCGGGGCAGATGAGGAATTGCGCGCCAAGCAGCAGGCCGAATGCCACGACACTGAAAGCGCGCCCGGATTTGCCACGCAGGCGGCGGACCACGGCCAGCAGCAGCAGTGGCAGCAGGCAGGTGAAATCAAGGTTCAGATGGTCAATTGTCTGCGCGGCCTCGTAGGAGGAAAAGCCGAACAGCCAGCCGCCGATGAGCGCGGCGGCCGGGACCGTGAAAAGCTCCAGGCACAACAGGTAAGCAGCCCCGGCCGCGAGTGCTGGCGCCGCAAGGGTGAGGACGTTGAAAGCCAGAATGGAACCGCCCAGGAGCGTGAACGGCAGCGCCAATAATGCCAGCAGCGGAACACTGGTTGTCCAGGCTAGGTTGAGCCCTACCGGCTGCCACAAAAGATGTGTTTGCAGAGAGCTGATGTGATGCGCGGCCGCCCAGGGCCAATAGCTTAGAAACCACATGATCAACGATGGGTCGGAACCCAGGCCGAGAACCGTTTTTGTCAGTGGCGCGGCATGGTCCAGGTACAGCCAGGATTCGGCTGCGTAGATGAGCGCCGCGGCCAGGTGCCAGCGCCAGGAGATTTTTTTCTCAACCACTGCTGACGCCCGGCACTGTGAATATCGTTACATCATCAACCTGCCGCGATGGCCAGTGCAATGCCGCCAGCACCGCCAGCATCGCCGCCGCGGTGCCTGGTCCGGCCACGACATATTGAGTGTTCGTCTGTTCGCAGAATTTAACGAAATTCCTGGGGAAATCCGCTCCCCACTCACTACCTAGCATCTGCCAGATGGCATTGAAATGCTGCATCGCCTTGGGCGGAAAACCGAGATAGCCGCCTGTCTGGGTGAAGCCGAAATTATTTTCAGCCTGCCAGTAGGATGAGGGGCCGCTGATCCCGAAGGGAAGCAGCAGCAGGCGCGGGTTAGGCCCCAGCTGGGCCTCCACTTCTCCCGGCGCAAAAAATTTTGATTCCGGAATTTTCATCCAGGGATGAAATGCCGGAAGCAAGGCCAGGCAGGCCAGCGTGCATAATGCGCCGCGGCGCCTTCTTGATGGTTGCGTGCGCGCGCCTGACAGCCAGAGGGCCGCGATGATCGCGGTGATGAGCGAGACGAACAAAGCGAACCGTGCCGGCAGGGCCATGCCAAGCAACGGCAGATGAACAAAGAGAGCCCAGGGTAAGGAAATATTCGTAGGGTGCCCGGCGATCCATAATAACGGGCCAAAACTTGCGGCCAGCAGAATGAGGAATAAAACAACGAGAAAGCGCCCGGTGGGGGTTTGCCATTGCCCTCTGGCAAATAGCGCCAGAACCAGTAGCAGCGGAAGCCCGATATAGGCATCTTGCTCCTGGGCGCCGCCTGCCGCATTTGTTATATAAAGTGGAATGATGCTGGTTTTTCCGGGCAGAATGACGTTTAACGGGTCCGCTACAAAGTAATAAGGCCAAAGAGCTGGTCGATTGACCGTGCCGCGATGCAGAAACATCTGCCAGAGCAAAGGCGAAAGCGCCATAATGACAATTGGCGCCGCCAACAATCCGTCAACGAAGAGCCTCACTAATATGCCGCGCTGGGCAGGGATGAAAGAGAGCGCGAGCAGCCAGGCGATGCCGCCAAATATGAATATCAACGCAAAAATTTCGATGCTGGTAAGAAACTCAGCGGTAAGACACAGCGACGCCAGCAAGACCGCGCGCAAGCAGCCGATTTTATCTTGCAATCGTAACACCAGAACCCACAACAGAGCTGGCACAAAACATGTGAAGCTCAGGTTCAGAACAGCAGAATCCTGCGCCATCTCATAGGTGAAAAAACCAAAGAGAAGGCCCCCGAGCAGCGCGGCCGGATGGTCTTGTGCAAGAGCCAGGCAAAGCCGGTAGGCAAACCAGGCCGAGGCAACGGGGGCGATGATGATGAATAAATTATAGCTTACCGCGGGGCCGAACAGCAAAGTCACCGGCGCGCCAGCCAGCGCCAGCAAGGGAACCGGCGTTGCCCAGCTCAACGCCACACCCACCGGCTGCCAGAGAAGATTGGTGAAAAAAGGATTCAGATGATGGGTCAGCGCATAAGTCATCCAAGCCATGAACCAGACAAAGAGAAACGGGTCACTGCCATGCCCGGCCAAAAACCGCTCCGGGTTCACACCATGATCAACAACCAGAACCGCAAGAGCTGCGTATAGTCCCAAAGCGCCCAGATGCCAGCGCCAAGCCGGGGGTTTGTGTTTTGTTTCAATCATGCGCCTGGTCCGTTAAACAGAATATCGCCTCTCACATCAAGCAAAGAACGAACGCCGCCTCGCACGGCGGCAGCTATTCACACCTTCGGGTCATTCAGCCCCGTGGCGCGGATGCGGGCGGCTTCTTCGTCCCAGCCGGGGCGCTCATTCACGCGCAGGAAGAGGTCTACCTTGGTTTCCAGCACCTTGGTCAGCTCCTTGCGCGCGCGCATGCCGATCTCCTTGATCCGCGCGCCCTTGGCGCCGATGAGGATTGCCTTGTGGCTGGCCTTGGTGACGTAGATCACCGCGTCGATCCGCACGCCTGATTTCTGTACCTTGAAGCTCTCGGTCTCGACCGTGGTGCCGTAGGGGACTTCATCGCGGGTTTGCAGGAAAATCTGCTCGCGCACGATCTCGGCGGCGAGCAGGCGGTCCGGCAGGTCGGTCAGCTCGTCGTCGGGGTAGAGATGCGGGCCTGCGGGGAGTTTGGCGACGCAAAAATCCAGCAGCACCTCCAGCCCGTCGCCGGTGGCGGCCGAGATCATGAAGACCTGTTCAAAATCCGCCAGGGCGGCGAGGTCCTGCGTGAGCGGCAGGAGCTTCTGGCGGTCGATCAGGTCTACCTTGTTAAGCACAAGGGCGAGTTTGCGCCCGGTGGCGGCGATCTGGCTGACAATTTCGCGCACGGCGGTAGTGAGGCCCTGCTTGGCATCAACCAGCAGGAGCACGTAATCCGCCTCGGTCGCGCCATCCCAGGCGGCGGCGACCATCGCACGGTCCAGCCTGCGTTTGGGGGCGAAGATGCCTGGCGTGTCAACGAACAAAATTTGCGCCTCGCCGCGCGGCAGAATGCCCAGCACGCGGGCGCGGGTGGTCTGGGCCTTGGGCGTCACAATCGAGAGTTTGGCGCCGGTGAGGCGGTTGAGCAGGGTGGATTTGCCCGCGTTGGGCGCGCCGATGAGGGCGATGAAGCCGCATCTACTTGTTGTCATTCCGGTAATACTCCCAATAACGCCTGCGCCGCCGCCTGCTCCGCGGCGCGTTTGGAGCCTGCCTCGCCTCGCCCTGCCGCGTCGCCCACGCTCACCTTGATGACAAAGCGCGGCGCATGCGAGGGACCGGACATTTCCACCACCTCATAGGCCGGCAGTGGCAGGGCGCGCTTGAGCACCCATTCTTGCAAGGCCGTTTTTGGATCTTTTGGCGGAATGGATTGTTTTTCCACCACATCCCCCATAACGCGGCGGATGAAATGACGCGAGGCGTCCAACCCGGCATCAAGATACAAGGCGCCGATGACCGCCTCCAGCGCGTCGGCCAGTACGGTGGCCTGGTTGCGCACGCCGCGCTTGGATTCCCCCGCCGCGACGTTGAGCAGCGGCGCCAGGCCGTTATTTTGGGCGATTTCCGCCAGCGCCGGCTTAGAGACAAGGGCTGCCATGCGCGGGCCGAGCTTGCCCTCCTGCTCGTTGGGAAAGCGCTCGATCAGCCATTCCGCCACGATCAGCCCCAGCACACGGTCACCGATGAACTCTAGCCGCTCATTGGAGCCGACCCCCTTGGCACCGGCGGCGGAGCGGTGCGTCAGCGCCTCAGCCAGCAGCTCCTGCCGGGCAAAACGGTGCCCCAGGAGCGTCTGGGCGTGGTCCAGCCGGCTCAAGAGATTTTGTGGAACATCCGGTCCCAGCGGATTTCAACCGGCCAGTACCAGAATTCAAAGAAGGGATGTTGCAGGTCGATGGAGAAGAAAATCATGTCCGCCGGGCCGATGACGTTCTCCAGCGGGACATAGCCGACCGGGCCGTCCATGAAACGCGAATCCTCGGAGTCGTCGCGATTGTCGCCCATCATGAACAGATCCCCCGCCGGGACGGTATAGAGGGGGGTGTTGTTGGCGAAGCCGCCGTCGGTCTCTTTCAGAATCGCATGGGATTTGCCATTCGGCAGGGTCTCTATGTAGTCCTTCGCCTCCACCGGGCCGCCGGAGCTGGTGTCAGTATAGTTGCCGACGAACGTGCGCGGTACGAGCTGGCCGTTGATGTAGAGCTGGCCGCCGGTGACCTGGATGGTGTCGCCCGGCAGGCCGATCACGCGCTTGATGAAATCCTCGTTAGGCAGGCCGGGCGGGCGGAACACCACCACCGCGCCGCGCGGCGGCAGCTTGCCCATGATGCGGCCGGAGAAAATATCTGGCGCGAAGGGGAAGGAGTAATGTGAATAGCCGTAGGCGAATTTGTTAACAAACAGATAGTCCCCGACCAGCAAAGTGGGGACCATGCTGCCCGAGGGAATGAAAAATGGTTCATAAAGAAAGGTATGAATGCCTACCGCAATGAGCCCGGCGTAAAAGATGGTCTTGAAGAATTCAGCCATCGTGCCGGTTTTACTGTCGTGCCGCGCCATGTTTAAGCCCAATCCGTTGAGTTGGCGCATCAAGCCCGGCGCTTGCGGCTTGTCAAGAAATCGGTGCAAAAGCCCTCCACTTGTCTGCCCCGCATGAAGAAAGAGCTGTGCATGAAGAAATCGACCGGCATTTCCCTGATGGTTCTGAGCCTTGCCATGGGCGCCGCCCCGGCGCTGGCCAAAACACCGCATTACGGCGCGCATGCCGCGGCCCCGAATGCCCAGAACAAGGACACCGCGACGGCCGCGGCCTCCGGCCCGCCGCCGGTGCCCGATAGCCCGATCGCCGACAAGAACACCCCTACCCCGCCAACGCTGCCGCAGGCCACCGCCTATGTGCTGATGGATGCCGCGACAGGTGCGATTCTGGCCGAGGCAGCGCCCAATTTACAGGTGGCCCCCGCGAGCCTGACCAAGCTGATGACCGCGCATATCGCCTACCAGGCGCTGCATGATGGGTCGCTGAAGATGGACCAGGTGGTGCCTGTGAGCGCGGCCGCCTGGCATGCCGGCGGCTCCACCATGTTCATCGACACCACCAGCACGGTGACAGTGGACCAGCTGCTGCATGGGTTGATCATTGTCTCGGGCAATGACGCCGCCGTGGCCCTGGCCGAGCAGATTGCCGGCACCCAGGGAGCGTTCGTGCAGATCATGAACAAAGACGCCGCCGCGATGGGGATGACCAATACGGTCTTTACCAATGTGGACGGGCTGCCCGACCCGGCCGAGCATACCAGCGCCCTGGATGTTGCCATCCTCTCGCGCAATATCATCAAGGATGAGCCGGAGTTCCTGAACATTTCCAAGGAACAAAGCTATACATATAACGGCATAACGCAGGCGAGCTGGAACCCGGTGCTGGCGCACGACCCGACGGTGGACGGGATGAAAACCGGGCTGACGGATGCCTCCGGCCACTGCATCGACGCCACCGCCCTGCGCGGCAACATGCGGCTGATCGCCGCGGTGATGGGCGGGCCGACCTGGGCCGCCAGCACCGCCGCGATTGAGGCGCTGCTCGATTATGGGCAGAAATTCTTCACCGACGAGCAGATCGCCACCGCCGGGCAGCAGGTGGCCACGCTGGCCAGCGGTGCGCTGAACACCGGCACCGTGCCGGTGGGCCCTGGGAAAGATATCACCCTTACCCTGCCCAGCGACGCCGCCGCACGGATTACCCACAACATTGCCTACACCGCCGATTTGACGCCCGGCACCACCAAGGGTGAGACATTGGGGATAATTACCTATACGCTGGACGGCAAGACGCTTACCACCGCCCCGGCGATTGCCCTGGCGGACGAAGCGCCCGCCAGTTTTGTCACCAAACTCAAACGCAAGCTGAGCAAATACATATGAGCGATACGCCCCCCGACCATCTGAGCAACGACCCCAAATCACCGTTCTTCAACGAGCCTGTGCTTGAACGCGGCATCGGGATCCGCTTCAACGGCGTTGAGAAAACCAATGTCGAAGAGTATTGCGCCAGCGAAGGCTGGGTCCGCGTTGCCGTGAGCAAGACCGTGGACCGCCACGGCAAGCCGCTGACGATGCGGCTCAAGGGCACGGTGGAAGCCTATTTCAAGGAAGCCGCCGCGGATTAAGCGCCCGGAGGCGCGTCCGCGGGATTTCAAGCAAGCCCGCGGAGGTGTATCATTACGCCGTCGGCATGCAGGATCGCGTTATCGTGGAAATGCCCGTTACCGAGGAGACAGAGTTTAGATGAATCATAAGCACCGCAACACACTGCACGCGCTGTTCGCACATCCGGTGAGCAGCAATATAGAGCCGCGGCTGGTGTATGCCGTAATCGAGGACTTGGGTGGGGAAGTGACCCATGGCGGCAACGGCCATGTGAAGGTGAAGCTGAACGGCCATACGCATGGTTTTCATGACACTCAGCATGCGCTTTCCAAGGAGGAGGTTGTGGAAATACGCAAGTTTCTGGACGCGGCAGGAATTGATCCGGCGCGCGACTTCCCGCTCGAAGCCGGGGTGTGAGCGAAGCCCTGTTTGTTTTCTATTTAGGCCGGGACATGTCCAGCCGGGTCTGGGGCTGGATTTCAGCGTAGGCTGTGGCTCCGCCGGCGCGAAGCAGGATGCCGGCGCCGAATGTGTCAAACACGCCGCCCGGGAGCAAAGCGGGGTCTATGTGAACCCCCACCACCTCGCCCAGCACCAGCCAGGTAGGCACCAACACGCCAGCGGCGGATTTGAGCTGAATGATATCAGCCAGCTTGCACTCGAAATTAACCGGGCTCTCGGCCACGCGCGGCGGGGCGACCAGGCGTGAGGGCGCCTTGGTGAGACCGGCCAGGGCGAATTCATCAACACCATAAGGCACCGCGGCGCTGCTCTCATTCATGGCGGCACCCAGGGCGCGGGTGGTGAGGTTCCACACGAACTCCCCGGTTTCCCGCACGTTGCGCAGCGAGTCCTTCGCGCCGATGCTGGAGAAGCCGATGATCGGCGGGTGGTAGTTAAAGACGGTGAAGAAACTGTACGGCGCCAGATTCACCGAACCATCCGCGCCCTTGGTAGCGACCCAGCCGATTGGCCGCGGCCCCACGATGGCGTTGAACGGATCGTGCGCCAAGCCATGGCCTGAGGCGGGTTCGTAGAAATACTTCTCGGTATCCATCCCCGCAGCATATCCCTGCCGGGCGGGTACGATCAACTCACGCGGTTTTCTATCCAATAGGCCATATCCAACCTCTGGGGCGGGCTGTGGAAGTCATACAGGTCGCCGTTCAGGCTCAGATCAAATTTCACGACGCGGTTCCGGCCTTCGGTTTTGGCTTTGTCCCGCGCCTGGCCGGCGCGGCGCACCAGCTCTTGCGGATTGTTAACATCCGCCAGGCTGGTGAAGGCCGCGACGCCGCAACTAACCGTGAGGAAACCGCAATCAACACCCTCATGGAGGATTTGCAACGCCCGCACGGCTTCGAGCAGGACGGTGGCGACACGCTCAGCGCCTTTATCATCGGCCAGCGGCAGCAGTACCGCGATTTGCCCGCCCCGGTGGCGGGCCACGACATCTCCTGTGCGGCGGGGGATGGATTTAACCGCCTGCGCGACGCGGCGCAGGCAGGCATCACCCGCGATACTGCCGTAGGCCGCGTTGTAAGCGCGGAAATTATCGATATCGATGAGCGCCAGACCCAGCGGCAAGCCGCTGCGCACCGCGCGCTTGAATTCATGCACCAGGCTGAGATCAAACTGGCGGCGGTTGGAGAGGCCGGTGAGGTCGTCCTCCAGGGTGAGTTCACGCAAGGCCGTATTGGCGTGCAGAGCGGCCGCAGTGGCCTCGCGCAGGCGCGCTTCGGCCTGATGCCCGGCTGTGACGTCCACCAGGACGCCGCAGACGATGCCCGGCATCAGGGAACGCCCGCTCATGATAACATGGCGCATCTCGCCATCGGCACGGCACAGACGCAGCCTGAGTTCAAATTCGCCGCCTTCGGCCAGCGCGGCCAAAAGGGCGTTGGAGAGGGATTGGCGGTCATCGGCATGAAAGCTTGCCAGCACCGCATCCAACGAGGGGAGAAACGTGGCGGGGGCGGCGCCATGAATGCGGTACATGGCGGTGGACCATTCGAACACCCTGCCCGCCCGGTCTACCTGCCAGCGGCCGAACCGCGCCGTGGCTTCGGCCATTTCCAGCGTGGCGCAGGCAGCCGCGGCGAGGCCGTTGGCTCGATCAATCTGCCGCCGCAGCCCGCGCCCCATGGCGCCCGCGAGCTGAGGTTTTATACCTGCCAGCAAGACCCACAGGCCAATGCCCACGGCGAGCTGCCCGGCGGCGGCGGCCAGCACGAAAGCTACTGCCCAGCCGCGCGCGAGGCCGAACAGCAGCAGCGCCTGCAAGCCGGCCGCCGCCGCGAGGAGCGCAACGAGAAGCCCGCGGCGGTCGCCTAGAACCAAGATGCCGCGCGCACGGAAGAGGTAAAGCAGCGCGAGCACGGCCGAGGCGTAAGTCAACGCACTCATCAGCGTGGTGAGTTCAGCTTGCCAGATTGCCATTGCGCTCAACCTCCATGCGCTCAACCTCCATGCGCTCAACCTCCATGCGCTCAACCTCCATGCGCTCAACCTCCATGCGCTCAACCTCCAAGGCAGATTGGGCCCGGCGCCGCCAAATTACCGTGCCAGTATCCCGTGCGGTGGTCCTGAACATTCAGGCGCGCCTCAGCGTAGGGCGCGAGAGTTTAAAATTCAGTTAATCGGCCCCGATTCAGGCGCTCGTGGCAAGAACGCCCAGAAGCTCCACCTCGCGGTAGCCGCAGACGTGGTTGCCCCCCAGCTCCTTCGCATCGGCCAGGGCGCGCGCGGCGCGGCGGGTAAGTTCCAGGGGATTGTAGAGATCGTCCATGCCGACGAAGGCGGCGGCACCGCAGGAGGCGGTGAGAATACCCGCCTCCTGCCCGGCGTTGGGCAGGCCAAGGGCGCGCACGGCCTCGAGGATCTGCGTGGCCACGCGCTGCGCGCCGGCCGAGTCCGCCAGGGGCAACAGCACCGCGATTTCGGTGGCGCCGTAGCGGGCCACGACATCGCCGGTGCGCCGCGGCACCGCCTGCACCGCCTGGGCCACCGCGCGCAGGCAGGCATCAGCCTCCAGGGCGCCGTAATGGGCGCCGTAGTTGGAGAAATGCTCGATCTCCAACAGCACCATGCCCAGCGGTTTGCGGCTGCGCACGGCACGCTTGAATTCATAGCCCAGGCTGAGGTCGAACTGGCGGCGGTCCGCCAGGCCGGTGAGTTCATCCTCCAGCGGCAGGCCGCGGCGCCCGGAGAGCGCCAGTTGCGCCTCGGCGCGTTTAGGCTCGGTGACATCCACCAGCACGCCGTTCAGCTCGCCCACCTGCCCGGCCGCATCCAGCGCCGCGGCGCCGCGCAGAATGACGTGGCGGATCTCGCCATCGGGCCGGCGCAGCCGCGCCGCAACCTCGAACTCGCCCTGGTTGGCGGCAGCCTCCTGTAGCAACACCCCGATGCGCTTGCCGTCCACCGGATGGAAGGCGGCCAGCGTACTCTCAAGGCGCGGGGTGTAATACTCGCGCCACAGGCCATGAATACGGTACATTTCATCCGACCAGCACAGATGATAGTCCGGCACAGTGAGCTGCCAGTGCCCGACATGCCCGCTTCGCTCAGCCAGAGCAAGCCAGCTGCGCGCCGCGGCCACGGCGGCCTCCGCCCGTTGCGCGCGCGCCAACAGCCGGGTGTTGAGGATACGCAGCTGGCCGCGCTTGAGCCGCGACACCACGGGCCAGAAGCTGAGCGGCACCGCGACCAGGCAAAACGCCGCCAGCATCCGCAACGCCGGCAGGGCCAAGGTGAAATTGAAATGCACAGCCAGGCCCAGCAGCATCTGCACCAGCGCCCCGGTGCCGAGCACCGCCAGCAGCGCCCCGCGCCGCCGCCCCAGCACGGAGGTCTCGCTCGCCATGGCGAGATCGTTCACGGTGAAGGCCATCGCGATATATGCAATCGCGCCAAATATGTTTGCGAGCATTTTGTTCCACCTCGGAAAGAACCATACCGGATTGGTTAATATCCGGTTTCATTCGTATGGTAGGCGGAACGAGGTTAACCGGCGGCTAACGGCTCGGCGGAA
Organism: Acidocella sp.; assembly: GCF_028687955.1. Classification (GTDB taxonomy): domain Bacteria; phylum Pseudomonadota; class Alphaproteobacteria; order Acetobacterales; family Acetobacteraceae; genus Acidocella. The sequence goes on from NZ_JAQTZC010000026.1 coordinate 12,100, forward strand.
ATAATCACCTGTGCGAAGGCGTAGGGGTATTCATCGGTCAAAGAGAGGGCAATATGCGCGGCGTGCCCCGGCGGCAGCATGGCGCGCAGGCGGGCCAGAGCGCCGCCGTGCAGCTCCAGGGTAGGCTGGCCAGACGGCAGGTTGACCACGCACAGGTCCGACAGGAAGACACCGTCACGAAAGCCAGTGCCCAGAGCCTTCGCGCAGGCCTCCTTCGCCGCGAAACGCTTGGCGTAGCTGGCCGCGCGCGCATGCGTGCGCCGCTCGGCGCGGGCGCGTTCAACCTCGGAGAACACCCGGCGGGTGAAACGCTCGCCGAACTTGGCCAGGCTGGCCTCGATGCGGCGGATGTCGCACAGGTCGGAACCGAGACCGAGGATCATGTTTTGGCGCGCTCGACCTGGGCGATACCGGGGGCGCCGCGCAGCCCGCCGATGACCTGGCCGAGATGGCGCGAATCGCGGACTTCGACATCGACGAGGGCTTCAAAAAAATCCTGCTGGCGATGGATGATTTTTAAGTTGGCGATCGCGCCGTCCTGTTTGGCGACGGCGTTGGTGAGCGCCGCCAGCACGCCGGGGGCGTTGCTGGCGATGACGGTGATGCGGCCGGTGAAACGGCCGGATTTGGGACCAGCCCGGTTGAGATGGGCAGTGTCCCAGTCGACGTCGATAAAGCGTTCCGGCGTGGCGGCGAAGGTCTCGAGCGTCGCGCAATCCTTGGTGTGGACGGTGATACCCTTGCCGGTGGCGACAATGCCGACAATTTTATCACCGGGCAGCGGATGACAGCAGCCGGCATAATGTACGTCCATCCCCGCGACGAGGCCGGTGACGGCCATACCGGCTTCCGCCTTGTGGTTCGCGCCGCGTGGCGCGCGGGGGTTGAGCGACTGACCCATGAAGGCGGGCAGCATGCGCGGGGCGCGGGCTTCCTTCAGCTCGGGGTAGGCGGCGTGGACGACGTCCTTCGGCCCGAGCGCGCCGGTGGCGACCGCGACGAACAGGTCGTCCAGCGACGCCTGCTTGAGGATTTTTGCCGTTGATTCCAGAACTTTTTCCGAGCCATCGACGCCTTCCTGGCGGAAGGCCTTGGCCAACATGGATTTGCCCGCATCGCGGTGCTGTTCGCGCACCTGCTGCGTGAGGAAGCGGCGGATGCGCGCGCGCGCCTTGCCGGTGACGACAAAGCGCTCCCACGCGGGAGAGGGTGTGCCGCCGCGCGCGGTGAGGATTTCCACCTGATCGCCGTTCTGCAGCTCATAGCGCAGCGGCATGAGCCGGCCGTTGATGCGCGCGCCGACGCAGGAATCGCCAATTTGGCTATGCACGGCGTAGGCGAAATCAACCGAGGTGGCGCCGCGCGGCAGCTGGATGAGCTGGCCCTTGGGGGTGAAGCAGAACACCTGGTCCTGGTAGAGTTCAAGCTTGGTGTTTTCGAGAAACTCGTCGGGCGCTGCGGAGTTTTCCAGAATTTCCAGCAAATCCTGCACCCAGCGGAACTGTTTGATGTCAGACTGGGAAGCGTCGGCCTGTTTGTAGAGCCAGTGAGCGGCGACGCCGTTTTCAGCGACCATCTGCATGTCGGCGGTGCGGATCTGGATTTCGATTTTCTGGTTGCGCGGGTGGCGCAAGGTGACCCCGGTGTGCAGCGACTTGTAGCCGTTGGCCTTGGGGGTTGAGATATAGTCCTTGAAGCGTCCGGCGATGACGGGATAGGCGGCGTGGATGCCGCCCAGCGCGACGTAGCAAGCCTCGCGCGTCGGCACGATGATGCGGAAGGCCATGATGTCCGACAGCTGCTCGAACGCCACATTGCGGCGCTGCATTTTTTCCCAGATGGAATAAGGCGATTTCTCACGCCCGGAGATTTCCGCGACATCAACTCCCGCCTCGCGGCAGACGCGCAGCAATTCCTGGCGGACTTCCTCGATAACATCGGCCCCCTGGCCGCGCAGGAAGTTGAGGCGGGCCTGGATGGTGTCATACGCTTCGGGGTCAATCTCGGCGAAAGAGCGGGTTTGCAGCTCGGTCTTTACCGATTCCATGCCGATGCGCTCGGCCAGCGGCGCGTAGATTTCCATGGTCTCGCGCGCGATGCGCTGGCGCTTGTGAGCAGCGCCGATGGCACCGATGGTGCGCATGTTGTGCAGCCGGTCCGCCAGCTTGACGATGAGAACCCGGATGTCCTTGCTCATGGCCAGGACGAGCTTGCGGAAGTTCTCGGCCTGTTTGGTGCGGTCTGATTGCAGCTCCAGGCGGGTCAGCTTGGTTACGCCATCAACCAGCCCCGCCACCTCCGGCCCGAAACGCTTCTGTACCATTGGCAGGGTGACTGAGGTGTCCTCCACCACGTCATGCAGCAGAGCCGTGATGATGGAAGCACAATCCAGCCGGTAGCCGGCCAGGATGCTGGCCACCGCCAGCGGGTGGGTGATGTAGGGTTCGCCGTCGTCACGCTTCTGGCTTTCGTGCGCCTTGAGGGCGACGGTGTAGGCGTCGTCGATCAGCGCGGGGTCGGCCTTGGAATCATACGCGGTGACGCGGGATAGCAGGCCGCCCAGTTCCGGGTGGACCCCGCCGCCCCCCACGCCCTCGGGCGCGCAACAGATAACTGGTCCCCTGCAGGCATTCAGCATGATAGAGTCAGCTTAAGGCACCGATGCTGCGGTGCAAAGCACTGAATGCGGCCGCAGCCGCATGCGGCGAAAAAACTTATCCGGCTCAGCGGCGGGTTTTACCGCCGAGCTCGGCCTCGATGGCGGCCTGGATATCTTCAGGGGTCATCTCTTCGGCTTCGGCGGCCATGGCGGCGGCTTCTTCCTCGGCGGAGACGTCCTGCAGGCCGAAGATATTCTGATCGGTCGGGATCAGGTCCGCCACTTCCTCGTCGACCGGCTCCGGCTCGGGCACGCGCGAGAGGGATTTGACCAGATCCTGCTCGAGATCCGGCAGGGCCAGGGTTTCCTCGGCGATTTCACGCAAGGCGACGACCGGGTTCTTGTCGTTGTCACGGTCGATGGTCAGCTGCTCACCACGGCTGATGTTGCGGGCGCGCTGAGCCGCCAGCAGAACCAGCTCGAAGCGGTTCGGCACTTTCAAAACACAGTCTTCAACGGTGACGCGGGCCATCCGAAATGCTCCAGCAGAAAATTGAACGCTCGCCTTACTCTGCGCGCCTGTGTGATGCAACCCTTTACGGATGCTCCTCATGCCAGGGCTGTATGCCTTGCGGGGGGAGTTCGGCCAGCAGGGTGGCGACGCTCTGGTGCAGGACGGGGTGGCGCCAGCCCGGCGCGACGTCAAGAATCGGGCGCAGCACAAAGGCGCGCTGGTGCGCGCGGGGGTGCGGCAAAATGGGGGCCGGGGTGGCGCGGATGGCGCCGTTGAGGTCGATGATATCCAGATCCAGCGTGCGGGCGGCGTTGAGCCCGGCGCGCTGGCGGCCGAAGCGTTCCTCGATCTCATGCAGGCGGGCGAGCAACTCGGCCGGGTCAATCTCGCCGAAAAAGCGGATGGCGCCGTTGCAATAGTCAGGCTGCTCGGCGCGCGGCTGCGGCGCCGTACGATACCAGCCGGAGAGAGCGACGAAGGAAAGCCCCGGGATCTCGCACAGCAGCGGCACGGCGGCGCGGCATGTCTCAATCGGGGAGGAACCATCCACCCCGGCCAGATTGGCACCGATTGCAATTAGTATCATAAGCTAAAGTGCTTCAATGGATCATCTTCCAGAAAATACAAAGTGCTTGCAGAATTGTCTTTATTCTAACACTTTTTTCAATATTGTATATTCGTTTAACTGATTTTTTACCCGCAGGAAATAGTTCATATGCGCTTTGCCCCGCAGGAGCGTACAGCCTTATTCATAGATGGCGCGAATTTCTACGCCGCGACCCGCAGCCTGGGGCTTGACATTGACTACCGCAAGTTGCTCGATTTTTTTAGCGAAAAATCCAATATGGTGCGGGCTTATTATTATTCAGCCCTGTTGGATTCCGAGGAATATTCGCCGATGAAACCGCTGACCGACTGGCTGGCGTATAATGGGTATAGCCTGGTCACCAAACCGGCGAAGGAATTCACCGATGCGCTGGGGCGGCGGCGGATAAAGGGCAATATGGATATCGAGCTGGCGATCGACATGCTGGAGCTGGCGCCAAAGATTGAGCATGCCGTGCTGTTCTCGGGCGATTCGGATTTTCGCCCTCTGGTTGAGGCAGTGCAGCGTAAGGGCGTGCGGGTGAGCGTGATCTCGACGATCAAGACCAATCCGCCGATGATCGCCGACGAGTTGCGCCGCCAGGCGGACCAGTTTGCCGAACTCTCGGAGATTGCCGCGGCGTTCACGCGCAGGCCGGCGGATGCGCGCGGGCGGGCGGCGAGCCGGGAGGAAGACCCCGCGTGACGCCGGAGCGCGATTGCCCCCGCTGCCCGCGGCTGGTGGCGTACCGGGCGGAATACCGGGCGCGCGAACCTGGATGGTTCAACGCGCCGGTGCCGAGTTTTGGCGGGCTGGACGCGGCATTGCTGGTGGTTGGGCAGGCGCCGGGGGTGAATGGGGCGAACCGGACCGGGCGGCCCTTTACCGGGGATTATGCCGGGGTGCTGCTGTACAACACGCTGGTGAAATTTGGCTTCGCCCGGGGCGAATACCAGGAGCGGGCCGATGACGGGCTGGTGCTGGTGAACTGCCGGATCACCAATGCGGTGCGGTGCGCGCCGCCGCAGCATAAGGTCGAAACCGCGGACAAGGCGAGCTGCAATCCGTTTTTACAGGCCGAGATCGCGGCGATGCCGAATCTGCGGGCGATTCTGGCGTTGGGGGGGATTTCGCACCTGATGACGCTGAAGGCGCTGGGGGTGAAGGCGGCGGGGCATGTATTCGCGCATGGCGCGCTGCATGAGCCGCGCGCCGGGCTGTTGCTGGCGGACAGCTACCATGTGTCGCGCTACAACACGAGCACGAAGCGGCTGAACGCGGCGATGTTCGAGCAAGTGGTGGGGGATATAAAGGGGTTTTTGCGGGCGTAAGCGCCCAGGCTCTGGCGCTACTTGTTGCGTAGCAGCCGGGCTTTGTCGCGCTGCCAGTCGCGCGCGGCGATGGCGTGGCGTTTGTCGTGTTTTTGGCGGCCCTCGGCGATGCCCAGCGTCACCTTGGCCAGACCGCGCGGGTTGAAATGAATATCCAGCGGAACGACGGTGGCGCCTTCGCGGTTGATGGCGCCAAAGATCTGGTTGCGTTCCTTTTTCTTCACCAGGAGTTTGCGCGTGCCGCGCACGTCAAACCGCGAGAGCACACCGCCTTGGTATTCGGGGATGTAGGCGTTGAAGAGGCAGAGTTCGCCGTCGCGCTCGCCGGCCCAGGCTTCACTCAGCGTGGCGCGGCCCAGGCGCAGGGATTTCACCTCCACGCCCTTGAGCACGATCCCGGCCTCGATGGTGGAGAGGATTTTATAGTCAAACCGGGCCTTACGATTCTGCGAGGCGATCCCGTGCGAGATATAGCCGGATTTGCTTTTTTCCTTGCCTTTGGCGCTCAAGTGAGCAGACCCACTTCCAGCATCGCCGCCTTGATGCGCCCGGCGGATTCAGCGGTGACCTCGGCCAGCGGCAGGCGCACCGTGTTGGCGCCAAAGCCAAGCAGGGAGGCTGCGTATTTAACCGGGCCAGGGTTGCTCTCGCAGAACATGGCGTCATGCAAGGGCAGCAGGCGCATCTGGATGGCCATGGCGTCCTTGAGGTCGCCGCGCGCCCAGGCGGCATGCAGCTGCGCGCAGAGCTTGGGCGCGACATTGGCGGTGACCGAGATGCAGCCACGCCCGCCGGCGGCGAGATAGGCCAGGGCCGTATGGTCCTCGCCGGAGAGCTGGATGAACTCAGGCCCGCAGGCGCGCAGCGTGTGCAGCGGGCGGGCGAGATTGGCGGTCGCGTCCTTCACGCCCACGATGTTTTTATGCGCGGCGAGGCGGGACATGGTTTCCACTGACATGTCGATAACCGAGCGGCCGGGGATGTTATAGATGAACAGAGGGATGTCCACCGAATCCGCGATCGCCATGAAGTGGCGGAACAGGCCTTCCTGAGTCGGCTTGTTGTAATAGGGGGTGACAACCAGCACCGCATCGGCGCCCGCGCGCTTGGCATGGGCGGCCAGGCCAATGGCCTCGGCGGTGGAATTGGAGCCAGCACCTGCGATGACAGGCACCCTGCCCCGCGCGGCGGCGATGGCGAGTTCGACCACGCGCTTGTGCTCCTCATGCGAGAGCGTGGGGGATTCGCCCGTCGTGCCCACGGGGACGATGCCCTGCGTGCCCTGCTCGATCTGCCAGTCGATCAGACGCGAATAGGCGGCTTCATCGATGCTGCCGTCAGCGTGCATCGGCGTCACCAAAGCGGTTAATGAGCCATGAAACATTATCTACTCCTGCTGCGGATGAGACGTAATCGCCCCGGGGGTAGCCTGCAAGCCGCCAGATGCTACAAGAGCGCGCATGAGATATCTGGCCGCCCTGCTGATTACCCTCGTCCCGGTTCTGGGTTTCGCGCAAACCCCGGCTTCACCGCAAATTATGGCGGATGTGAAGGCGGGCAATTTTGGCGCGGCGCAGAATTTGGCGGCTGCCACGGGCGATCCGCTGATGATGAAACTCGTGACTTTTTTTAAGCTGCTGGACCCGGGCGGCGGCACGGCCGATGAAATTCGCGCGTTTATCGCCGCGAATCCCGACTGGCCGGAACAAGGGCTGCTGGCGCTGCGCCAGGCGCAGGCGGCGGGGACGCAGTCGCCCAGCATGGCCAACAAGGTGCCGGATTTTCTGGTGCAGGTGAAAGCGTTGCACGCGGCCGGGCAGGATGCCCAGGCGGCGGCGCTGTGGGTGGCGCAGGGCAAGACGGCGGCGGCAGCGGCGGATTTTGAGCAGCAGTTGATGTTCTGGCCGGCGCAGAACGCGCTGGCGCGAGCACTGCTGGCGGCGGGGGATGCCAAGGACGCCTATGCCGTGGTGACGGCCGTGAACCCGCCTGCCGATGGCCTCTACGCGATGGAACAGGTGGAGGACCGGGATTTTCTGGCCGGGTTTTTACAACTCAGGTTCCTCAAACAGCCCGAACAGGCGGCGATCTGGTTCACCAACCTGGCCAGCCTCTCACCCTCGGTGATTACGCAAGGGCGGGCCTGGTACTGGCTGGGGCGCAGCCAGAGCGGGGCGCAGGCGCAGGCAGATTTTGCCCGTGCGGCGCAGTATCCCGATACATATTACGGACAGCTGGCCGCGATCGCCCTGGGTGATACGCCGCAGCAGCTGGCGGCGCGGATTTTGAGCACGGGCGAACCCACGTTCAGCGCCGCCGATGCGCTGGATTTTGGCCTGATGGAGCTGCCGCGCGCCGCGGCGCTGCTAGTGCAGATGGACGACACCAGGGACGCCTCGATATTTCTGAACCGGCTGGGCCAGGTGGCGATTGACGACCGCACCCGCGAGATGGCCGCGAAGCTGGCTCTGGGGCTAGGGATTCCCCAGAGCGCGGTGGCCATTGCGCGCACCGCCGGCAGTGACGGACAGATGCTGATCCGCCAGGGCTGGCCGCTGGCCGTGACACCGCCGCAAGGCCCGCTGGAACCGGCTGTGGCCGACGGCATCATGCGCCAGGAAAGCAGTTTTGATGCCGGGGTGATCTCCGGCGCGGGGGCGGTGGGGCTGATGCAGCTGATGCCGGCCACGGCAAGGATGACGGCACGCAAATACGGGCTGAGCGATGACGACCTGTTCGACCCGGCGCAGAACATGATGCTGGGGAGTGCCTATTTCGCGGGGCTGGTGCGCCAATTCGGCAATTGCCTGCCGCTGGCGATCGCCGCGTATAACGCCGGGCCAACCAATGTGGCCAACTGGCTCACCGAATACGGCGACCCGGAGCTGGGCGCGCGGGCCGGCGGGGCGGATACGATAGACTGGGTGGAGGAAACTCCCTTCAACGAGACGCGCAATTATGTGCAGCGGGTGGTGGAGAGCATTACCATATACCGCGCGCAGCTTACCGGCTCTGCGGATTCCCCCCTCAGCCCCTGGATGAAAAAATGAACTTTTGGACGATTCTCGCCTCCGGCCTTGGCTCCGGGTACGCGCCCAAGGCGCCGGGCACGTTTGGCTCGCTGGTTGGGCTGGCGATCGGCGCGGCGCTGCTACAATATGGGCATCTGCCGCTGCTGCTGGGGATTGTGGTGTTCACCGTGACGGGGGTGGAGGCGATCCGCGCCACGGGTAGGGCCGCGCAGGACCCGAAATGGATTGTAGTGGACGAGATCGCCGGGCAGATGATTCCGCTGCTGCTGCTCAGCCATGTGGGGTTTATGGGGGTGGTTTTCAGCTTCGCGCTGTTCCGGCTGTTCGATATTCTCAAGCCCGGGCCGGTGGGTTGGGCCGATGCGCGGCATGATGAATACGGCGTGATGGGCGATGATCTGATCGCGGGGGTGATGGCGGCGGTTGCGGTGGCGCTGCTGCGCCTGGTGCTGCCGCTATGAGTGCCGCGCGGCTGGTGGAGGTCTGCACGGCCAGGGGGCTGCGCATAGCCACGGCGGAAAGCTGCACGGGCGGGATGCTCGCCGCGGCGATTACCGCCGTGCCGGGGGCCTCGGCGGTGTTCACGCATGGGTTTGTCACTTACTCCGACGCGGCGAAAACGCAGATGCTGGGCGTGCCTGATGAGCTGATCGCGGAGCTGGGCGCGGTATCGGAAGCGGTGGCGGGATGCATGGCGGTGGAGGCGCGGGAGAAATCCGGGGCGGATCTGGCGGTTTCAATCACCGGGATCGCGGGGCCGGACGGCGGCAGCGCGCTCAAACCCGTGGGGACGGTGTGGTTTGGCCTGGCGATGGCCAGCGGCGTCACCATTTATCATAAGGTTTTCAGCGGCAGCCGCGGCGAGGTGCGGCAGGCGAGTGTGGCATTCGCCTTGGAGTTGCTGAGCGAAGGAGCGCACGCGTGAGCAAGAATCTGGGCGTATGGGAAAAGGCCAAGCGCGAGGGCCGTAAGATGAGCATGATCACGGCCTATGATTACCCCTTTGCGCGCCTCGCGGAGGCGGCCGGGGTGGATGCGGTGCTGGTGGGCGATTCGCTGGGCATGATGGTGGCCGGCGATGCCGATACGCTGCGGGTTTCGCTCGAACAGATGCTCTACCATACGCGCATTGTGGCGAAGGGCGTGGCGCGCGCGCTGGTGATGGCGGATCTGCCATTTGGCAGTTTCGAGGAAGGGCCGGCGCAGGCATTCGCGAGTTCCGCGAAGCTGCTGAAGGCGGGGGCGGATATCGTGAAGCTGGAGGGCGGAATGCCGATGGTGGAGACGGTGAGATATCTCTCGCAGCGGGCAGTCCCGGTTTGCGCGCATATCGGGCTGACGCCGCAGCATGTGCGCCAGCTGGGCGGGTTCAAGCGCCAGGGTAAAACGGAGGAAGCGGCGGCGCGGATTTTGGAGGAGGCGCTGGCGCTGGAGGAGGCGGGCGCGCGCATGGTGCTGATGGAGGCAATTCCCAGCGAGCTGGCGGCCGCGATCACCCGGCGGCTGAGCGTGCCGACGATCGGCATTGGCGCGGGGCCGGGCACGGATGGCCAGGTGCTGGTGCTGCATGATGTGCTGGGGCTGAACATGGACCGCGCGCCGGGGTTTGCCCGCCAGTATGTGAACGGCGCGGCGCTGATGCAGGCTGCCCTGAGCGATTACGCGGCTGACGTGCGCGACGGGAAATTCCCGGTTTAGCCTGATTGGTTTCCGTGTGATCAGGCTCAGCCATTTTTTAGATGTCGATTCACGCTTTCGGCTCGCCCGGCTGAGCGAACCTCAAATGATCGCACTCTAGACATTTTTCAGAGGGCGATTCACGCTTTCGGCTCGCTCGGCTGAGCGAACCTCAAACGATCGCACTCTA
>NZ_JAQTZC010000026.1:22128-26963 GCF_028687955.1 Acidocella sp.
CCACCAAACCCAGAGAGTCAAGCTCTTGGCAGGCTGGTATAAAATGCCCGGCAAAACGCGCTGGTCCGATGAACTTTCAGCCGCGGGTGCCCGCTGATGGTGGACTGATCAGCCCGATTGCAGTCTAACCGCTTGCATCCGGACAGATTGCGGGGGGCCTATGCACCAATTCACCAAAACACCCAATACGCCGCCCGAGGCCCCCCGCCCCGCGGGCGCTCTCCGGCGGTTCATCAAGCTGCTGGGGCCGGGGGTGATCACCGGCGCGGCGGATGATGATCCCTCCGGCATCGCCACCTATTCCCAGACCGGCGCGCAGTTTGGCTTTGGCCAGCTCTGGACGGCGCTTTACCAGATACCGCTGATGGTGGCGGTGCAGGAATGCTGCGCGCGGATCGGCTCGGTGACTGGCCAGGGCCTGGCCGGGGTGATCCGCCAGCATTACAGCCGCCCCATCCTGGTTGTGATGGTGCTGCTCGTGGTGGTGGCCAATACCATCAACATCGGCGCGGATATTGGCGCGGTGGCGGCGGCCTCGCAGCTGGTGGTGCCCGCGCCGCTCTGGGTGTTCACGGTGCTGACCACGGTGATCGTGGTGACGCTGGAGGTGCAGATCAGCTATAAAACCTATGCGAAGGCGCTGAAATGGCTGGCGCTGGCGCTGCTGGCCTATCCGGCCACGGCTTTCATGATCCGCGAGCCGTGGGCTGAGATTTTGCGCGCCACCGTGATTGCGCATGTGGAATTCACGTTTCAGTTTCTCTTCATCGTCACCGGCGTGTTCGGCACCTCGATCTCGCCATATATGTTTTTCTGGCAGGCATCCGAGGAAGTCGAGGAGGAAATCGCCCAGGGGGTGCCGAGCGGGGACGACGGACAACCCCGGCTGCCCTGGGATTTTCTCAGCAATATGCGCATCGATACCGCGGTTGGCATGGTCTTCGCCGAGCTGGCGCAGTGGTTCATCATTATCACCACCGGTTCGGTGCTGTTTCGCCATGGAATCACGAATATCGCCACGGCGGCCGACGCGGCGGCGGCGCTGGAGCCGCTGGTGCGCTCTTTCCCCAACTCCGGCCAGGTGGCGCGCGATTTATTCGCCGTGGGGGTGGTTGGCCTGGGGCTGCTCGCTATTCCGGTGCTGGCTGGCTCCGCGGCCTATGCGATGGCCGAGGCATTTCAGTGGCGGGAGGGATTATCGCGCAAGTTTGGCGAGGCGCGAGGATTTTACGGGGTCATCATCGTTTCAACCGGGGTCGGGCTGCTGCTGAATTTCACGCGGATCAACCCGATGAAGGCGCTGGTGTTCACCGCCGTGTTCAACGGCATCGCCGCGGTGCCGCTGTTGTTCATGATCGCGCGGATCAATGCCAGCCGGGAGATTCTGGGGGCAAACCGGGGCGGCCCGGTATCGCGGACGCTGGTGTGGCTGACCTTTGCCATCATGGGGCTGTGCGCGCTGGGAATGTTCGCCACATTACTGCCCTGAAAGCGGGGTTTGCTTGGGCGGGAAACGGGCGCAGTGTCGGGGCAGCGGAACCACACAGGAGGGACAACAACATGTCAGCCACTTACCGGGAAGCCGTCGCCGTATTTGATTCCGCCGAGACGCTCGACGCGGCGGTGTTCACACTGGAAACGCATGGGTTTGACCGCGCGGCGTTCTCACTGCTGGCCAGCGAGGAGGCGGTGGAGCAAAAGCTTGGCCACCGTTATCAGCTCGTCAAGGAGGTCGAGGACGATCCGGCGGCGCCACGCGATACGTTTTATTCGCGAATCTCGCGGCTGGAGGCCACCTATCTGCCCGCGCCCGCGCTGGCCGCCATCGGCGGGCTGATGTTCACCGGCGCCACCGTGGCCTTGCCGGCGGTAATCGCGGCGGGCGGCGGGTTTGTGCTGGGCGCCGCGCTGGGCGGATTGATCCACCAGCATTATGCCACGCGGGTGAAGGAGCAGCTGGAACACGGCGGGCTGGTGCTGTGGGTGAGCCTGCGCGATGCGGCCCTGGAGGAGACGGCGCTGGAGATTTTGCGCGCGCAGGGCGGCCATGATGTGCATGTGCATGAAATGCCCGCCTGAACGGGCGGCCGGAAAGTGAAGCATGGAGCTGCTTGACGCGTTGCTGGCCGAGGATTTCCGCCGTGTCGCCGAGGCGCGGCATGCGGCGGGGAACCAGGTGCGGCTGCTGCGCGACGGGCCGGAGACATTCGGCGCCTGGCTAGAGGCGATCGGGGCGGCGAAGCGTTATGTCTGGCTGGAGAATTACATCATCCAAGACGACGCCATGGGCGCTGCGTTCGCCCAGGCGCTGATCGCCGCGGCGGGGCGCGGTGTGGCGGTGCGGGTGCTGTATGACTGGCTCGGCTGCTTGCGCCGGACCCGCGCGGACTTCTGGCAGCGCTTGCGCGCGGGCGGGGTGAGGGTGCGGGTGTATAATCCGCCGCACCCGCTGCATCCGTTGCGCTGGATCAGCCGGGACCACCGCAAGGTGCTGTGCGTGGACGGGGAGAGCGCCTTTACCGGCGGTTTGTGCATCGGCAATGATTGGTACGGCGATGCGGCGCGCGCCATGCCGCCATGGCGCGATACGGCGGTGGCGATCAAGGGGCCGGCGGTGGCTTATGTGGAAGCCGCGTTCGTGGATAGCTGGGAGGCCGCCTCCGGGCTGCCGCAACGCGATGTGGAGGCCGAGCCGGGTGCCGCCGCACGGCCGGGCGGGGTGGAAGTATCCGTGATCGCGGGGCGGCCCGATAGCCTGGGGCTGTACCGGCTGGAGCAGCTCATCGCGGAGATCGCGGAGCGCAGGCTCTGGCTGACGGATGGGTATTTTGTCGCCACCACCGCCTATGTGCGCGCCCTGGCCGGGGCGGCGCGCGGGGGGGTGGATGTGCGCCTGCTGGTGCCCGGCTCCAGCGACTGGCCGCTGGTGGGGGCGCTCTCGAAATCAGCCTACCGCCCGCTGCTGCAGGCGGGGGTGCGGGTGTTTGAGTGGAACGGGCCGATGCTGCACGCCAAAACCGCCGTGGCGGATAGCTGCTGGAGCCGGATCGGGTCCAGCAACTCCAACCTGGCAAGCTGGATTACCAACCGGGAACTGGACGTGACCATAAAGGACTATGCGCTGGCAGCCCAGATGGAGGCGATGTACGAGGCGGACATGACCAACGCGACCGAGGTGGTGCTGGCGCGCGGGCGCAGCGGCATACCAAGGCCGGTGGCGCCCGATGGCCATGCGCAGGAGCGCACCCCCGCCAAGGCCGGGCGGCTGCTCTCGGGCGCCATCGGCCTGGGCAGCACGCTGAGCGCCTCCTTCACCCGGCGGCGCCAGCTTGACCCCACGGAATCACTCGTGGTGCTGGGCGGTGGCCTAGTGCTGCTGCTGCTCGGGGCCATGGCGGTGTTTTTGCCGCGGCTGGTCGCTTGGGTGGTCGCGGTCTTCGCGCTGTGGCCCGGCGTGGGGCTGGTGCTGCGGGGGGTGAGGCTATGGTGGACGAGCCGGAATGACGCCGCCCGCTGAGTTCAGGATCATCAGCTGGAATCTGCTGCATTCAGTGGGGGCCGAGGCCGCGCATGTGCGCACGCTGATCGAGCGCCACGACCCTGATTTATGCCTGATGCAGGAGGCAGCGGCGGGGATCGACGAGCTGCCGGAGCAGCTGGGCGGGCATTATGCGCGCGTGGCGCTGCCGGGGCGCCACCATGGGCTGGCGGCCTGGAGCAAGCGCCCGTTTCATGCGCCGGCGGGGAGTTTGGCCTTGCAGCGCGGCATGCTGGTGCGGCGGGTGTGCCAGATACTCGACCTCGGCGGTTTCAGCGTCGCCAATGTGCATCTCTCGCACGGGCAGTTGCTCAACCGGCGGCAGTTGCGCCGCATTGCGGGCGTGCTGCCGCCCCAGGCGGCGATTCTGGGCGACTGCAACCTGCTGGGCGCGCCGCTGCTGCCGGGGTTTGAGGATGTGGGCGCACGCATTGCGACGCACCGGATGAGCGGCGTGCTGCCGCTGCGGCTGGACCGCTGCTTCGTGCGCGGGTTGCGCTGCACCAGAGCGGAGGTTCTGGAGCAAGGGGCTTCCGACCACCGGCCACTGCTGGTTGTGCTGGCATCTGGTTGAGCACCCCGGCATGGGCTACAAACACACATGAGTGATGCGCGGCGGGCTTTCCGGAAAAATGGGTTGATGCGGCGCAAATGGGTAAGGCAGCTGCGGGATGTGCTGCTGCTGCCCCCTGCCCTGCTATATGTGATCATCGAGGAGATTTTCTGGAACGGGGCCACGGCGCTGCTGCGGCAGGTTTCGCGGACCTGGCCGGTAAAGGCCGTGCAGAAGCAGCTTGTGGCCTTGCCCGCCCCGGTTATTCTGCCGCTGTTTCTGGTGCCCGAAATTTTAAGCCATATCGGCGGGTTCTGGGCGGCTTATCTGATCACGCGCGGGGAGTGGGCGGCCGCGATGCTGGCGGGGATCGTGATTAAAGGCAGCGCCACGCTGATGGTGGTCTGGATCTACCAGAGCTGCGAGCGCAAGCTGCTCTCCATCCGCTGGTTCGCCATGGTGCACCGGCAGGCGCTGCGCGGGCGCGATTGGGTGCTGGAGACAATCAGGCCGGGCCGGGAGTTGGCGATGCGCCTGTTGCGGCGCAGCCGGGCCGGGGTTGTGCTGCGCTTTGCCGCGATCCGCCAGGTGTTGGCGATGAAGCTGGGGTTCAGGCGGCGGGGCTGAAGCCCCGTGCTCAGGCTGGGAATGCCTGCGGGCTCTGAATTATACCAGTCAGCCTTAAGGCTGACTGGTATGCGCGCGGGGCTGGTGGGGCGGCCGCGCGCAAAATCAAGAGCTTAT
>NZ_JAQTZC010000027.1:0-15897 GCF_028687955.1 Acidocella sp.
AGTTCGCCGCTCTGGTACATTTCGGTCACGATGTCGCAGCCGCCGATGAACTCGCCCTGGATATAGAGCTGCGGAATCGTCGGCCAGTTGCTGAAGCTCTTGATGCTGTCGCGGATTTCCGGATTCTCCAGAACGTTGACGGTCTTGAAGGCGACGCCCGCATGCTTGAGGATCTGCACGACGCGCGCCGAGAAACCGCACTGCGGAAACATCGGCGTGCCCTTCATGAAGAGCGCAACGGGGGAAGAGTCGATAAACGACTGGATTTCGGCGAAAACAGGTTCGGTCATGGGACGTAAAATTCCTTAATCGGGAGCGGCGGTTTGCAGGGCTAAAGCGTGCAGTGCGCCACCCATGTTACCTTGCAGGGCGGCATAGACCATCTGGTGCTGGCGCACGCGGGAAATGCCGCGAAACGCCGCCGAGACGACCGTGGCGGCGAAATGGTCGTTATCACCGGCCAGATCCTCGATGGTGATGACAGCATCGGGAAATGCCGATTTGATCAGTGCTTCGATTTCACTAGCAGGCATGGCCATGTTTTGTATCCTTCAGGCGAACCACGCGGGGAAAAATCCCTCGTTGGCCTCGCGCAGTATTGACAACGATATGGCGAGCCCGCCGGGCAGAGTCAAACATTCGTCGATGGTTGTATGGCCGATTTTTTGCGCCGGAATGCCGGCGGCAAAGGCGGCGGTGAGCAGGGGCTCCGCGTCCTCGGCCGCCAGAATATAGCGGGCCTGGTCTTCGCCGAAACAGAAGGCGGGGGTGGTGTCGGCCTGGGTGAGATCCGCGCCGGTGTTCCCGGCCAGGGCCATTTCCGTTACCGCGACGAGCAGGCCACCGTCGGAGAGATCGTGGCAGGCGGCAACATTGCCTTGCAATATCTGCTCGCGCACGAAATCGCCGTTGGCGCGCTCGGCGGCAAGGTCCACCACCGGCGGGGCGCCAGTCTCCAGGCCGCAGATTTCGCGCAGATAGAGCGAACAGCCAAGCTCGCCATAGGTCGAGCCGATCAGCACCAGATCCTGTCCGGGGGCAATGGCGATGCCGCGCGCCAGGGCGGCGTTTTCCAGCACGCCGACGGCGCCGATCGCAGGGGTTGGCAGAATGCCCTTGCCCTCAGTCTCATTATAGAGCGAGACATTGCCCGAGACGACCGGGAAATCCAGCGCGATGCAGGCCGCCGCCATGCCTTTGATAGCGCCGGCGAACTGGCCCATGATCTCCGGCTTCTCCGGGTTGCCGAAATTCATATTGTCGGTCACAGCCAGCGGTTTCGCGCCGGTGGCGGTGATGTTGCGCCACGCTTCGGCCACGGCCTGGGCGCCGCCCTGCTCGGGGTCGGCCATGCAGTAGCGCGGCGTGCAGTCGGTGGTGATGGCCAGTGCGCGGTTCGTGCCCTCCAGCCGCACGATGGCGGCATCCGACTCAGCGGGACGTTTGACCGTTTGGCCGCCGACGGTGGAGTCGTACTGGTCAAAAATCCAGCGCCGAGAGCAAATATCCGGGCAGGCGATCAGTTTGAGCAGCGCCGCTTCCAGGCTCATGTCCGAGGAGACCGGGCCAAGCGGCTCTGGCTTGGGCGCCTCGACATAAGGGCGGCGATACAAGGGCGCTTCATCGGAGAGCGGGGCGAGCGGGATATCAGCCTCCACCACGCCCTTATGCGTGATGACGATGCGCCCGGTATCGGTGATATGGCCGATGATCGCGTAATCCAGGTCCCATTTCTCGATGATCTGGCGCGCCATCTCGGCGCGTTCGGGCTTGAGCACCAGCAGCATGCGCTCCTGGCTCTCGGAGAGCATCATCTCATAAGCACTCATCCCGGTCTCGCGCTGCGGCACGTCGTCCAGGTTAAGCTCGATGCCGACCCCGCCCTTGCCGGCCATCTCCACCGAGGATGAGGTGAGCCCGGCCGCTCCCATGTCCTGGATGGCGACGATCGCATCCGTCTGCATTAACTCCAGGCAGGCTTCGATGAGCAGTTTTTCGGTGAACGGGTCGCCAACCTGCACGGTCGGGCGCTTCTCTTCCGAGGAGGCGTCGAACTCGGTGCTGGCCATGGTAGCGCCGTGGATGCCGTCGCGCCCGGTCTTGGAGCCGACATAAACCACCGGATTGCCGATGCCCGCGGCGGCGGAGAGGAAAATCTTGTCCTGCGCGGCGATCCCCACCGTCATCGCATTGACCAGCGGGTTGCCATTGTAGGCGGGGTGGAAATTCACCTCGCCGCCCACCGTGGGCACACCCACGCAATTGCCATACCCGCCAATGCCGCGCACCACGCCGTCGACGACTCGTTTGGTCACGGGCAGCTTCGGGTCGCCAAAGCGCAGCGCGTTGAGGTTGGCGACGGGCCGCGCGCCCATGGTGAACACGTCGCGCAAAATCCCGCCGACGCCCGTGGCCGCCCCCTGATAGGGTTCGATGAAGCTCGGGTGGTTATGCGATTCCATCTTGAAGATCGCGGCCATGCCCTCACCGATGTCGATCACGCCGGCGTTCTCGCCAGGCCCGTGGATGACCCATGGCGCCTTCGTCGGCAATTCCTTCAGCCACACGCGGCTCGATTTATAAGAGCAATGCTCCGACCACATGACCGAGAAAATGCCAAGCTCGGTGAAGCTCGGCACCCGGCCCATGATTTCCAGAACCTTGGCGTATTCCCCGGCGTTGAGGCCAAAGGATTTCGCGAGTTTTTCGTCAACGGGTTTCATGCGGCCGCCAGTGAGTCAAAAAAGGGTTTGCCGTCGGTGCCGCCCATCAGGGGGTCCACCAGGTCTTCCGGGTGCGGCATCAGGCCGAGCACGCGCAAATTGGGCGAATACACCCCGGCGATGGCGCGCGCCGAGCCGTTGCGGTTTTCGTCATGGTAGCGAAAGGCCACCAGCCCTTCGCCCTCCAACCGGTCCAGCGTCGCCTCGTCAGCGGTGTAGTTGCCGTCGCCATGCGCCATCGGAGCGCGAAAAACCTCGCCCTTGGCGTATTTGGCGGTGAATACCGTGTCGTTGCGCTCCACCTTCAGCATGGTGTCCATGGAGAGGAAGCGTAAGCCCGCGTTGCGCAGCAGCGCGCCGGGGAGCAGGCCGGTTTCGGTGAGGATCTGGAAGCCGTTGCACACGCCCAGCACATAGCCGCCGCGCGCGGCATGGTCGCGCACCGCGCGCATCACCGGGCTTTGCGCCGCCATGGCGCCGCAGCGCAGATAATCGCCAAAGGAGAAGCCGCCAGGGATGATGACCAGATCAAGCCCGGTGAGATCGGTCTCCTTATGCCACACAATCCTGGGCTCGGTGCCAAAGCTCTGGCGCACGGCGAGCACCATGTCGCGCTCGCGGTTGATGCCGGGGAAGAGAAGAATACCAGCTCGCATCGTTTTGCTCCTACCCAGCGGGCGAGGTAATGTAAAACCTTAAAATCAACCGCTTAAGCGGCGATCTCCACCTTGAAGCTCTCAATGACCATGTTGGCCAGGAGTTTTTTGGCCATCTCCTCGGCCGCGGCCTTGGCGGCGGCGGGGTCGGTTTCGGCCAGTTCCAGCTCGATGATCTTCCCGGCCCGGACCTCGCCAACCTGGGCAAAGCCCAGATTGTTTAGCGCATGGCCGATGGCCTTGCCCTGCGGGTCCAGCACGCCGGCCTTCAGCATCACGGTAACGACAGCCTTCATTGCATCATCTCCGGGCCCTTCATGTCGCGCGTGCCGGCTTCGGGCAGAATCCCGAGGCGGCGGGCAACTTCCTGATACGCCTCCTCGATCTTGCCAAGGTCACGGCGGAAGCGGTCCTTGTCCATCTTCTCGTTGGTCTTGGCGTCCCACAGGCGACAATTATCTGGGCTGATCTCATCGGCCAGGACGATTCTCATGTCCTCGTTTTCAAACAGGCGGCCAAATTCAATCTTGAAATCGACCAGCGTGATGCCGACACCCAGGAACAATCCGGTGAGGAAGTCGTTGATGCGCAGGGTCAGGTGCACGATGTCGTCCATGTCCGGCGGAGTCGCCCAGCCAAACGCGGTGATATGCTCCTCGGCCACCATCGGGTCGTTGAGCTGATCGTTCTTGTAGTAATATTCCACGATGGAGCGTGGCAGGCGGGTGCCCTCGGGGATACCCAGGCGCTGTGAGAGGCTGCCGGCGGCGACATTGCGCACCACCACCTCGATTGGGATAATCTCAACTTCTTTAATAAGTTGTTCGCGCATATTCAGGCGGCGGATGAAGTGCGTGGGGATGTTGATTTCCGCCAGCTTGATCATCAGGAACTCGCTGATGCGGTTGTTCAGCACCCCCTTGCCGGTGATGGTGCCCTTTTTCTGGGCATTGAACGCCGTGGCGTCATCCTTGAAATATTGCACGAGGGTTCCCGGTTCGGGACCTTCGAACAGGATTTTTGCTTTGCCTTCATAGAGTTGCCGGCGGCGTGCCATAGGGAATACCTTCAGAGTTTTAATAGGAGCGGTCTATACCAACCAACCGCGGCGAGCGCCATGGCTACTCCCGCATGGATGATACGCCGGCGTGATTGTTGTCCGCTCTTTAAGTTTTTTATGGGACTATCCGGCTCAACCTCATGACAGAACTGATCCATACCGTCGCTGACCTGACCGACCTGCGGAATAAGGATGTTCTGGAAGCCGCTCTTGCGCGGGTGATTTTCGAGCTGGCCGAGGTGCAGCGACTGTCGATCTGGCGGGTGGTGGCCGAGGGGTCTGGGATCAGGTTGCGCGAGCGGCTGTCTCTGCCGGCACAGGATCGTCCCGGGCAGGAGATAAGCCTTGAAGATACGCGCAAGGAATGGCGCGATTGTTACGCCAAACGGTGCTGCATCTACGGCCCGCGAGATGAGACCGGGCTGTGCTGCCATGTTTTTCCGCTTTGGAACGAGCGTGAGATCATCGCGATGATGGAGCTTTTGTGCCCCTCAAAGCTGGAAGGCGATCAGGCCCATACAGTCCACGGCCTGCTGCGCGTGTATCGCAATCATCTGGGATTGCTCGACTACGGTGACCGCGATGAGTTGACCGGCTTGCTCAACCGGCGGACTTTCGGCACTTATTTCAAGCAGATCGCGGCGGAAGACGCCATACATGCCGTCATTGCCGTGGTGGATGTCGATTTTTTCAAGCGCGTGAACGATCAGTTCGGCCATCCCTATGGCGATGAGGTGCTGATTCTGCTGGCGCGGCTGATGAGTGAAGCTTTTTCCGGCGTTGAGGGGGTTTTTCGCTTCGGCGGCGAGGAGTTCCTATTGATTCTGCCCGAGATGACACGGGAGGAAGCTTGGGCCGCGCTGGATGATTTTCGGGCCACCGTGGCGCAGGCTTCGTTTCCGCAGGTCGGGCGGGTGACGGTGAGCATCGGCTTCAGCACGATCCAGACAGGCGACAACGGTGCGGCGGCTTTTGGCCGTGCCGATGAGGCCCTGTATTTAGCCAAGCACAGCGGCCGTAACCGCGTAAAATGCTATGAGGAGCTTGTGCTGGAAGGATACCTCGCCGGAACCAAGCATTCCGGCGGCGATATCGAACTGTTTTAGCGCTATCGTTTAAGGCTCGCTCAACCGAGCGAGCCGAAAGCGTGAATCGCCCTAGAGCCTTACGCAAGCGCCTCTTCCAACGTGGGGTAGTCCGTGTAGCCATGGGGGCCGGGCGCATAAAATGTTGCCGCATCCATCGCGTTGAGCGGTGCACCGTGCTTGAAGCGCTCCACCAGATCTGGATTGGCGATAAAGAGTTTGCCCCAGGCGATGGCATCGGCCGTACCCGCGGCAAGGGCCGCCTGTGCGCTCTCCAGGGTGAATTTCTCATTGGCGATATAGACGCCGCCAAACATTTTCTTCAGTTGCGGCCCGAGTGAACCCGGCCCCTGATATTCGCGCGCGCAGATGAAGGCAAGCCCGCGTTCGCCCAGCTCCGCCGCGACATAGCCGAACGTCGCCAGAGGATCTGAATCGCCAGCATCGTGAGTGTCCATGCGCGGGGCGAGGTGCATGCCAACTTGGTCAGCCTCCCACACGGAGGTGACCGCATCGGTGACCTCCAGCAGCAGCCGCGCGCGATTCTTAACCGAGCCGCCGTAGTCGTCGGTGCGCTGGTTCGAGCTGTCCTGCAAAAACTGGTCAAGCAGATAGCCATTGGCGCCGTGGATTTCCACGCCGTCGAACCCGGCCATCTGCGCGTTCATCGCCGCCTTGCGGTAGGCCTCCACGATGCCAGGGATCTCCTCAATATCCAGCGCGCGCGGGGTGACATATTCCTGTTGCGGACGTACCAGGCTCACATGGCCCTTGGGGGCGATCGCGCTGGGGGCAACGGGGAGTTCGCCGTTGAGGAACAGCGGCGCGGAGATGCGCCCGACATGCCAAAGCTGTGCGAAAATGCGACCGCCGGCCTGATGCACCGCATGGGTGATGAGTTTCCAGCCCTGCACCTGCTCATCGGACCACAGGCCCGGCGTATCGGCATAGCCGACGCCGTGTGGCATGACCGAGATTGCCTCCGAGATAATGAGCCCGGCCTCGGCGCGCTGCACATAGTACTGGGCCATGAGCGCATTTGGCACCCGGCTGGCGCCGGCGCGCGCGCGGGTGAGCGGGGCCATGATGATGCGGTTGGGCAGGGTGAGGCTGCCAAGGTTCAATGTGTCGAACAATGAGGGCATGATACGTCCTGTAATGATTGAGTGGAGGTATATGTATATGTAGCTGCCTATATGCATCGCACAATAAGCGGGAGAGGTTAAACTCAACTGATTTTCGGCGTGCTCCGCCCAGAACGGGTGACTACCACCACACCGTCCCCCGCCTCAATGATAGTGGCGGGCGCGGGCCTGGTAAGCGTTTCACCGTTTTTACGGTTGATGGCGATGACGAACAGGCTGCCGATCGCATCCTGCTCGATCTTCTCGATGCTGGCGCCCGCCAGAGGGCTATCGGGCGATACGGCCAGCACCTCCAGCTCCAGCCCCAGAGTGTGCAGCCCCGCGCCCAGCGCGCGCATCCGCCGGGTATCGTCGGTGAAGCGCGAGGTCTGCGGAAACAGGATCAGCTGTGCGATGCGCTCAGCGCCGATATGGGTGGGCTCCACCACCGAACTCGCCCCCGCATGCAGCAGTTTGCCCTTGGTATTGGGCGAAACCCCGCGCGCGATGATCTCTAGCTCCTTGTTCAGGCTGCGCGCGGTAAGAGTGATGAACACATTCACCGCATCGTTGGGCACCACCGTGGCCAGGGCGCGCGCGCGGAGCACGCCGGCATCTTCCAGCACGCTCTCTATCGTTGCATCGCCCTGCCATGTGCGGAAGCCCTGCGCCGCCGCCTGCGCCAGCCGGGCTTCGTCAAGGTCGACGATAACGAACGCCGCCCCGCCCGCCTGCAACTCTTCCGCCAGCGCCTCGCCGATGCGCCCGTAGCCGCAGATGATCACATGGCCGGACATTTTCTCGATCTGCGTTTTCATCCGCTTGGTTCCGAACAATTGCTGAATTTGCGTATAGGTGAAGGCTTGCACCAGCGCGCCGGTGAGGAAGATGACGCCGGTGCTTCCCAGCACGATGGTGCCGATGGTGATGGCGCGCAGCTCGGGCGAATGGATTGGGTGGACCTCTTCATAACCCACGGTAAAAACGGTGATGATGACGAAATAAAAGGCATCCGCCAGATTCCACCCCGCCAGCACATAGGCAAGCGTGGCCAGCGCCGTGATGGCGAGCATATAAAACAGCCCGGCGATCAAGTTGCGCCAGGGGCCGGCGGGCAGGCGGTTCAACAAAAAAAGACCAAGGGAGTCGCCCCCCCTTGGTCTTCCGGCGTTCGTGAATCTGGGCATTAACCCCGTTGGTCGAGGGGGGTGTAGTCGCGAGTGGCGGCGCCGGTATAAATCTGGCGCGGCCGGCCGATGCGCTGCTGCGGGTCTTCGATCATTTCCATCCACTGGCTGATCCAGCCGACGGTGCGCGCCAGCGCGAAGATGGGAGTGAACATGGTGGTGGGGAAGCCCATGGCCTTCAGGATGATACCCGAGTAGAAATCCACATTCGGGTAGAGCTTGCGCGAGACGAAATATTCATCTTCCAGCGCGATCCTTTCCAGCTCCATCGCGAGGTCGAGCATTGGCTCGTCCTTGATGCCCAGGGCCTCAAGCACCTCGTAGCAGGTCTGCTGCATGATCTTGGCGCGCGGGTCGAAGTTCTTATAAACCCGGTGGCCGAAGCCCATCAGCTTCACATGGCTGTTCTTGTCCTTCACCTGCGCGATGAAGGCCGGGATGTTGTCCTTATGGCCGATCTCGGCAAGCATCTTCAACACGGCCTCGTTGGCGCCGCCATGCGCGGGGCCCCAGAGCGAGGCGATGCCGGCGGCAATGCAGGCAAACGGGTTGGCGCCGGTAGAGCCGGCCAGGCGCACCGTGGAGGTGGAGGCATTCTGCTCATGGTCGGCGTGCAGGATCAAAATCCGGTCCATCGCGCGGGTCAGGATCGGGTTCTGCACATAGGGCTCGGCCGGTACGGCATGGAACATGTGCAGGAAGTTTTCCGCGTAATTCAGCTCGTTGCGCGGATAAACGAACGGCTGTCCGGCGTTGTACTTATGCGCCCAGGCCGTGATGGTCGGGATTTTCGCGATCATCCGGTAGGCGCTAATCTCGCGCTGGCGCGGGTCCTGGGTGTCGATGCTGTCGGGGTAAAAGGCAGACATCGCGCCGACCACGGAGCAGAGCATGGCCATCGGGTGCGCGTCGCGCCGGAAACCATCCCAGAAGCGGCGGATTTGTTCATGCAGCATGGTGTGGCGTGTTATGCCGTTGGTGAACATGCCGAGCTCGGCCTTATTCGGCAAGTTGCCATACAGCAGCAGATAGGCGACTTCAAGGAAGGTGGATTTTTCAGCCAGCTGCTCGATCGGGTAGCCGCGATAGAGCAAAATACCCGCATCGCCATCGATATAGGTGATGGAGCTTTCGCAAGAGGCCGTGGCACCGTAGCTGGGGTCAAAGGTGAAAACGCCGAGTTCGTTCTGTAGCTTGCGGATGTCGACGCAAGCGGGGCCAAGCGAGCCTGTCAGTACGGGAAGGGGCGCTGTTTTTCCGTCATAGCTCAGCGTTGCGGTACCGACCTGCTTACTGGTTGCGGATTGAGACATGCGGATTCACCTTCTGATTGGTTCGAGGGGATGTTCGAATAAATAGTCTGGCATGGCGCGGACGAGGAAAGCGTTATTAAATCACGGGTCATATGTAAAGGCGGGCGCGCATGGCCGCCGTACAGCCTCGTCTCAGCATCGGGGCTTCAAATTAGTGCGCTTTTGGGTTCAAATGATATCAGCTGGCTTGATAAAGCGTTGCAGGGTTGCGCCATGCGCGCCCAGCCGCCGCCAGGGGGTGGTGACCAGAAATTCAGCCATGGCAGCGGTGGGGAAGCCATCGTTCAGGCGCACCAGGTCCGGCTGGGAGCTGGCGGGACCGGAAATTGCCAGCGCCAGATCATGCAATCCCGGATTATGCCCGATCACCAGCGCGCTGCGCACGGTTTCCGGCAATTCGCGCAGCAGGTCGCGTATCCGGTTGGGCGCGGCCATGTACAGAACGGGCAGGGAGTCAATGTTGGGCCATTCATCCCACACCCCGGCGGTCTCCAGTTCGGCGAAAGTCTGCTGTGTGCGCAATGCCGTGGAGACCAGCACGACATCAGGCGCAAGCCCGGCCTTGCGCATGGCGGCGGCGATGGTCGCCGCCGCTTGTCTCCCGGCGTCGGTCAACGGCCGGTCATGGTCTGAGGGGGCGGCGTTTGCTGGGGCCGCTTTGGCGTGACGGAGTAGAATCAGCTGATGCATGAAAGCACTCTGCCACGGCGCGTTATAGATGTCGCCCCTCCCGGCGACTGATCCAGGCGCAATGATTCATCGTATAATAACTTAGGCTGAGCCACTCAGCCGCTAGATCAGATCCACTCACGGCATGGGAATCAGTGATGCGAAGGCGGCGGTTTTTAGCGGGGACAGCGGCATTGGCCGTGGCGGGGCCGGCACTGGCGGATGAGCTTCCGGTACCCGCTGGCAACCAGATGTCCTTCCGGGTGCTGCGAAACGGCACGCCGATCGGCGAGCACCACCTGAATTTCATCCGCGGCAGCGATGGTCTGGTAGTGGACATCAACATAGCCCTGCTCGTCACCTTCGCGGGTATTCCCTTGTTCCGCTACGGTGCCACGGCACGCGAGCACTGGTCGGGCGGTGTGTTCCAGAGCCTGGAGAGCCAGGTGAACGACAACGGCGCCCGGCTGGCGGTGCACGCCCATAAAACCGCCGCGGGCTACAGCGTGGCGGGAATCAACCACGACAACCCAGCCAGGAGTTATCCCGAATACACCGCCCCGGCCGATACCATGCCGTTAACCTACTGGAACAAGGCGATGCTGAACGGCACGCTCCTTAACATCCAAACCGCACATACCTATGCGGCGGTTGTGAAGCCGCAGGGCTGGAACAGCCTGCCGACGGCGGAAGGCGGGGTGATAACGGCGCAGCGCTTCGATCTCAGAGGCAAGCTGCACTTAAACGTTTGGTACGATAGGTTTTCCCAATGGTCCGGTCTGGCGTTCCATGTGAGCGGCAACGAGAGCTATGAGAAGATAACCACATGAGAAGGGCTTCGAGCTTAGCCAGTGTGCTTCTCCGGATGGCGCAGATGCCATAGCCGCTCATGTGCGGCGACAAGACTTTCAATGGTTTTGCGCCGGTTGGAATCTGGCGGAACGCTCCGGCGGTTCAGCATCGTCTCCAGAATCAGCAACAATTGTTCAGCGATTTCATAATCGCTCTGGTCACAAGCATGATGAAAGGCTATCAGAATCTTATCTGACAACCTCCGGCTGTATCGCGGAACCGCCGCACTCGGTTTAATTTGGGACTTTATTTCGTCCTCGGGTACACTTGCCATGATGCATTTAGTCCACTGTAAATCCGCCATTACCCAATATTTCGCTGCACGATCTGCCTGTCAGCGGGCCGAAAGCGTTAATCTCCGGGGGTACGCCGCTATTATAGTATACGAAGGTATTAATCTACGCAAAGAGTAGATAATTCTTCACTATTAAACGCCGAGGTTGTTTTTTAGTAATCAAGGCGCACAACTTATAGTCACTCCATCAGTGTTTATTGCACCGGCAGGCCATCGGCCGCGGGGCTGAATTCGGCGAAGGCGTCCTCCCAGCTCCCGGTAGTTGAAGCCTTGCTGTATTCGGTGGAGCGGTTTTCAAAGAAGTTCGCATGTTCCACCGCGTTCAGCATCTCGTCTAGCCAGGGCAAGGGGTTCTTGTCGACATGGAAGAGCGCGTTGAGGCCAAGCTGCGTCAGCCGGCGGTCGGCGATGTAGCGGATATAGCGCTTCACCTCATCCGCGGTCAGCCCCTCCACCGCGCCCAGCTCAAAGGCGAGGTCGATGAAGGCGTCCTCATGGTCCACGATGGTGGCGCAGGTAAGGTAGAGTTCCCGGCGCAGCTCCTCGGTCCAGATTTCGGGGTTTTCCTGCACGAAGGTGCGGAACAGCTTGATGATCGACTCACAGTGCAGCGATTCATCGCGCACCGACCAGGTGATGATCTGCCCCATGCCCTTCATTTTGTTGAAGCGCGGGAAGTTGAGCAAAATCGCGAAGGAGGCGAACAGCTGCAGCCCCTCGGTGAAGGCGCCGAACGCCGCCAGGGTTTTCGCGATGTTGTGCTTATCGGAGACCGAGAAGCCGTGCATGAAGTCGTATTTGTCCTTCATCTCTTTATACTTAAGGAACGCGGTGTATTCGACCTCGGGCATCCCCACGGTATCGAGCAGATGCGAATACGCGGCGATATGGATGGTCTCGATGTTCGAGAACGCCGAGAGCATCATCAGCACCTCGGTGGGTTTGAACACCTGGGAATACTGCTTCATGTAGCAGTTGTTCACCTCGACATCCGCCTGCGTGAAAAAGCGGAAAATCTGCGTCAGCAGATTGCGCTCGGCCAGGGTCAGGTTCTTGTGCCAGTCCTTCACATCGTCAGCGAGCGGCACTTCCTCGGGCAGCCAATGCACGCGCTGCTGTGTCAGCCAGGCATCATAGGCCCAGGGGTAGCGGAACGGCTTGTAGACCGGATTCTCGGTCAACAGGTCGATCTTCAAGGGCAGGTTTGTGCTCATGGTTTAGGCCTTTAATCTCTATTTGTGCTGCCAAGGGGCTCTGCCCCTTGGATTCCCGCCAGGGCGCCGCCCTGAACCCGCTGGGGCCACGGACCCCAGACCCCGATCAGATTTTCGCTACTGGCAGGCCAGGCATTCCTCATAATTGGTTGAGGCGGGAGCCTGCACCCCAGGCGCCGCCTCCACCGGAATCCCGGTAAACTCATCCGGGCGCACGGCCTTCTCCGAGACTGTATCCGCCCGCTGGATCGACAGTGAACGGCAGTAATACAATGATTTTACACCTTTTTTCCAGGCCTGATAATGGTACTGGTGCAGGTCGCGCTTGTTCACATTCGCCGGCACGAAAATATTGATCGACTGGCTCTGGCAAATATAGGGCGTGCGGTCGGCGGCGTGTTCGATAATCCAGCGCTGGTCCAGCTCGAACGCGGTTTTATACACATCCTTCTCGTGCTGGGTGAGGAAGTCCAGATGCTGCACGCTGCCCTTGGTGGTGGTGATGGACGACCACGTCTCCTCATCATCACGCCCGTATTTTTCCAGCAGCTTCTGCAACGGCCTGTTGCGTACGGTAAAACTGCCCGAGAGCGTCTTCTGCAGAAACACGTTGGCGGCGATCGGCTCAATTCCCGGCGAGGTATTGCCGGTGATGATGGAGATGGAGGCGGTCGGCGCAATCGCGATCTTGTGCGAGAAGCGCTCCTGTATACCGTATTCCTCGGCATCAGGGCAGGCGCCGCGCTCTTGCGCCAGCTTCTTCGATGCCGCATCAGCTCCGGCGCGCAAGTGCTTGAACATTTTTACGTTCCACACTTTCGCCATCACGCTTTCCCAAGGCACGTTCTGGTCCTGCAGGAAGGAGTGGAACCCCATTACGCCAAGCCCCACCGAGCGCTCGCGCATGGCGGCGTATTTCGCCTTCTCCATCAGGTCCGGCGCCTTGTCGATGAAATCCTGCAGCACATTATCCAGGAAGCGCATGATGTCCTCGATGAACATCTCCTCCTTGTGCCACTCGAACCAGGTTTCCAGGTTCACCGAGGAGAGGCAGCACACCGCCGTGCGTTGCTTGCCATGCTGGTCCAGCCCGGTCGGCAGGGTGATCTCGGCGCAGAGGTTGGAGGTTTTCACCTCCAGCCCGGCCAGCTTGTGGTGCTCGGGGCGCGCGTTGTTCACATGGTCGGAGAACACCAGATATGGCTCGCCGGTCTCAATCCGCGCGGTGAGAATTCGCACCCACAGCGCGCGCGCGGAGATGCTGCGCACATGCGCGCGGTCCTTCGGCGAGGTGAGCACCCATTCGGAATCGGTCTCCACCGCGCGCATGAACGCGTCGGAGATTAAAATGCCATGGTGCAGGTTGAGCGCCTTGCGGTTGGGGTCTCCCCCGGTCGGGCGGCGGATTTCGATGAACTCCTCGATCTCGGGGTGCCACACGGGCAGATACACCGCCGCCGAGCCGCGCCGCAGCGAGCCCTGGGAGATGGCGAGCGTGAGGCTGTCCATCACGCGGATGAACGGCACCACGCCGGAGGTTTTGCCGTTCTGGCCGACCTTCTCCCCAATCGAGCGCAGATTGCCCCAGTAGGAGCCGATGCCCCCGCCCTTGGAGGCGAGCCACACGTTCTCATTCCAAAGCCCGACGATGCCCTCCAGCGAGTCCGAGGCTTCGTTGAGGAAGCATGAAATCGGCAAGCCGCGCGCCGTGCCGCCGTTGGAGAGCACGGGAGTGGCCGGCATGAACCACATTTTGCTGATGTAGTCGTAAAGCCGCTGCGCATGCGCGGCATTGTCACCGTAATAGGAGGCAACGCGGGCGAACAGATCCTGGTAGCCTTCGCCGGGCAGCAGATAACGGTCATCCAGTGTGGCGCGGCCAAAATCGGTCAGCAGCGCATCGCGGGAGCGGTCGATATGTACCTGGTGGCGCCCACGCAACTGGATGCCGTCGTCGAGCAGGACTGCCTCAGGTTTTGTCATCACATTCATCTGCCGCCCCTCATTCCTAAACGCAGGTTACTATACAACATCTAGTCATGAATGAAAGCAATCAATACTAGATGTGTTTGGGTGAGTTTTTTTCTTGCCGTGCTTCCCCGCCGAGTCCCGGCGGCGCGCAAAAACCCTCCGGGGCATCCGCGATCTGGGTACGCCGTGCCGCCATGTCCAGCAACAAAGCGATACATTGCGGCGACTCCGCATGGAGAGGGTATCTCCAAAACATGACAGCGGCGAAAACCTACACGCATGAGGAAATCCTCCCCGTCATCCGCGGCGTCGCCTTGTGCATCCTGCTCGCGGCGCTGGACCAGACCATCATCGTCCCCGCCGTGCCGCGCATGGCGCGTGACCTGGGCGGCGGTTCCCATATCGCCTGGATCATCTCCGCCTATCTGCTCACCGGCACCGCCGCCACGCCGATCTTCGGGCGGCTGTCGGACATTTACGGGCGGCGGCGGCTGATGCAGCCGGCGATTGCCGTGTTCGCCGCCGCCTCGCTGGGCTGCGCGGCGGCAACGCATTTCTGGGAAATCGCGCTCTGGCGGGCGGTGCAGGGCATTGGCGGGGCAGGGCTCATGGTCATCGCCCAGACCGCTATCGCCGATGTCGCGCCGCCGCGCGAGCGTGGCCGCTACCAGATATATATGAGCGGCATGTGGGGCATCGCCAGCATCGCCGGGCCGATGCTGGGCGGCGCGTTGACCGACAGCCTCTCCTGGCGCGGCATCTTCTGGGTCAACCTGCCCCTCTGCGCCCTGGCCTGGGTGTTCAGCGGCCGGGCGTTGCGCCGCCTGCCGCCGCATGCCGGCGCCGGCATGCGCATAGATTTCCTCGGTGCCGCCGTGCTGGTGTGCGCCATCACCGCCTGGCTGGTGCTGGTGGCTTCCGGCGGGCGCGATTTCCCCTGGGACTCGCGCGCAACGCTGATCCTGGTGGTATCCGGGGCGGCCTTTACCGGGTTGACCGCCTGGGTGGAGCACCACGCCCCCGCGCCGATGCTCCCGCTGCGCCTGTTCCGTAACGCCACGGTGCTGGGCGGGTTGCTGCTCTCGGCCACCAACTCGCTATGCACCTTCGGCGGCTCGCTGCTGCTGCCGTTGTTCTTTCAGTACATTAAACACACCAACGCCGCCGCCTCGGGCCTCTACACCACGCCCTTCCTGCTGGCCTTTGTTTTCCTCTCTTATATAGGAGGCAGAATCTCGCGCCGCTTGGGCCGCACCAAGCCCACCATACTGGCAGCCCTGGCGCTGTGCGCGCTGGGCCTCGGCCTGTTGGCGACCATGGGGGCATCTACGCCGCTGTTGCTGTGCGAAGCTTACAGCGTGTTGCTCGGTGGCGGCATCGGCCTGGTGCAACCCAACATCACTGTGGCCATCCAGAACGCGGCGCAGCGTGGCGATGTCGGCGTCGCCACCGGCTGCATGTTGCTCTTTCGCGCCATCGGCGGCGCGTTCGGCGCCACGCTGGCGGCGGGCATGCTGCTGGCGCACGGTTTTGGCGCGGGGTTTGGCGCCTGCGCGCTGGTGGCGCTGCTGGCGGTGGGCATCGCCGCGGTGATGCGCGATGCGCTGCTAAGATCATAACGGCCCATTGTCCGCCCTCCGCGAATATAGTTAAGCTTGCGTGTATCAAGAGGAGCATGCGCGTGGGAATTCTCGGCAGGATCAACAAAATTCTCGGCCGCCAGAGCGCGCCGCCGCCCGTCGCGCCGC
>NZ_JAQTZC010000027.1:15997-26912 GCF_028687955.1 Acidocella sp.
CGCCGCCCGCCATCCGCTTCGCAGATCTCGCCGAATACCCCGATGAAACGTTGATCCCCTCCCTTGACCGGCGCGAGCTCGACGAGGCCAGCCTCACCCCCGCGCAAGCCGCGTGGCGGCGCGATGGTGTGCTGCATCTTCCCGGCTTCATCCCCGATGCGGTGAGCGAGCCCTACCTGCAACGCCGCATCGCGCATAAAAAGAAGCACGGCTGGCTTATCGCCACACCTTATATGTATGTACCCGAAATGCGCGATCTCGCCCTCTACCCGCCGCTGATGGCGAAGATGAAAGAGGTCATCGGCGAGGATATGATGCTGCATCTCTGCCTCACCGGCTG
Organism: Acidocella sp.; assembly: GCF_028687955.1. Taxonomy (GTDB): domain Bacteria; phylum Pseudomonadota; class Alphaproteobacteria; order Acetobacterales; family Acetobacteraceae; genus Acidocella. The sequence continues at coordinate 16,338 of NZ_JAQTZC010000027.1, forward strand.
GATGAGCTCTCAGCGCGGCTGGCACCAGGATGATTACCTGAACCCGCCCTTCGTCAATTCCTGGTACGCGGCGGTGTGGATCGCCCTGGGCGACATCCACCCCGCCAGCGGCCCGTTTCAATACATCCCCGGCTCGCACCGCTGGCCCCTGTTGCGCGGCGAGAAGGTGCGCCAGTTCCTCACCGCGGAAGAACTTGCTCACAAGGCGCCGCGCACCGGCATCAACCCTTGGGAGAAATTCGCCGAGCGGTTTCTCTCCCCGGCCATCGAGCATGAGATTAAGGCGTTCGGCCGCCCGCCGGTCAGTCTGCTGGCCAAACGGGGCGATGTGCTGATCTGGCACGGGCGGCTGATCCACCAGGGCTCGCTGCCTGAGGTGCCGGGCATGGAGCGGCGCTCGCTCATCGCGCATTACTCAGGCGTGAACCACCGGCCCGACATGCCCGAGCGCGCCCAGGACCAGAACGACGAAACCTACGCCGTGTTCCACACCCCGATGGTGGATTGAGCCTCGTTATATATCCTTATAGGTCAGAGACGGATTCAGGCATGAGATATGATCGCGCAGCGATTCCATCTCATGTCATCCGGCTCTAAAATCGCTTGCGCCGCCGCTGTTATCCCCGCCGCGTCATGCAGCACCAGCCCCGGCAACACGCGGTCCGGGCTTTTGGCGCCCCGGCGTGCCGTGATGATGATAATCTTCGCAGGCTCCCCCGCCCGCGGCCAGAGCGGAAATAAGCTGATCGCCCCACACCCCGCCCCGCGCAGCGCCGCCCCGGCGGCGGCGAAGGAAGCGTCTGGCAAAATCAGCGTGATGCTGCCGCGCGGCCGCAACACGCGGGTGAGGGAGCGGACCCAGCCTTCAAGCAACCCCGGCTCGGCCTGATGCGCCAGCGCGCGCCGCGCATCCGGCGAGGCGGTGTTATGCGCGGCGAACCAGGGCGGGTTGGCCATTACATGGCCGAACGCATGGCTGGGGAAGGGCAGGTGCATGGCATCGCCTTGGATGCAGGCGGTCCCGGTAAATCCGTTCGCCCGGAAATTCTCATTGGCCAGGCGGACGAGGGCAGGCTCAGCCTCGATGCCCACGCCCCGCACCCCCGGCACACGCGCGGCAAGGCACAGCAGAGCCGCCCCCGCACCGGTGCCGGCCTCCAATACCAGCTCCCCCGCCTGCGCCGGCACGGCGGCTGCCATCAGCACCGGCTCAAACCCCGTGCGGTGGCCCGTGGCAAGTTGCCGGTAAGCCACGCGCCCGCCCAATAATCCGCCGGATGTGATCTCATTCATGCCGCGCGCCTTGACCCTTTTTTCCGTCCGCCCGATATGGAGGTATCGTAATTGAAGCTCTCTGGTTAGGCCTAAAAATTTGGATGGTGCGACGCCTTTGACGACCAACGCTTTAGGCCGGCTCACAGCCATGCTGGAGCCCGAACTACTGGCCACCAACCAGGCGATCGTCGCCCGGATGGATAGTCCCGTTGCCCTCATCCCCCAACTTGCCGTGCATCTCGTCGCGGCGGGCGGCAAGCGGCTACGCCCGCTGCTCACCCTGGCGGCGGCCAAGCTCTGCGGCTACGAGGGCGCGCGCCAGATCAATCTCGCCGCCTGTGTTGAGTTCATCCACACCGCCACCCTGCTACATGATGATGTGGTGGACGAATCCGTGCTGCGGCGCGGCTTTGCCAGCGCCAACGCGGTATTTGGCAACAAGGCCTCGGTGCTGGTGGGCGATTTCCTCCTTGCCCGCGCCTTTGAACTAATGGTCGAGGACGGCTCGCTGGAGGTGCTGCGCATTTTGTGCAGCGCGTCGGCCACCATCGCCGAGGGCGAGGTGCTGCAATTAACCACGCAGAACGACATCTCCACCACCGAGCAGAAATATTTTGACGTGATCCGCGGCAAGACTGCGGCGCTCTTCGCGGCGGCTTGCGAGGTTGGCGGCGTGATTGCGGAGCGCCCGGCCGCGCAAAAGGCCGCTCTGGCGCAATTTGGCATGGACCTGGGCATGGCCTTCCAGCTGGTGGATGACGCGCTGGACTACGCCGCCGACGAAGCCGAGCTTGGCAAAACCGTGGGTGATGATTTCCGCGAAGGCAAGCTCACCTATCCGGTGCTGCTGGCCATCGCCGGGGCGGATAGCCGGGAGCTGGAATTCTGGACCCGCACCATCGGCGAGGGCGAGCAATCCGAGGCCGACCTCGTCACCGCCCTGGCCTTCATGCAGCGCCACAACGCCATCCAGCGCAGCATCGCCCGGGCCGACGTTTTCGTGGAATCCGCCTGCGTGGCGTTGGCAGCCTTCCCAGAAAGCCCGATGCGCACCGCGCTGGAAGACACCGCCCGCTACACCACCGCGCGCCGGTTCTGAGACGCTTGCTTCGCTAGACCTTGTCGCTGGCCGCCACGGGCGCCAGCACCGAGGTGATGGTCGAGCGCACGATGCTCACGGTGACATTGGGGGCAATTTCCACTTCCACCTGGTCGGCGCCGTCAACCGCCTTTTTCACTAGCCCGACAATCCCTCCCGCGGTCACAACCTTGTCCCCACGCTTGATCGTGGCCAGCCGCGCCTTCAGCTGCTTCTGCTGCTTCTGCGAGGGCATGATCAGCAAAACATAAAAAACGCCGAACATCAGAACCAGCGGGGCATACTGGATGATGCTGCTGTAGCTGCTGGCCGGGCCAGAGGCGGTCTGTGCGAAGGCCGGGGTAATAAACATGTCTGCTCCTGGTTGCGTTCAGTTGCGGCGGACCATAGGTTGCGGCGCGGTACAGTCAACTGGCGCGCCGAAACAACGAGGAGACTAGCAAATGGACGACACGCTGCTCCGCCGCATCGCCGAGGCGCTGGAGCGTCTTGCGCCGCCCGTGCAGGTCCCGCCAAACTTGGGCACCGCCGGGGCTTTCGTATGGCACCCTGAGCGGCTCACGCTGGCGCCGGTGCCCCGGGTCGCCCGGGTGGAGCTGGCGCTGCTGCAAGGCATTGGCCAGCAAAAAGGCATATTGCTGGAGAACACCCAGCGATTCGCAGCCGGCTTGCCGTCAAACAACGCCATGCTCTGGGGCGCGCGCGGCATGGGCAAATCCTCGCTGGTGAAGGCCGTGCACGCCCAGGTGAACAAGGAGCGGCCCGATTCGCTGGCGCTGATTGAGATCCACCGCGAGGACATCCGCACCCTGCCGGTATTGCTGAACATACTGCGCGGGCAGCCCCGCCGCTGCATCATCCTGTGCGACGATCTCTCCTTCGAGCGTGAGGACGCCGACTACAAGGCGCTGAAATCGGTGCTGGATGGGGGAATCGAAGGGCGGCCGGAGAATGTCCTGTTCTATGCCACGTCGAACCGGCGGCACCTGATGCCGCGCGACATGACAGAGAACGAACGCGCCGTGGCGATCCACCCCGGCGAAGCCGTGGAGGAGAAAGTCTCCCTCTCTGACCGTTTCGGCCTCTGGCTGGGCTTCCACAACGGCGACCAGGACACCTTCTTCGCCATGGTTGAGGGTTACGCCGTCGCCTACAACCTGCCGGTCACCACCCAGGCGCTGCGCGCGGCGGCGGTTGAATGGTCCGTGACTCGGGGAGGGCGCTCCGGCCGGGTCGCCTGGCAGTTTATCCAGGACATCGCAGGCCGCCTGGGCGTCCGCCTGGAAAGCGGGAGCAACACCCTATGAATTTCATACGGGCTTATGCCTATGGCGTTTCTGAAGGGGGCTGGCTCCCGGCGGTTTTCCACCCTGCCAACTGGGGAGCCCGGCTAGCCGCCCTCGCGCCTGACCGCCGGGGTGTTGCGGTAAATGATACCCCGGCTCTGTGAAAATCCGGATGGGACTTGCCAAACGGCCCGAGAACGATTCTGGTTTCGGGATGAAGCGGCAAGGCTTGCTTGACGATGAAGCGCGACGCGACCTGATCGGGTTGGCTCGGCATGGAGCATCGCAAGCCGCGCGCGATATCGCGCAAGCTCGATCCCGGGAAATGCGGTCCATCCGACCCACACGGTGCGTCAGGTTGGCTGCTAGCCGCCGAAAGACATACCGGTCACCGTGGAACAGAGTAGCGGGCGGGATCGTCTGAATATTCATGGCGCGATCGACCTTGAAACCGGCCGGACGGTCATGAAGGATGTGCTGACGGTGGATGCCGCGAGCACGATCATGTTGCTGATGGCGATCGAAGCGATGTACTCAGGCAAGCGCTTGCTTCACGTTTTCCTCGACAACGCCAGATTCCATCACGCCAAACTGGTCCAAATTTAGCTGGCGCGGTCACAAATAATTTTCGTATCATAAACCCAAAAAATACCGGATTCTGACTTGATCGGGGTATAGTTAATACATTGAGGAGAGAACAGTGCGTAGGCGCTTGATTTCCTCCAGCGCGCGCCCGGTGCCCAGGGCGACGCATTGCAGCGGGTTTTCCGCCACCATCACGGGCAGGCCGGTGGAGACGCGCAGCACTTCATCGAGCCGGTGCAGCAGAGCGCCGCCGCCGGTGAGCATGATGCCCTTATCGACGATATCAGCCGCGAGTTCCGGTGGGGTGTTCTCCAGCGCGACCTTCACGGCCTCGACGATCTGGCCCACCGGTTCAGCCAGGCTTTCGGCGATCTGGCGCTGGGTGACTGTGACCTCGCGCGGCACGCCGTTGATCAGGTCACGCCCTTTGACGAAGCGTGAGGGGCCGTTATCGGCGCTGTCCATCCAGGCGGCGCCAATGTCCATCTTGATGCGTTCGGCCGAGCTTTCGCCGATCAGCAGGTTAAAGGCGCGGCGGATGTAGGAGATAATGGCTTCGTCCATCTTGTCGCCGCCGACGCGCACGGAGCGGGCGTATACGATTCCGCCCAGCGAGATGACGGCGACCTCGGTGGTGCCGCCACCAATATCGACAACCATGGAGCCGGAGGGCTCGGTAACGGGCAAATTGGCGCCGATGGCCGCGGCCATGGGTTCCTCGATGAGGAAGACCTTGCGCGCGCCGGCTGATTCAGCGGCTTCCTGGATGGCGCGGCGCTCCACCGCGGTGGAGCCGGAAGGGACGCAGATGATGATGATGGGCGAGGAGAAGCCGCGGCGGTTGTGCACCTTGCGGATGAAGTGCTTGATCATCTCCTCCGCGACCTCGAAATCGGCGATCACGCCATCACGCAGGGGGCGGATGGCTGAGATGTTGCCAGGCGTGCGGCCGAGCATATGCTTGGCTTCCTCGCCGACGGCCAGCACATGTTTGCGGCCCTTTACATCAGCGATGGCCACGACGGAGGGCTCCGCCAGGACGATGCCGCGCCCCTTCACGTAAACCAGCGTGTTCGCCGTGCCGAGGTCGATTGCCATATCAGCCGACATGAGGCCGAGAAGTTTAGAGAACATCAAAAACCTTTCTTGTGCTGTTTTGAATCTGGCCGCTCCAGAGACAAAGCAGAAATCCGAGGCAGGGATTACAGCCAGGGGTGGCGGGCGGCAAGGCCCGCACCAGATGGGAGGCATTGTTGCGGGACTTTAATTCAGTGGTTAGCGGGGCGTTGTGGCGCGCCGCGCACCGCCGTGCCTATAAGGAGCGTTCAACAGCAAGAGGTTTATGAGAATGAGTGTTAATTTGCGCGTGCTTCCCGTGTTGCTGCTGGCGACGCTGGCTTTGGCTGGCTGCGGTTATTCGCCGGGGTCGCGCGCGCTCTCCGGCGGCGCGATCGGCGCGGGCACGGGCGCCATTTTGGGTGCGGTTACGGGCATCGGCCCGGCGGCGGGGGCGGCTATTGGCGGTGGCGTGGGCGCTGTCGCGGGGGCGGCCATCAGCCCGCGTAACCTCAACCTCGGCAAGCCGCTGGTTGGGAACTGAGCGGGGGGCGGAACGGTTGTCATTGCTCCGTTCCGTCTTGAATTTCCGCAGTGACGGGCCATATAATATTGAATAATTACAGTGGAGGTTTGCCATGTTGCGGAAATTGACGTTGCGGAATTTGACGGTTGGCTTGATGTTGACCGGTTCGCTGACGGCGCTCGCCGGTTGTGGAGATACAACAGGCCAGCGTGCGCTTTCAGGCGGTGCGATCGGCGCGGGTGGTGGTGCGATTCTTGGTGCGGTGACAGGCATGGGTGCCGGGACGGGGGCGCTTATCGGCGGTGCGGCGGGCGCTGTGACGGGAGCTGCCACCAATAAAAATCAGATCAACCTCGGGAATTAGAGTATCGTTTGAGGTTCGCTCAGCCGAGCGAGCCGGAGGCGTGAATCGTCCTTAGAAAAATAGCCAGAGCCTGATCACACTTAAACCAATCAGGCTCTAGCCTCCGTGACCTGATCAATACCACCAAGCTGCGGTGGCGCCCGAGCGCTCAAACAGGAGCGCGGGCTTGGACATTACGAGGGACAAGGCAGTCGACGCGGCGGTCTTATCCGATTCCGCCGCCGGCGACGAACAGGGTCTGCCCGGTGACATAGGATGCCTCGTCGGAGGCGAAGAAGCAGATCGCCGCAGCCAGCTCTTCGGGTTCACCGAAGCGTCCCATCGGCGTATCTCGTAGAGTCTGCTCCATGACCCGGGCAAAACCGACCTTGTCGGCTTCGGTCGGCGGGGCCGGATTGCGCGGCGTGACTCGGGTGACGTTAACCCCGCCTGGCGCAACGCAGTTGATGCGCACACCGCTGGACTCCAGTTCAAGCGACAGGGCGGCGGTCAGTGCGACAACCCCGCCCTTGGCGGCGGCGTAGGGCACACGGTTGACGCCGCGCGTCGCGACCGAGCCGATATTAACGATCGATCCGGAGCCTGCTTTCAGCATGTGCGGCAACACTGCGTGGCAACTCCACAGCGTCGGCCACAGCGAGCGGTTGACTTCGGCCACGATTTCCTCCGGGGTATATTCCCAGTAGGGCTTGGCCCAGATCGTTCCGCCGACATTATGCACTGCAACATCAACGCGTCCGAAGCGTTTGGTGACGTTTTGGTATAATCCGGCCGCACCCTCGCACTGTTCGAGGTCGGCTATCGCGGCGTGGGCATCGCCGCCCGCGCTGCGGAGCCGGTCGACTGCGGCCGCCGTAGCCTCCTCGGCCCGGTCGGCGACCACCACGCATGCGCCTTCCTGTGCCATCCGCTCGGCGGTGGCGAAACCGATTCCCTGCGCGCCACCGGTAACAACCGCAACCTTGCCATCAAACCGCTTGGACAAACTCACCTCCTGAAGGTCTTCCCGCTCCGCTGCCGCCTGACGGGCAGGAATTGCCACGGGCGCGAGCGGCCATCATTTTGTCAAGCTTATACCGCCGCTTGCCGCTAAACAAGAAGAGGGGTATGAAATGACGAACGTCCGGACAACAGCAACCAGCACGGCGAAACTCGGATTTGCGACTTTGGGAGAGATATAGAGTAGATGGTGCGAGCACTTTTGAGCCCCGGTGACGTCAAGGGCGGCTGGGCGATCATTCCAACCCCTGCGAAGGACGATGCCTCGGACTGGCGGGCGACCAAAACGGTCGATCTCGATGAAACCGCGCGGATGGTGAATGGCCTGATCGACGCGGGAATCGACGGCATCCTAAGCATGGGCACGCTGGGCGAAGCGGCGACCATGACCCACGACGAGAAGCTGGATTTCATGAAGGCGCTGGTCGATGCCGCCGCCGCGCGGGTTCCTGTTTTTGTCGGCACCACCTGCATCAACACCCGCGACACGGTGGCGCTGACCCGCCAGGCGCTGGATATTGGCGCCGACGGTACGATGCTTGGCTTGCCGATGTGGTGCGCGCCCAGCGTGGATGTCGCCGTCCAGTTCTATAAGGACGTGGCCGAGGCCGTGCCTGAGATGAACATCGCGATCTACGCAAATCCCGAAGCGTTCAAGTTCGATTTTCCGCGTCCGTTTTGGGCGCGGGTTGCTGAGATCCGTCAGGTGGTCACAGCAAAGTACATCGGCATCGGCAATCTGCTGGGCGATCTTGCCGCGATCCGCGGCCGCATCAAGCTGTTGCCGATCGATTTCGACTATTACGGCGCGGCACGCATGGACGATTCGGTTGATGCCTTCTGGTCAAGCGGGGCGGTGTGCCACCCGCTGGTGACCACGACGCTTCGCGATCTGGTAGCCGCGGCCCGCGTATCGGGTGATTGGAGCGCTGCGCGCGCCTTCATGGCAAAGCTTGGCCCGACGGCCGCGCCGCTGTTCCCCAATGGCAGTTTTAAGGAATTCTCGACCTACAATATCGCGCTTGAAAAGGAGCGGATGAACGCTGCGGGCTGGATTAAGGCCGGGCCGGTTCGTCCGCCCTACCATCTCTGCCCTGAACCCTTCCTGGAAGGCGCACGCAAATCGGGCACCATGTGGGCCGATCTCGGCAGGGCGCTCGAAGCCGAAAAATGATTGCGTAGGCGGCCTCGGCCGCCGAAAATAGGAGAGAAGAAATGACGGAAATAAAGCTGTCCTGGCCCAAGAACTACAACGAAGTTCCCAAGGAGGCCTTCACTCGCAAGGACATCTACGACGAGGAGATCAAGCGGATCTTCCATGGCCCGGAATGGCATCCGATCGCGCACGAAAGCGAATTGCCGAACCCGGGTGACTTCAAGACCTTCAGCCTGGCCGGGGTGCCGCTGCTCATCGCCCGTGACCAGCAAGGCGAAGTGCGGGTATTCTACAACGCCTGCTCGCACCGCGGCAACAAGCTCGAAACTGAGGTGATGGGCAATAAGACCGAGTTCGAATGCCCCTATCACCGCTGGCTGTTCGACGCCAAAGGCGATCTGATCGGCTGCCCCAACTACCGCGAGTTCCTGCCTGGCTTCGACAAGGCCGATTATCCCCTGGCCCAGCCGCGGTTTGACAGCTTCTATGGGGTGATCTTCGTGACGCTTTCGGCGGAAACCGAACCTCTTCTGGAATTCCTAGGCGATTCGCAGGACACGCTGCGTGAATTGGTCGCGGGAGATGGGCGGCTAAAGCTGCTCGGCTATCAGAAGGTCCGTTACGATACCAACTGGAAGTCCTACACCGATAACGACGGCTATCATGCGCCTCTGCTGCATCAGGCGTTTAAGCTTCTTAACTGGCAAGGCGGGAAGGGCCGGCAGTTTACCACGACCAAGCACGGCCATATCTGTTTCGAATCGGCGCTATCCGTCGCTAGCGGGCCCACGATTCTCAAGGACAAGTCTCTGATCGAGTTCAAGGGGCAGGACCCGGCGGTTGGTTCGCGGATTGTCAGTCTCTTCCCGACATTTGTTTCCACCAAGCATCTCGACGTGATCAACCTGCGCTTTGCAACGCCGATCGATGCGGAGACGGTCGAGGTCCATTATGCCTATTTCGCGCACCAGGACGATGACGAGGAGATGGTCCGTCACCGGCTGCGGCAAAGCTCGAACCTGCTCGGCCCCTGCGGGCTGATAAGCATGGAGGATGCCTCGATCTTTCAGCGTATCCACATCGGCAATCATACGCCTGGTTCAGCGATCTTCCAGAAGGGCGTACATGATCCTTCGAAGCTGGAATCAGAGTTTCTTCAGAACGATGAGAGCGGCAACCTGCCGCGCTGGGAGCACTACCGGTCGGTAATGGGTTTCGAAAGGGCCACAGCATGATTCAGATCGACACTTCACTCGAAGCAGCGCTGGACGCGCTACTTCTCGCCGATGCCAGCGCGCTTGATGGCAAGGATATGCAGGGCTGGCTCGGCAACTATGCCGAAGAGGACGCGGCTTCCTATTTCTGTCGATCGGTTGAGAATACAGAGCACGATCTGGCGCTGGGGTTCATGTATGACGATTGCCGCGCTCGTCTCGAGGATCGTGTCACCTTCGTCAACGATATATGGGTTGGCACGTTCCAGGATTATCGCACACGTCATTTTGTCCGGCGAATGCGCTACGAGCGAACCGGCGCCAGCACGGTGGAAATGAGGTCGAATTTTTCGGTGTTTATGACCGCGGTAGATAGTGGAATGACTCAGGTTCTGGCAGTTGGCCAATACCTCGACGCGGTGCGAGTGGGCAGGGACGGTAGCCTGAAACTTCTGTCGCGGCGGGCCGAGCTCGATACCTCGGTGTTGCCCCGGTATCTGGTTTACCCGATCTGATCGAGCCAATGTTCTTCGCCGCCCGGTTTCACGTTCGCCGCCTTTATTAACCAAAGACAGCTATGTTCGATTTGATTGTGATGCCCCCTTGCCTGGTGCGCCGTAGCTGGCGGCCGACGATGGAGCGGAACGCGGCTGGGAGCTGGTGAGCGGTCGGGGTTCTCTCCCAGAGGGTTCTGATTTTGCTTCGTCCCTTGCGGGTTTGCCGGAGCACTTGCCCTACGACTGTGCGCTGTGACCACCGAAAACCGATTTCGTTGAAGCGATCATCAATCGTTCTACCATGGCATGCCGATAGGCTTCAGGGCGCCATTGACTGACCCATGAAGTTAAGGGTGACACACATGTGTGTCACCCTTGCGGTGGCGGCCCATATTTACTCATTAGTCGGTAAATAAGGCGACATTTTTGTAGCTTTAGTTGGCTATTTTTGGTATGGTTTTGTATGAAGCGCGACGGACGAAGTCTTGATCATCATACGTTGGAGGTCATCCGTGTGA
>NZ_JAQTZC010000028.1:0-12150 GCF_028687955.1 Acidocella sp.
GAGACCTATGATGAAATCATCGAAGCATGCAAAACCGCATGGAACTGGCTGATTGCCAATCCACAGCGCATCAGCTCAATCGGATCGCGCGATTGGGCAATGTGTCGAACTCAATCGGGGCTGGTATTACTTAAAAATGCCGCCAGCCGGGCCGGGCGAATTGCATCATGGCGCCCGAATCGTTGAGCACATGCACGCCGGCGCCCGCCTGAAACATGCCTATCTTGGTCACCGGCAGATCGCCGCAGGCGGCCTTCAGCGCCTCGCCCTGGCCGGGCGGCACCGCCAGCAGCAGTTCGTAGTCATCGCCGCCGGTCAGCCGGGTTTCCAGCGCCGCCTCACCGCAAGCCGCCGCCGCGGGCGAGACCGGCACCAGCCCGGCCCGGATAACCGCACTCAACCCGGCGCCCTTGCACATATGGCCCAGGTCCTGCACCAGCCCGTCTGAAACATCGATGGCGGCCGACACCACACCGGCCAGCGCCAGCCCCACCCGCGGCTCCGGCAGCAGGGAGCGGGCGGTGAGAAAGCCTGACGGATCGGCAAGGCGCCCCCGCCGCGCCTGCAACCCCAATGCCGCATCGCCGATGGTGCCGCTCACCCAGATGCCGTCACCCGCCCGCGCGCCATTGCGGCTCAGCGCCGCGCCGGGGGCAACATGGCCAATCAGGGTCGCGCTCAATGAAATTTTACCCCGGCTGGAGGACGAATCACCGCCAAATAGTTTGATATTGAAGATTTTCTGGTCCCGCGCGAGCCCTTGCGAAAAGCCCGCCAACCAGTCCTCCTCCACGCCATCGGGCAGCGCGGTGGTGAGCAGATAACCCAGCGGCACCGCTCCCATCGCCGCGATATCCGAGAGGTTGCGGCGCAGTAGCTTGCGCGCGATCAGCGCCGGATCGTCACCGGGGAGGAAATGCACATCCTCCAGCATCTGGTCGACGGTGAGCACCAGCTCGCGGCCCGGCGGCGGCACCAGCACCGCCGCATCGTCGATCAACCCCCTGCCTTCTTCTCCCGCCAACGGTGCAAAATACTTTGCAATGCGGGAGAATTCGCCGCTCATCCGGCGGTCTGGAATTCGGCCGGGCGGAGCAGATGCGCCAGGCGATCGAGGATGCCATTGGCCATGCGCGGCTCATCGCCTGAGAAAAACCCGTGCGCCACGTCCAGATATTCGTTGATGACCACTTTCGCAGGCGGACCATCGCTCATCCACAGCTCCGCACCGCCTGCGCGCATCAATGCGCGCAACACGGGGTCGATGCGCCCCAGCGGCCAGCTTTCCGGCAGTGCGGCCACCAGCATGGCGTCTATCGTGTCCTGCTGCTGCGTCGCCGTGCGCACGATGCGCGCGAACAGCGGCACATCGGCGGCCTTCAACCGGCCCTCGTTCATATCGCCATGGCCGGGGGCATCGCCGCCGATCCGGTGGCGCACGAACTGGTCGATCACCGTCTCCGGGCTGGTTGGCCCCTGCTCGGCCTGATACAGCGCCTGCACCGCCGCCACGCGCGAGAGTGTTCTGGGGCGCGCGCTCATATCGCCATCAACCGGGCCAGCGCGATCTGCCTGAGGCAGGCAACCGCCGCTTCCGCGCCTTTGTTGGCGCCGGTCTCGTGGCTGCGTGCCATCGCCTGGGCCAGCGTATCCACAGTGAGCACGGCGGTGCCGAGGCAGATGCCGTTATCCACCGCGACTCGCATCAGCCCGTCCATGGCGGCGGCGCAGATGAACTCATAATGGTCGGTCTCGCCGCGCACGACGCAACCAAGCGCGATATAACCATCAAACCCCTTGCCGCTCCTGGCCGCGATGGCGACTCCCTGCGGCAGCTCGAAAGCGCCGGAAACCTCAACAACGGTCAGCTCGGCATGCACCTGGGCGAAAATCTCCCGGGCCGCGGCCAGCATGCCTTCCACCACTTGCTGGTAATACGGCGCGCTGACGATAAGGATTTTCGGCGCCAGGCCGGTGAGTTTAGGCGCCTTGGGGGGCAGCGCGTCAGCGGTGCTCATTTCTCGTCAACTTCTTCAATGGCGCGTTGCTCAACCATGTTCAGCCCATAGCCCTCCAGGCCGACAATGGTGCGCTTGTGGTTGGAAAGCAGGATCATATCCTTCACGCCCAGATCAATCAGGATCTGCGCGCCGATGCCGTAATCCCGCAAAGCCGGCGCTGCCGTCCGGCCACTCACGAGGTCGCGAATCCGCTCGGAGACCACAGTGTTGCGGTTTTCGCGGATCAGCACGACCACCCCGCGCCCGGCCTGCGCAATCTGGCGCATCGCGCCGTGCAGGCTGGCCAGATGCGCGCCGCCCACCACATCGCTCACCGTATCCACGGCATGCATGCGTACCAGCACCGGCTCACCGCCGTTCACATCGCCCATCACCATCACCAGATGCTCCACTTGGTCAACCTGGCTCTGGTAGGCAATCATCCGCCAGTGGAAGCCGTTCGGCGCGGTCACCACCCCCTGCTCCACCGCCTTCACCAGTCGCTCAGTGGTCCGCCGGTGGGCGATGAGATCAGCGATGGTGCCAAGCTTGAGGTTATGACGCTGCGCATAGGCCACCAGGTCCGGCAGGCGGGCCATAGTGCCGTCCTCGTTCATGATCTCGCAGATCACCCCGGCGGGGGTCAGCCCGGCGAGGCGGGCAATGTCCACCGCCGCCTCGGTATGCCCGGCGCGGACCAGCGTGCCGCCGTCACGCGCCATCAGCGGAAAAACATGGCCGGGGGTGACGATATCATCGCGCCCCAGCTCGGGGTTGATGGCAACCGCGATGGTGCGCGCCCGGTCAGCCGCGGAAATGCCGGTGGTGACTCCTTCGCGCGCCTCGATTGAAACCGTGAACGCGGTCTCGTGGCGGGTGCCGTTGGCCTTGCTCATCAGCGGGATTCCAAGCCGCTCCACGCGGTTCTTGGTCAACGCCAGGCAGATAAGCCCGCGCGCATGCTTGGCCATGAAGTTGATGGCATCCGGCGTGGCAAACTGCGCCGGAATCACCAAATCACCCTCGTTCTCGCGGTCCTCGTCGTCAACCAGGATAAAGATGCGCCCGGCGCGCGCCTCTTCGATGATCTCGGCGGCCGAGGAGATATAATCATGCAGTCCCGCTGTTTTCAGCGTTGATTTCAGACCGTCCATAAGGCGTTGTCCTTCAGCGCCGCCGCGGCGGCTTTGTGAGTTATCGTGTGCAAATGTTTACGCATGCTGAAACGCGAGCTGCCGCGCGACATAGCGCGCCAGCATGTCGATTTCTATGTTCACCTTGTTCCCCGGCTGTAGCGCCGCGAAATTGGTATGCGCCGCCGTGTGAGGAATGATGTTGACGCCAAAAACCGCGCCCTCGACCTCATTGACGGTGAGCGAAACGCCATTGATGGCGATACTGCCCTTCTGCGCGACGAAGGGGGCCAGCGCATCCGGCAGGCGGAATTTCCAGCGGGTCGAGCCGTTCTCCGGCGTCGCGGAGAGCACCGCCGCCACGCCATCCACATGGCCGGAGACGAGATGCCCGCCCAGCTCATCGCCCAGGCGCAGGGAGCCTTCCAGGTTGATCAGGCTGCCCGGCGCCCAGGCACCCAGCGTGGTGAAAGCCAGCGTCTCGGCCGAAACCTCCACCGCGAACCAGCCGGGGCCAAATTCCACCACCGTGAGGCAGCAGCCCGAGCAGGCGATGGAGGCGCCAAGCTTGATCTCGCCTGCATGCCAGCCGGCATCGGCGGGCGTCTCGATGATAAAGCGTGCATCCCGGCCCTGGCCGATCGGCTGGACCGTGCGCACCGTTCCAACGCCGGTAATCAGACCCGTGAACATTCTCAGTCAGCCTTGCGGTAAGTGGTCATCATGTCATCCCCGAAACGCTCCTGCGCCATCAGCCGGAAGCGAGGCATCGAAGCCAAAGTGGTGACACCAAAAGCCTGCGCGGCGGGCCAGCCATCGCCGCCGATGATGCCGGGCGCGTGGAACCAGGCCAGCCGGTCAACCAGCCCGCCGCGCAGCAGCCCGGCGGCCAGCGTGCCGCCGCCCTCGGCCAGAATCCGCGTCAGCCCGTGTTTCGCCAGCGCCTGGAGCCCGGCCACCAGATCAACCCCTGCGGCGCAACTGGGCATCTCGATCAGCTTCACCCCCGCCGCTTCCAGCGCCCGCTTACGCAGAACATCGGCGCCGTTGCGGTGCAAAATCCATAGCGGATGCTGCCGGGCGCTGCGCACCAGCCGGCTCAGCAGCGGTGTGCGCAGATGGCTATCCACCACGATACGCACCAGCGGGCTGGCCCGGAAACCATCGATCCGGCAGGTCAGGTCCGGGTTGTCCGACAATACCGTGCCAACCCCGATCAGCACCGCATCATGCCGCCCGCGGATGGCGTGCACAGCCCGGCGCGCGGCTTCGCCGGTCAGCCATTGCGACTCCCGGGTGCTGGTGGCGATCCGGCCATCCAGCGTGGAGGCCAGCTTGAGCCGCACCAGCGGCCGTTGCCGTAAAATCACGCTGGCGAACCCGGAAATCACCGCAGCACATTCTTTTTGCAGAATATTTTCCGTAACCTCGACCCCGGCTGCGCGCAACTGCGCCACCCCGGCGCCATTCACCTTCGGGTGCGGATCACCCGTGCCAATCACCACGCGCTTAATCCCAGCTTCGATTAACGCCGCCGTACAAGGCCCTGTTTTTCCAGTAAAGGCGCACGGCTCCAGCGTGACATAGGCGCTCGCCCCACGGGCTGCGGCGTCAGCCGTCTTCAACGCCTCGACCTCGGCATGCGGGCGGCCGCCCGCCGCGGTGCGCCCGCGCCCCACCACCCGCCCCTGCGCCACGATGACGCAGCCCACGGAAGGATTGGGCGCGGTTTCACCCAGGCCCCGGCGGGCCAGGGCAAGGGCAGCGCGCATATGCGCCTCGTCGGTTTTCAACACGCTCATTCGTCCAGCTTTGGCTTTGGCAGCTCGCTCATATCGCCCAGGAAATTCTCAAAATCCTTAGCCTCGCGGAAATCGCGGTACACTGAGGCGAAGCGCACATAGGCCACGGTATCAACCGCCTTGAGCGTCTCCATCACCAGCTCGCCGATGTCGTGGCTCTTCACCTCGGTCTCGCCGCTGGCTTCGAGCTGGCGGACGATGCCGTTGACGATGCGCTCGATCCGCTCCTCATTGAACGGGCGCTTGCGCATGGCGATACGCACCGAGCGGGCGAGTTTTTCACGGTCGAAGGCGACACGGCGGTCATCGGCCTTGACCACGACAAGCTCGCGCAGCTGCACGCGCTCAACCGTGGTGAAGCGTTGCCCGCAACCGCCGCAGAAGCGGCGGCGGCGGATGGCGCTGCCATCTTCAGTGGGGCGGCTGTCTTTAACCTGGGTATCGGCCTCTCCACAGAACGGGCAGCGCATGGTCCCGCTCCTCGTTTAGCGGTAAATCGGGAAGCGCGCGCAAAGCGCCTTCACCCGCGCGCCAACCTCCTGTTCCGCCTCCGCGTTCGTGCCGTCGTTCGACTTTGCCAGACCGTCCAGAACCTGGCCGATCATCTGCCCGACCTCGCGGAACTCCGCGACGCCGAAGCCGCGCGAGGTGGCGGCCGGGGTGCCCAGACGGATGCCGGAGGTGATGAACGGCTTTTCCGGGTCAAACGGAATGGCGTTTTTATTAGCGGTGATGTGCGCGCGTTCCAGGCTTGCCTCGGCCGCCTTGCCGGTGGTGTGCTTGGGCCGCAGGTCAACCAGCAGCAGATGCGAATCCGTGCCGCCGGTGACAATCGCCAGCCCCTGCTCCACCAGCGTCGCCGCCAGAGTTTTCGCGTTGGCGGCCACGGCTTTCTGGTAGGTCACGAAATCCGAGTGCAGCGCTTCGCCAAAGGCGACCGCCTTGGCGGCGATCACATGCATCAGCGGGCCGCCTTGCAGGCCGGGGAAAATCGCTGAGTTGATCTTTTTGGCGATGTCCTCATGGTTGGTGAGCACCATGCCGCCGCGCGGGCCGCGCAGGGTTTTATGCGTGGTGGTGGTAACCACATGCGCATGCTCCATCGGCGAGGGGAAAATACCCGCCGCGACGAGGCCCGCGAAATGCGCCATGTCCACCATGAAATACGCGCCGGCTTCATCAGCGACGGCGCGGATGCGCGCGAAGTCGATAAAGCGCGGATAGGCCGAGCCGCCGGCGATGATCAGCTTGGGCTTGTGCTGGCGGGCCAGGGCCTCCAGCTCCTCATAATCGAGAATCCCATCGTCCTTGCGCACGCCGTATTGCACGGCGTTGAACCACTTGCCCGACATGTTGGGCGCCGCGCCATGGGTGAGATGCCCACCGGCAGCCAGCGACATACCGAGAATCGTATCCCCCGGCTGCACCAGCGCCAGAAACACCGACTGATTGGCCTGGCTGCCGGAATTGGCCTGCACATTGGCGAACCCCGCGTTGAACAGCTTCTTCGCCCGTTCGATCGCCAGGGTCTCGGCCAGATCCGCCGGGCCGCAGCCGCCGTAATAACGCTTGCCGGGGTAGCCCTCGGCGTATTTATTGGTCAGCACTGAGCCCTGGGCAGCCAGCACAGCGGCGGAGACGATATTCTCCGAGGCGATCAGCTCGATCCCATCCTGCTCACGCACCAGCTCCTGGTGCAGAATCGCGGCCAGCTCAGGGTCGGTCTGGGCCAGCGGAGCGTTGAAGAAGCGCGTGAGATGCGGGGTTGTGCTGTGCTCGTTCATGCGGCGGGCTCCGTTGAGGGGTTGAGTTTGGCGAGGCGGCGGTCATGCCGCCCGCCCTCATAAGGGGTGGAGAGGAAGGTTTGCAGGATATCCAGCGCCACTTCCTCGCCGATGATGCGCGCGCCCAGGGCGAGCACGTTGGCATCGTTATGCGCGCGGGTCAGCCGTGCGGTGGTGACATCATGCACCAGAGCACAGCGAATCGCGGGATTGCGGTTGGCGGCAATGCTCATGCCGATGCCGGTACCGCAGACGAGGATGCCAAGGTCAGCCTGCCCGGCCGCTACCGCACCGCATACGGCATGGGCGAAATCGGGATAGTCCACGCTGGCCGGGCCATCCGTGCCAAAATCCAGCAGTTGATGACCGGCCTCGGCCATGGCGGCGGCAAGCCTGTTTTTAAGGGTGATACCACCGTGGTCAGCGCCCAGTGCTACGATCAAAGAACGAGTCATGCGCCCCGTTTATCATGAGGTTCCACGATAAGGAAATAACATGCCCCTCTCCGGAGCGGGAGGCTGGGTTTCAGGAAATAAAGAACCCGCCCAGCCCGCCCAGCACGCCAAACGCGCAGGTGACCCCGCAAACAGCGATGACCACCCATTTATAAACGCCCCGCAGCCGGTGCGCGGGCGGCAGCGCCACCATGGAGAGCCGGACCAGAAAACCCAGCACCAGCGGCAGCAACAGCGCGTTCATCACCTGCACACCGATGTTCAGGCTGATCAGATTAGGTGTGACGCCCACCAGCACCGCCCCGCCGATCACGCAAAACGCATAGACACCATAGAACCAGCGCGCCTTGAGCGGGTGATACTCCAGCGAGCGCCGGTATCCCGCGACCTCGCCCAGCCCCCAGGCCAGCGCCAGCGAGGCGACAATCGCGGCCACCATGCCCGCGCCGATCACCCCGAGGCCAAAAATCAGCCGGCCAAACTGCGGGCCGAGATAGGGCGTCATCGCCTGGCTCATGTCGCCCACCGTATTCAGCGTGGCCTGCGGCGCATGCGGCTGAATGGAGGCCGCCGCCGCAATCAGCACCGCCGCCATCACCAGCTGCGTGATCAGCGCGCCGGCCGCGGTATCCCAGCGCGCCGCCGTGTAGTGGCTGGGGCCGAGTTTTTTATCGGCAACGGCCGATTGCTGATAAAAAATCATCCAGGGCATGATGACCGCGCCGATATTGGCGGCGACCAGATATTCAAAATGTGGATTGAACACGGGGGTCCGCACGGACTGGCGCAGCATGACCGCAAGGTCCGGCCGGGCCGCCCAGGCAACAAAAAAGAACGCCAGTTCAAACAGGCCGATGGCGATGGCCGCGCGCTCCACCCGGCGGTATGAGCCGGTGAGCACCACCGCCAGCAGCGCGATGACTGCCAGCGGCAGCGAGACGTAATGCGGCACCCCGTAGAGATCGCCGATACCGGCCACGCCGGAGAACTCCGTGAGCAATGCGCCGATGGTGGCAACCGAGAGCCCGGTTGCTGAAAGCCAGGCCCATTTCGCGCCGAAACAATCGCGGATCAGCTCGCCATGTCCCCGCCCGGTGAATATCCCCAGCCGCACGGTCAGCTCCTGCACGATATAAAGGATCGGCACCAATATGAGCTGCACGGCGAGCAGCTTGTAGCCCCATTGCACCCCGCTCTGCCCAGCGGTGATGATGGAGCCGACATCGGTATCAGCCAGCATGACCACCAGACCGGGGCCAAATACAGCCATCCACGGCAAGGTGGTGAAAAATCGGCGCAGCGAGGATTGGGCACTCTGGCTCTTGGTCGTCGAAGGCATCAACACATGGCTCCTCTTAATGGGTTTTTGCAATTTATTTTCATCCACAATTGACGCACTATCCCGGCTTCCTCCACACCGCGCATTGATGCAGATCAAACCCGGTGGAAAGCGCGAAAATTGCAATTAAGAATTATTTGCAATAATATGGATGCTTCTAACTCCGCCACACCGCAATGGTCAAGGGGCTTGCGGCAAGCCGCCGCCACCTCGCAATTAAGCCGCGAAAGCGTTAATCATGCGGGCATGACAAACCGTTCCTTCCCCAATACCCGCCTGCGACGCAACCGCTACGATGACGCCACGCGGCGGCTGGTGGCGGAGCATAAACTCTCAACTGACGACCTGATCTGGCCGATCTTCATCCGCGAGGGCCACGGCGCGGCAACGCCCATCGCCTCCATGCCGGGCGTCGCACGAACCGGGCTGGATGGTCTGGCCAAACATGTCGAGGCCGCCGCGCGGCTGAAAATCCCCGCCATCGCGCTGTTCCCCGCCACTCCGGCCGGGCTGAAGAACCCCACCGCCACCGAGGCGCTGAACGCCAACAACCTGATGTGCCAGGCCGCACGCATCCTGAAGGCCGAATTCCCCGAAATCGCCCTGGTCGGCGATGTCGCGCTCGACCCTTATACCGACCACGGGCACGACGGCCTTATCGAGGACGGCTATGTGGTCAACGACGAGAGCGTGAAAATCCTGGTGCGCCAAGCGGTGAACCAGGCGGCGGCGGGCATCGACATCATCGCCCCGTCGGACATGATGGACGGGCGCATCGGCGCCATCCGCGCCGGGCTGGACGAGGCCGGGTTCATCAACACCCGCATCATGAGCTACGCCGCCAAATACGCCTCCGCCTTCTACGGCCCGTTCCGCGATGCCATCGGCTCCGGCGGCGCGCTGAAGGGGGATAAAAAAACCTATCAGATGAACCCCGCCAACGCCGAGGAGGCGCTGCACGAGGTGGCGATGGACCTCGCCGAGGGCGCCGACATGGTGATGGTCAAACCCGGCATGCCCTATCTGGACATCATCCAGCGGGTGAAGCAACGCTTCGAGGTGCCGGTATTCGCCTATCAGGTCTCGGGCGAATATGCGATGATCATGGCGGCGGTGCAAAACGGCTGGATCGACCACGACCGCGCCATGATGGAGAGCCTGCTCGGCTTCAAGCGCGCCGGGTGTTCAGGCGTGCTGACTTATTTCGCGGTGGAGGCGGCTAAACTTCTGGAGGGCTGAGATGAACGCATGGGCTTCTGGCGATATTCCCTCGCAGGCGGGAAAATTGGCGGTTATCACCGGGGCCAACAGCGGAATCGGCTATTTCACCGCGCTAGAGCTGGCAAAGGCCGGAGCCAATGTGATCCTGGCCTGCCGCAACGCGCAAAAAGGTGCTGCGGCGGCGGCGAAAATAAACGCCGTGGCCCCCGGCCGGGCGGTGTTCGATGCGCTGGACCTCGCCAGTCTCGCCTCGGTGCATGATTTCGCAGCCCGCTTCAAAGCCGCGCACGGCACGCTCGACCTGCTGATCAACAACGCCGGCGTAATGGCCCCGCCCGCGCGGCAGACCACCGCCGATGGTTTCGAGCTACAGTTCGGCGTGAATTTTCTGGGACATTTCGCTCTCACCGCGCTGCTGCTCCCCGCATTGATAAAGGCCCCGGCGCCACGGGTGATCCAGCTCTCCTCCATCGCCCACCGGCAGGGGCGGATTGATCTGACGGATTTGCAGTCCGCCCGCGCCTACAAGCCCTGGCAGGCATACAGCCAATCAAAACTAGCGATGCTGATGTTCGCCATGGAGTTGCAGCGCCGCGCCGATGCCGGGGGCTGGGGGCTGCTCTCGCTGGCGGCGCATCCGGGCATCGCGCGCACCGAGCTGATCGCCAATGGCCCCGGCGCCGGGAGCCTCACGGCGCTTGGCCTCAAACTGGTGGAGCCGTTCATCTCACGATCCGGCGCGGCCGGGGCGCTGTCCACGCTGTTGGCCGCCACCGCGGCGGATGTAGCCCCCGGCGGCTATTACGGCCCCACCGGCTTCAGGGAATTCCGCGGCCCGGCGGGCAAGGCCAGGCCGGAGAAACACGCGCTGGATGCAGGCGTGGCCCGGGCGCTGTGGGAGGCCGCCGAGGCCCTGACGGGGCTCAGAGCCTGATCGCTTTAAGCGCGATCACGCTCTGGCGATTTTTCTGAGGGCGATTCACGCTTTCGACTCGCTCGATTGAGCGAATCTCAAACAATCATACTCTCGCATCACACCCAGCCTGAAAACGCCGCGCGCAGCACCGCGCATTTGTCACCCAGGCTTCGCGGGGCAAAGGGCTTGCCCAGGTCGCGCCTGGCGAACACCGCCGGGAGTGCGGCCGCCAGCGCCGCGCGCGGGGGGCGCTGGTTTAGCAACGCCCTTGCCTGCGCCACCAGCCCCTCCAACGGCGCCGCATCAGCCGGCAGCAGTGAACGGTCCTGCGCCGCCAGAAACGAAACCGCGCGCAGAATGCCTGAAACACCGTAGGCGGTGCCCAGATCCTCAACCACAGGCGAATCTGCGCCCAAAATTTTCCCCGCGATGCGCGCCAACCTGCCCGCCGTGCCGCGGGCGTAGGCAAAAAACGCCGCCGTATCGGGGATCTCCCCCTGCGCCTCCATCTCGCGCGCCTCGATCAAGCCCAGCAAATCCACGCGGGCGAAAACCCCGGCCTCCAGCGCGGTGCTGAGCGGCGTGGCAATTTCATGTTCCTTCGCCGCCCCCTCCACCACTTCGCGCCACCATTGCAGGCGGATGCGCGCCAACAGCGGCTCGGAGGCCACCTCGCGCGCGCGCGCCAGCTCGTTGTTGAACAGATACAGCAGCGCCAGGCTGCCACGCGCCTGCGGCGGGGCAAACAGGGTGCAGAAATAACGGTCAGGATCAGCACGCCGGAGACGCTGGAGATGAAAATGGTCGCTTGACGGAGGCATGCGCAGTCCATAGCTAATCGGCACGACGAAGAAAACTTTTAACAAGGAGACCCGCTGATGGCTTTCGAACTCCCAACCCTGCCCTACGCCAAAACCGCGCTGGCCGCCGCCGGCATGTGCGAGGAAACGCTGGAGCTGCATCACGGCAAGCACCACCAGGCCTATGTGACCGCGCTGAACGGTTTCGTTGAGAAAAACGCCGATCTGCAAGGCAAAACCCTCGAGGAAATCGTCACCTTCTCCTACAACAAGCCGGAGCTGGCCCCGGTGTTCAACAATGCCGGGCAGCATTGGAACCACAACCTTTTCTGGCAGAACATGAGCCCCAAGGGCGGCGTGATCCCGCCCAAGCTGGAAGCCAAGCTGGTTGAAGACTTCGGCTCCGTGGCGGCGTTCAAGGATGCGTTCAAGGCTGCGGGCGTCGGCCAGTTCGGCTCCGGCTGGGCCTGGCTCGTGCTGGCCGCTGACGGCAAGCTGAAAATGGCCAAAACCCCCAACGGCGCCAACCCGCTCGCCACCGGCGAAGGCAAAGTCCTGCTGGCGCTCGATGTGTGGGAGCACAGCTACTACCTGGACTTCCGCAACCGCCGCCCGGACTACATCACCAACTGGCTGGACAAAATCGCCAACTACGAATTCGCCGAAGCCGCGCTTCTGGCCGGTTGAGACAAAAAGGGGG
>NZ_JAQTZC010000028.1:12250-26566 GCF_028687955.1 Acidocella sp.
ACCATCAGAAAAATGGCCAGAGCCCCCTTTTTTTTACAGCGCGAACACCTCGGAGCACGATGGCTATTTACAACGACGAAGAGCTGGACGCCGCGGTTGCCGCCGGGGCGCTCACACCCGAGGCCGCGGACGCCTTGCGCGCATTCGCCAGGCGGCACCGCGCCGCGCCTGATGAAGAACAATTCCGCTTGCTCAGCGGCTTCAATGATATTTTTATCTCCATCGCCATGGTGGTGTTCCTCACCGGCGCCGGATGGCTGGCCGGGAGAAGCTCCTTTCTCTTCGGCGGCGCCGCCATAACGGGGTTTTCCTGGGGGATGGCCGAATATTTCACCCGCCGCCACCGCCTCTCGCTGCCCAGCATCGTGCTGGCACTCGGCTACGGCATGGGCTGCGCCATACTCTTCGCCGCCCTCATCGCCCATGCGCTGAAGCAGGCGGATATATTTGTGCTGACCAATCTGTGGAACGCGCAGTTTGACCTGTTCACCGTTAGCGGCTTCATGACCCTGGCCTATGTGCTGCACTGGCGCCGCTTTCAGGTTCCCATCACCGCCGCGTTCATGGGCCTCACCGGGCTTGCCAGCCTGCTCGCCCTGGCGCGCATGCTCATCCCCGGCCTGCAATACGGCCAGCCGGTGCTGCACCTGCTGGGCGGGCTGGCGCTGTTCGCGCTCGCCATGCGCTGGGACATGAGCGACCGCCAGCGCGCCACACGGCGGACGGATATTGCCTTCTGGCTGCATCTGGCCGCGGCGCCGCTCATCGTCCACGCGCTGTTCCACCTGCTGGGCGTCTTCTCACCCGGCCAGAATGCTTACAGCCGCGCCGGGTTGGTGGCTGGGCTTTATCTGCTGATGACGCTGCTCGCCCTCATCATCGACCGCCGGGCCATTCTCACCGCGGCGCTGCTCTATGTGATCTATGCCATCAGCGCGCTCATCCGCACCGCCGGTTCGCCCGAGGTGAGCTTCGCCGCCGCCGGTTTTGTCATCGGCGCGGCGCTGCTGCTGCTCTCGGCCTTCTGGAATCCGGCCCGAAAATTCACTGTCGGGCTGCTGCCGGCCAAACTGCAAACCATTCTGCCGGCCACCCCAGAGCGGCCAAACCCAGCTTAAATGTATTTACGGTACTGCACGAACCCAGGCTTCTCCGCCACTTGATCATACAGGATCATCGCCTGCTTGTTGGTCTCATGCGTCATCCAATACACACGCTTGGCCTTCGCCTGCCGGGCTTTCTCGTACACCGCCTCGATCAACGCCCGGCCCACGCCCTTGCCGCGCGCCTGCGGCGCTGTAAACAAATCCTCCAGGTAGCACACATTCTCCACCTCCCAGGTATTGCGATGGAAAATATAATGCACGAGGCCGAGCAGCTTGCCATCTTCCTCAGCCACCAGGCAGTTAACCGGCTCGGCGGGGTTGAAGAAGCGGCTCCATAAAACCTCCGTGGCCGCAGCCGGAAGTTGCGTTTTGTAGAAGCTCAGATAGCCCTGCCACAGCGGGTCCCATTGCGCGCGGTCAGCCGGTTGAATTTCACGAATCATCGTCTGATTTCCTAAATTTATCCGCGCACCGCCGCCGGCGCCTTCCTGAAAATACATTTCTTGTCGAAATGCTCAACCTTCCCATCCCCGCAGGCCGCCGCGAACTCATCGAACGCCTGACAAACCCCCGGCCAAACCTCCCGGTGATAATCATCGCCGATCAGAAAACCACCAGATCTAAGCAAGGGCCACCAACTCTCGATATCAGCCTTCACGGCGCGGTAATCATGCCCGGCGTCAATATGCGCGATATCAGGCTGTATCTGCAAAAATTTCAAAGTCTCGCTGGCGTTCAGCGAATCCAGCGGCAAGGGAACAACGTAATTCTCCAGCTTGAGCGCTTTCACATTATTCATGAACTTATAGAAGAAATTCGGATAACCGTTGAGGAAGCTCAGCTGCGCGCGCAATGCGGGGTTGATCCAATGGTCCCACGAGCCCAGCCAGGTATCAACCGCGATCACTACGGCATCCAGCTCAAGCCTGCGCAAATGCTCGGCCATGAACAGGGTGGAGCCGCCCTTCCACACGCCGATTTCCACGATGATTTTCGGGCGCGCAACATCGATGGCGCGCGATAGATAAGGGTGCTGGCTGTTCCACCCCTGCGTATCCACCTGAAACAGATTTTCCGGGAAGTTGGCGAACGGATCGCCACCGGCATAAAGCCGGTCAATAATTTCCTGCCTGACCCGCATTCATGCCTCCGGGCGTTAAAATTGCGGAACCCCTCGGCAATCGTTACAATTGTTCCAACGCATCGACAAGTCCACACCCCACCCCACCGGAGAGCCCCGTGATGCAAGGTTTTTTACGCACCTACGGCGACCTCGCCCTGCAACCAACCATGGATGCCGCCGTGGTCATTCCAACCCTGCTCCGCCCCGTGTTGCGCCAGGCGCTGGAGAGCATTTTCGCGCAGAATTTCCCCGGCACCATTCAGGTGCTGCTCGGCATCGATGTCATGGAGGGGGACCTCGCCGTGCTCGACGCCGCCTGCGCGGCCCGGCCTTCGCATTGCGTGGTGCAGACGTTCTGGCCCGGCTATTCCACCGCGCGCCGCCATGGCGGCCTCACACCGCCCAGCGACGGCGGATGCATGCGCGCCGTGCTCACCTATCTGGCCAATTCGCCTTATGTTGCCTATCTTGATGACGACAACTGGTGGCACCCCGACCATCTGCGCCAGATGCGCGCCGCAACCGAGGAGGCGCAATGGGCCTTCGCGCTGCGCTGGTTTGTGCATGACCAAACCCGCCGGCCCATCTGTGTTGACACGTGGGAGTCAGTAGGCCCCGGCCAGGGCGTGTTTCAGGAGCGTTTCGGCGGCTTTGTCGACCCCAACTGCCTCATGATCAACAAGCTCGCCTGCCCGCTGGCCGCGCCGCACTGGAACATGCCCATCGCCGGAGACACCGGCTCGGCAGACCGCAGCGTCTTTGCCTTTCTGGCGCGCCACCACCAGGTGAAGGGCACCGGAAACGCCACGGTGTTTTACGAACTCAACGAAAAAGACGGGCTGCACCCCATGCGGGTGAAAATCATGGGGTCAGCCTATGAGGACGCGGGCAAGCCATAAGCCGGCTCGCTACGCGATCCGTTGCAACGCCGCATCCAGCCGCGCCACCTCGGCGGCAAAACTCTCCTGGCGTTCCCTGTGTTCTTCCAAAATCGTCTCCGGCGCGCGGCTGACGAAATCGGCATTGGCGAGTTTTTGCTCCACCTTCTGCAACTCCGCCGACGCCTTCGCGCGCGTCGCGGTCAGGCGGGCGCGCTCAGCCGCGAGGTCGATAATCCCGGCCAGCGGCAGCACGATGGTCGCCTCCCCCAGCACCGCCTGCGCCGCGCCATGGGGCACCCCCCCGGCAAGCGGACCGAACGCCGAAGCCCGCGCCATCCGCGAAATCGCCTCGAACCATTCATCCCCCCGGGCCAGCGTTTCCGGGGCCGCATCGTGCAACAAAACCGGAGATTTGACCGAGGGCGGCACATTCATCTCGGAGCGCACGGTGCGCACCTGGGAGATAAGGTCCACCACCCATTGCACTTGCGCGCGCGCCGCTTCCGGCTCATGCACGCCAACCGGCTCCGGCCAAGGCGCATTGATGAGCGAATATTGCGGCCCGTAGCCGAAATGATCCCATAATTCCTCGGTCACGAAGGGGATCAGCGGATGCATCAGCCGCAGCAAAATCCCCAGCACATAGGCCGCAACATCGTGAATCTCCGCCGCATCGCCACCGCTGAAACCGGGCTTGGCGAATTCGATGAACCAGTCGCACACATCGCCCCAGGCGAAGCGGTAGCAGGCCTGTGCGTAGTCATTCGGGCGAAAGGCATCCAGTGCTTCGGTTGCGGACCGTATCGCCGCATTGGCTTTGACCAGAATCCAGCGCGATAGCGGCAGCTTCGCATCCTCCGGGTGGAATCCCGGATTCGGCTTCACGCCGTTCATCTCCAAAAACCGCGCGGCGTTCCATATCTTGGTGATAAATCCGCGGTTGTTTTCAACAATCTTGGCGCCGAGCTTCACATCGCGCCCCTGCCCGGCCGCCGCCGCCACCGCGTAGCGCAGCGCATCCGTGCCATAAGCCTCGATCAGATTGAGCGGATCGATGACATTGCCCTTCGACTTGGACATTTTCTGTCCCTTCTCGTCGCGCACCAGGCCGTGGATATACACGGTGCGGAAGGGCACATCGCCCATGAAATGCAGCCCCATCATCATCATCCGGGCCACCCAGAAGAAGATGATGTCAAAGCCCGTCACCAGCGTGTCGGTCGGGTAGTATTTCGCAAGCTCCGGCGTCTGCTCCGGCCAACCGAGGGTTGAGAACGGCCACAGTGCCGAGGAGAACCAGGTATCCAGCACATCCTCATCCTGGGTCAGCGCCACGCCCTCGCCGGCCTGCGCCTGCGCCTGCGCCTCAGAGCGCGCCACATAAACCGCGCCATCCGGCCCATACCATGCCGGTATCCGGTGCCCCCACCACAGCTGGCGCGAGATGCACCAAGGCTGAATGTCGCGCATCCAGGCAAAAAACGTGTTCTCCCACTGCTGCGGCACGAATTTAATCGCACCACTTTCCACCGCCGCAATCGCCGGCTGCGCCAGCACACCGGCGTTACAATACCATTGCGTGGTCAGCAACGGCTCAATCGGCACGCCCGAACGGTCGCCATGCGGTACCGCATGCGGGTGGGGTTTTATCTCCGCCAGCATCTCCAGCCGCTCCAGCTCAGCCACAATCGCCTTGCGCGCGGCAAAGCGCTCCATGCCTTCAAGCCCGCGCACGAATTCCGGCATCTCGCCCAGCTCGGCCCCCAGCTCGGCCAGCGTAATCCGCCCCTGGCGGTCGAGAATCGAGGGTGTGGCCAGCCCGTGCCGCTTGCCCACCTCAAAATCGTTGAAATCATGCGCCGGGGTGATCTTCACGGCGCCCGTCCCCTTCTCAGGGTCAGCGTAGTCATCGGCGATAATTGGGATCCGCCGCCCGGTCAGCGGCAGGATCACATGCTTGCCGACCAGCCCGTAATAGCGCGCGTTTTCGCCGTGCACCGCCACGGCGGTATCGCCCAGCATGGTCTCCGGCCGCGTCGTCGCCACCACAATCTCGCCGCCGCCCTCAACCGGGTAGCGGATATGCCACAGATGCCCCTTCACATCCCTGGTCTCAACCTCAAGGTCCGAGATCGCGGTCTGCAGCGCCGGGTCCCAGTTCACCAGGCGCTTGTCCTGATATATCAGCCCTTCCTCATGCAGGCGCACGAACACCTCGCGCACCGCGACGGAAAGCCCCTCATCCATGGTGAAACGCTCACGCGCCCAGTCCGGCGAGGCGCCCAGGCGGCGCAGCTGCTGCGTAATCGCCCCGCCGGACTCTTCCTTCCACTGCCACACGCGCGCGAGAAACGTCTCGCGCCCCAGCGCCTTGCGGGTGGTCTTTTCCTTGTCCAACAGGCGCTCCACCACCATCTGCGTGGCGATGCCCGCATGGTCGGTGCCCGGCTGCCAGAGCACATCGCGCCCCTGCATGCGCCGGTAGCGCACGAAAATATCCTGCAAGGTCATGGTCAGCGCATGGCCTACATGCAGGCTGCCGGTCACATTCGGCGGTGGGATCATGATGCTGTAAGGTGCTGCTTTGCCGAGCGGCGCGGCCGCGAAGGCGCCGGATTGCTCCCAGCCGCGATAAAGCCGTGCCTCAGCCGAGGCCGGCTCGAAATGTTTATCCAACGTGGTCAAGAAAAATCCCCAGAATTATGTGCGGTCGATCACGCGTTTGATTTCTGCCCGCACAACCCGTTCAACCAGACTCGGCAACTGTGTATCCAGCCAGGCCTTCAGCACCGGCTTGATCTCTTCGCGAACCAAATCCTCGATGGTGATGCCGCCCCGGCTCACCGCCACAGCCCGCTCAGTGCTGATGCTCTGAACCAGCGAGCCGATCGTGTTCGCGATGGAACTGGAGGCCTCATCGCCAACCAAGCCTTTGGGAATTTGCACATTGTCTTCCATCAAGTCTTCCTTTCCGGTTTCCTGGAGACGCACGATGTTCTGGCCAGCCGCGGAGGGCTGATAGGTGTTACGTTCGCCCTCCCGCCCGGCCGGATGCTCCGCCGCGAGCATGGATGAATCGAGTTGCAGTACATCCTCGTCCTGGTCTTCCTCCAGGGCGTTCTGGTTCTGGTTCTCTTCCTCTTCAAGAAGAATCCGGCGGATTGACGCCTGAATCTCCTCCATAGAAGGTTCAGCACCCTCGCCGGCCGCCGGATTATTAAAATCACTCCCGTTTTCACTCATCGTGTCATCCTTTAAGGAGCGGACGAACCGGGAGGTTCATCCGCGATCACAGGTGCCGTGCCGGCGTTCAGCAAGCTGCCATCAGGCGCAATGCCCGCCTTTTGGTCGGCTCTTTCACCAGTGCCAAAACCGGCATATTCCACGGATTTATAGTATTTAAGGTCATTATACTGGTCTACGGGCAATCCAAGGTCCGTTGCTGTGAGACGGCCGATCGCCGCCGCCACAGTGTAGGAATTATTAACAAGCGTAGATATATTCTGAACCTGTTGCACCTGGGAATTCAACAATAATTGTTGAGCATTCAGCACATCGAGTGTGGTGCGCGTGCCGACCAGGTCTTCGCGCTCGGTGCCATCGAGCGCGATGGCATTGGCCTTGATCTCGGCATTGGTGCTCATGATGGCATCGCGCGAGGCCACCAGCCCCTCCCAGGCCTGCGTCGCCTGTGCATAGGCGGTCCGCTGCGCGTCCAGAATCCCGGCAAAAGCCTGCTGTTCCTTGGCCCGCGCCTGCCGGATGCCGGAATATTCCGCCCCACCCTGGTACAACGGCACCGTGAGCTGCCCCAGAACCGACCCGCCGGTGAGGCGCGTATTCGGCCCGGCCGCTCCCTGCTGGCTATAAGCCGAAGCCTGCACCGAGAGCTGCGGCAACAACGCGGAAAAGGCCACGTCCACCGCATCTTTGCTCGCGGCGTCATTAAATTCGGCGGCAATTACATTCGGGTTGTTGGCCAGCGCCGCCTTCGCCGCCTGCTCCTTGGAGGAAACCGGCAGCGCCAGCGGCTGCGGCGGCACCAGCGTTTGCGCCGGATAGTCACCCACCAGCTTGCGGAAATTCTCCTTGGCAATCTGCAAATTGCCATCCGCGATCTCAACCTGCGCCTTCGCCGCGGCAAGTGCCGCCTGCGCCTGCGCCACCGAGGTTAATGTAATCTCGCCAACATTAAACTGCTCAACCGTCGCCTTCAGCTGCTGCGCCAGAACACTCTGGTCGCTCCGGTCCAGCGCCAGCACCTGGCGGTCAGTAATCACCGTAACATAAGCACTGACCACGTCGAGAAATACCGTCTGCTCGGTTGCGAGCAACTGCGCGCGAGCGGCATAAACGCTGTTCTTGGCCTGGCGGGTAGAATCAATCACTTTGCCGCCGGAATAGATCGGCTGCGTCACCTGCACCTGGCCTACGAGCTGGCTGCGGTTCTGCGTAATCGTGGTACTGCCGTTATTGGGTTGCAGAGTATTGTTCGGCAACACCTCGGTCCCCGTCAACCGCCCCACGGTGGCGCCAACCGTCACCGTCGGCCGCCACCCGGCCAGCGCCGCCGGCACCTGCTCGTCCGTGGCGCGCAAGGCCGCGCGCTGCGCTTGCAAGGTCGCGTTATTATCATAGGCTTCGCTTAGCGCCTGGGTGAGCGTTTGCGGCCCGTCAGCCCATACGGCGCGCGGCAGCAGAACCATACCGGCGCTCATCGCAAGGCCGGCCAGAATCATGGATCGCATCGAACTAAATCCGTCCATGTTCAGAGGCTGAAAGCCGGCGCCCGGCGGAAGGCAGGCAGCACGCGCGCGGTGCAATCAAACGCCTGCACCGCCACGAATTTCCGGCCCAACGCCTCGGCGCTCACGGCCCGGCCAAGCCCCGCCGGCTCATCGCCATCGGCCAGAATGGCCACAACCCGTCCGCTTGGCGCCAGTTGAGCCGCAAAACTCTCCGGAATCGCGGGCACCGCACCTTCAATCACAATCACGTCATACGGGCCACCAGCCGGGTATCCGGCCGCCAGCGGGCCGCACACCGCCTCCACCTGCGGCGCATATTGTGCCAGCGCGCCGGTTTGCAGCCGCGTCTCCTCCTCCAGCGCCACCACCCGCGCACCGGCCGAAGCCAGCAGCGCCGCCAGATAGCCGCTGCCCGCCCCCACCACCAAAACCTCCGCCGGGTTGCGCGCCAGCGCCAGCTGCGCCAGCCGCGCGGCCAGCAGCGGCGACATCAAAAACCGCCCACCGCCAAGCTCTATGTCCGTGTCGGCGTAGGCCAGCGCCCCGGCGGGCGCAAAAGCCTCGCGCGGCAACACCCGCATGGCGTCGATCACCCTCTGGTCACTCACCTGATTCGGCCTGACCTGCCCATCCACCATATGATTGCGGGCAATATCCTGGGTGGCGGGCTGCGTCATGTTAACCTTCTCTCTCAACAGATTACATCGCCTATATAGCGGCCCCAAGCGGCATAACTCAACCACGGCGGCAGATTAGACGCGCCATGGCTTGACCGCAGGTGGCTGGCCGGGGATATACAGCGCAACGCCCCATGGTCCGGTGGCAGAGTGGTGATGTAGCGGACTGCAAATCCGCGTATGCCGGTTCGATTCCGGCCCGGACCTCCATGGCGCGAACAACATCTTGCAAACATCACTTTTGCGTGTTGCCCCCCTCGGCTTTGCCTCCAAGAGTTGCGGAACGCAGAATTATTCTTTATTTGATCTTTGTGAAATTTTTGTCATTCCATACGGACCGCCGGGGCGTAACCTCGGTCGAATACGCGATCATCGCCTCGCTAATCGCGTTGGTCATCATCTCTTCCGTCCGTTTGCTGGGCCAGGATGTCAGCGGCACATTCAGCACCGTTGGCACCGTATTCGCCGCGTCATCAACGCCACCCGCGCCACCCACGCCACCCGCGCGAACCAGCGATAACTAGACCACTATACGTTTTAATTGGCGCAGAGCGCTCAAGCTAAACGCATATCGGTTTATCCTTATAATTTAGATCGACTCCGAAACCCGCTCGATCACACCGCGCCAGTCATACGCCCGCTCCTGCCGGAACAGCCGCACCGACGGATACCAGGGCGTATCCTCGCGCCCCAGCAGCCAGCGCCAATCCGGCGCATGGGGCAGCACCAGCGCCGTGGGCACCCCGATGGCCCCCGCGATATGCGCCACCGAGGTGTCAATCGTCACAAGCCGCTCCACATACTGCAAAATCGCCATGGTGTCGGCAAAATCCACAATCTCCGGGCCGAGATTGAGCAACGGCGCACGGCCGTAATAACCGCCCACCTGGGCAATCTGCTCGCCCTTCTGCACCGTGAGAATCGCCAGATCATCGCGCGCGAACAGCGGCGCGAATTGCTCCAGCCGCATTGTCCGCTTGCGGTCGTTCTTATGTGTCGGCCGCCCGGCCCACACCAGGGCCACGCGCCGCTTGCCCTTGGGCACCAGCCGGTCCAGCCGCGCGCCCCAGCTTTCCACCAGCGCGGGGTCTGGCGCGAGATACCCCGCCGGGGGCACGTTTTGAGTGGTGATCCCCGCCAGGCGCGGCAGGCCCGAGAGCGGGATATACGCCTCAAAATCGCCGGTATCCTCCCAGCGGGTGACAATTTTCCCAATCCCGGAAATCTGCCGCAAAATCGCCGTCAGCTCGCCTGAACAGGCCAGCACCGGCTGCGGGCAGAGCAGCGCGGCCCAGGGGATTAACCGGCCGAACTGGATGCAGTCGCCAAACCCCTGGTCGCCGACAATCAACAGTTTCCCCGGCGCCAGCGGCCGTCCATCCCATTGCGGCTTGTCTGTCTTGGGCAGCATACCCTCGGCCTGCTTGAGCTTGAAGCGCCATTCATAGCTCTCCCAGCCTTCCTTCATGCGTCCGCCCAGCAGCAGCGCCTCGGCCTTCTCAAAATGCGCCTCGGCAAAATCAGGCTCCAGCACAATCGCCTGATCAGCAACCCGCACCGCCTCGTCGAGTTCCAGCCGTTCATAATGAATCAGCGCAAGGTTGAAATAGGCCCGCGCGTCCTGCGGCGCCAGCTCAACCGCCCGCCTGCCCGCGCGCAACGCATCATCCAGCCGCCCGGCACCGCGATACACCTCGCACATATTGCGTGGATAAAGTGCCACCCCAGGCGCCAGCGTCGCGGATTTTTCCATCCGCTCCACCGCCTGCGCGACCCGCCCGTTACGATACGCGATAATCCCCGCCAGATGCAGAATATGCGGATGCTCCGGCATGGCGGCCAGCATCCGGTTGGCCAGATCATCGGCCTCTGCCAGCTTATTGGCCTGCTCTAGCGCCGAGAGCCTGGCCAGCGCCTCGGCCAGCGGCACAACCTGCTTGCCCGGTTGCGCGCCGCTCACGGCCCAGCCTCCGCATAGCCGAGTTCGGCAATCCAGGGGTCCAGAATCCCCCGCACCTCGGCAAACAGCCCTGGCATCTGGCTCTGATACGCCCGGTAGCGATACACCCCGCGCGTATGCACCGCCTCGCGCCCGGCAAAATGCGCCGGAACCGGGCCAGGCGGCATGGCACCGTTCGCTCGCAACACCGCCTCGGGCGGCACTCCCCCCGGGTCCGCACCCGCAAATTCCACCACACGGCGCAGGCTGGCGGCGGTGTCATTCACCAAATCCTCATAGCGCACCGGCAGATAGCGCAACGCCAACTGGCCGCGGAAATGCCGAATCAGCGACATCACCAGCGCGTAGTGGCGCGCCAGCGCCGACATTGAAACCCCGCAATTACCCTCAAGCCGGCGGTCCTGGCCAAAGTTGGAGAGCATGACATCGAGCGGATGGCGCAATACATGAACAACCGGCGCATCCGGGAACAACAGCTTGATTAACCCGAGCTGCCAATGGTTGGAGGCTGAACGGTCGGTGACGAATTGCACCCCCGGCCGCGCCAGCCCCAACCGCTCCCGCGCGTCCTCGTAGCGCTCGCGCAACCGCGCGGGCAACGCCCAGCCATCGCCTACCAGAGAGTGATCCAGGGCCTGCGGATAACCGTGCGCCGCGCCCGCCAGCGCCGGGACCAACTCATTCAACTCCGCCACCGGGAAAAACTCATCCCCCGCCACGAACCCCGGAACCTGGCCGAGCAGCTGTTCCAGGAGGCTGCTGCCCGAACGCGCGAAGCCCAGCAGAAACACCGGCTGGCGGGCTGGCGCCGCCGCCGCGCGGGGCAGCGGCTGCAACCGCTCGGCGGTGAAATACGCCTTGCAGGCCGCCGCTTTGGCCGCGAATTCCTCCGCCTGATATTGCTGGCCATGCCGCTCGCGCTGGAGCCGTTTCGCGGTTGAATAATGCTGCACCGCCTCCACCGGCTGGCCGAGCCGCGCCAACGCCTGCCCGCGCGTGCAAAGCTCCGCCGCCATCAGGGCCTCAGGCGCATCGGAAAGCCGCGCCAGCACCGCTGCGGCATCGCCTAGGGCCAGATCCGCCATCGCCCGCAACAGCCGCAGCGTGCGGTCATCGGGCCAGCGGCCCAGCCCATCATCGAGCAGGCGCAGCGCCTTTTCCCGGTTGCCGCGTGCGAATTCCACCTGCGCATAACCGCCCTGGCCGCGCCGGTTGTCCGGCCGCAACGCCAGCGCGTTGTCGTAAATCGCCGCGGCTTCGTCCAGCCGCCCCTGCAACTTCAAATTCCACGCCAGATTCGCCAGCACCACCCCGTCATCTCGCCCCAGCGCATCCAGGGCCCGGCGATAATGCCCCTCACCAGCCTGCAGCGCGCCGGTCTCGGTCAGCACCACACCCAGCACATGCTGCGCGGTGGCATCCCTGGGGGCTGCCATCACCGCCTCGGCGGCGGGCGGGCGGGCCTGCGCATAACGCCCCTGCCCCACATAAAACTGCGCCAGCAGCAAATTTGCCGCCGTGCGCACCGCCGGCGCACCGGGCAGGGCCGCCAGCCGCACCGCCAGCGCCTCTTCCGCCGTACCGCGCTTCTGCGCTTTGCGGATCTCATAGAGCACCCGCAGCGCTGGGCGCAGGTTCGGCGCCAGATCCAGCAGTTTCAGCGCCAGCGTTTCTGCTTCAGCGTATTTTTTCTCATTGAAAAGCCTAACCGCCTCCTGCCCCTGGGCATCCAGCGCATCAACCGCCTCAGCCCCCGGCCAAGCGGTTATATCGGCATCGCAACACCGCACCCGGCGCAGTCCGCTCCCGCAATGGCATAAAACAACATCCAATTCTTGTTGCATCCCCGTGTTCATGCCAGCCCGCCTCCCGCCCATATTACCCGCTTTACTCGCTGCGGCAACGCTGCGCGCATCCTCGCTAAAGACAAGAAAATTCAACCACTTCCGCCAATGCAAGGCATTCGCAAATACGGCAAATCCCTTGACCGGACCACCATCGGCGACCACATTGGCGCAATTGTAAGGAGGCTTTCATGCGCGATTTCTCACAGCTTTCCGAACGTGAGGTCCTGGCGCTCGCCATCGGCGCCGAGGAAGAGGACGGCCGTATTTATAACGACGTCGCCGAACGCCTGCGCGAGGAATACCCAGCCTCGGCGCGGATGTTCCTCGACATGGCGTCCGAGGAAAACGGACACCGGCACAAGCTGCTAAACCTCTACCGCGAAAAATTCGGGGAGCACATTCCGCTCATCCGCCGGCAGGACGTGCGCGGCTTTCTCACCCGCAAGCCGGTCTGGCAGCTGCCCAAGCCCAGCATCGACGACATCCGCAGCCTCGTGGAAAGCATGGAAGCCGAAACCCAGCGCTTCTACCGCCTCGCCGCCTCCCGCGCGACCGATGTTTCCATCCGCAAGCTCCTCGGCGACCTCGCCGAGGCCGAAGTTGAGCACGAACACCGCGCCGATCAACTTTCCGCCAAAAAC
This sequence comes from Acidocella sp., assembly GCF_028687955.1. Taxonomy (GTDB): domain Bacteria; phylum Pseudomonadota; class Alphaproteobacteria; order Acetobacterales; family Acetobacteraceae; genus Acidocella. Next base: position 25,234 of record NZ_JAQTZC010000028.1, read on the forward strand.
CTGCCCGATAAAACCCGCCGCGCCGAGGACCTCCACGCCGAACGCGCCTTCATGCTGCAATACATTCAGCCCGGCCTGGTCGGGCTGATGGATGGTTCCGTCTCCACCCTGGCCCCCATTTTCGCAGCCGCCTTCTCAACCGGCCATCCGCATGCCGCCTTCATCGTCGGCGCCGCCGCCTCGCTGGGGGCTGGCATCTCCATGGGTTTCGCCGAAGCCCTCTCCGACGACGGCAGCCTGACCGGCCGTGGCACCCCCTATATCCGCGGCATCGTCACCGGGTTGATGACAACCCTGGGCGGCATCGGCCATACCTTGCCCTTCCTCATCCCCAGCCTGCACATGGCGCTACTCGTCGCCTTCTGCGTGGTCGCGGTCGAGCTCACCCTCATTTCCTGGATCCGCTGGAAATTCATGGATACTTCGCCCATCCGCGCCACATTGCAGGTGGCGCTGGGCGGCGCGCTGGTGTTTGCAACCGGCGTGCTCATCGGCGCCGGTTAGGGGCGCCTGCTTCAGCTATCCGTGCGCGGCACCCAGGGGATGCGCGCAATGCCGATCCCTTCCTCGGCCAGCGCCTCAGCTTCCTCATCGCTGCTTTCGCCATAAATGCCGCGCGGCGGCGCTTCGCCATGGTGAATCCGCCGCGCCTCCTCGGCAAAGTCATCGCCCACATAGTCGCAGTTCTTTTCTACCTCGGCGCGCAGCTTGCTCAGCGCCGCGCGCACCGCATCGGGGATCACACCGCCCGCCGCTGGTTGCACCGGCTCCGGCGTGTGCTGGCGCGGGGCTTCCACCTCCACGGCCTTGCCTCGGCCCTTGCGGAGAATACCCGGCGCCATCAGCACGCGCTCCACCTTGGTGCCGCTGCAAACCGGGCAAGAGATCAACCCGCGCTTGGCCTGCCGTTCAAAGGCCTCGCTATCCTTGAACCAGCCGTCAAACTCATGCGCCCCGGCGCAATGCAGCTGATAGTGGATCATTTTCCGAGCAGGGCATCCAGCCTGCCGGCGCGCTCCAGCGCATAGATGTCATCGCAGCCGCCAACAGGCTTCCCGTCAATGAAGATCTGCGGCACCGATGTCTTTCCGCCAGAGCGTTCGCGCGCCTGCACCCGCGCCGCCGAACCACCCGGCGCGTCAATCTCGGTAAACGCAACGCCCTTCTGTTGCAGCAGCGCCTTGGCGCGCACGCAATAGGGGCAAAAATCCTGGGTATAAATTTCTATGTGAGGCATCCGTTTCATCTAGCCGAGCATTTGGCTTATGCAAGTGCTTTTTATACCAGCCCGCCAAGAGCTTGACTCTCTGGGTTTGGTGGCGGGCTGGTATAA
>NZ_JAQTZC010000029.1 GCF_028687955.1 Acidocella sp.
GGGCTGGTATAAGTGTGATCAGGCTCTGGCTATTTTTCAGAGGGCGATTCACGCTTTCGGCTCGCTCGGCTGAGCGAACCTCAAACGATCGCGTTCTAGCGCCCTGGCGGCATCAATATGCTTTTTTCAGCACCTTGTTCTTGCGGCGGCGCTCCTGCTCGTTCGGCTTGGCGCTTTCCTGGCGCGCGGCGCGGGTGAATTTGGTTTTCTCCGGGCGCGGCCCAGGCGCGCGCGCCGGGCCTGCGCCGGGGGCGGTGCTGGGCTCTACCAGCAGATCGGTCACGCCGGGGGCGGTGATGGCGGCGGCGAAGGCTTCGGCCACGGGGGCTGAGATTTCAAACTTGGTTTCACGGTCAAAAATGCGGATGGCGCCGATTTCCGCCTTGGTGATGCCGCCGAGGCGGCAGATCAGCGGGATCAGCCATTTGGGGTCGGCATTATGTTTGCGGCCGATGGGCGAGCGGAACCAGGCCATGGGGGCGTTGTCCGTGCGGCGCTCAAAGGGCGCGTTTTCACGCGCGGGGCGCGGCCCGCGTTCAGGCCGGGTGGCGAAGGGTTCGCGCGGGGCGGGGGGCTGAATGGTCACATTCGCGGGTTCGGGCAGATGTGAGCGGTAGAGGCGGATGAGGGCGGCGGCGATGGTCGCGGCGTCCTGGCGTTCCAGCAGTTTGGCGCCCAGGGCAAGTTCATCCTCGGAGGGGGCGGCGGTGAGGATTTCGTCCTCCAGCAGGCGCTCCTGGTCGCGGGCCTTGATCTGGGCTGCGGTCGGCGGGTCCTGCCAGATGGCCTCGATGTTGGCGGAGCCGAGCAGGAGCTCGGCGCGGCGGCGTTTGGAGGGCGAGACCAGGACCAGGCACATGCCCTTGCGCCCGGCGCGGCCGGTGCGCCCGGAGCGGTGCAGCAAGGTGGCCTTGTTGGCCGGCAGATCGGCATGGATCACAAGGTCAAGGTCTGGCAGGTCGAGCCCGCGGGCGGCGACGTCGGTCGCGATGCAGACCTGGGCGCGGCCTTCACGCAGGGCGTTGAGCGCGGTGTTGCGCTCGTTCTGGGAGAGCTCGCCCGAGAGGGCGACGGCGTTGAAGCCGCGCGCGAGTAGGCTGGCGTGCAGGTGGCGCACGGTGTCACGCGTGGCGCAGAACACCAAGGCGCGGGAATCGTGGAAGCGCAGCAGGTTGACGAGGCTCTGCTCGATCTCGTGGCCGCCGGCGCGGATGGCGCGGTATTCAATGTCGGCATGCGGCTGGTTGCGGGCGACGGTATCGATCCGCAGGGCGTTTTGTTGATATTTGCGGGCGAGGTTGGCGATTTCCCGCGCGATGGTGGCGGAGAACAGCAAGGTGCGGCGGGATTCGGGCGCGGCGGAGAGGATGAACTCCAGCTCATCCTTGAAGCCGAGGTCGAGCATCTCGTCGGCTTCGTCCAGCACCACGGCCTCGCATTCGTCGAGCTTGAGGGCGTCGCGGTTGATATGGTCCTGCAACCGGCCGGGGGTGCCGACCACGATGTGGCAACCGGCGGCGAGCAGACGGGCCTCGCGCCGTGCATCCATGCCGCCGACGCAGGAGACGACGCGCCCGCCGGCCGGCTCGTAAAGCCAGGTGAGTTCGGTATGGACCTGCAAGGCCAGCTCGCGCGTGGGGGCGATGACCAGGACCAGAGGCAGGATGGTGGCGGGCAGGCGCTCGGAATCGCCCAAAATGGTGGATGCCAGCGCCAGGCCGAAGGCCACGGTTTTGCCGGAGCCGGTCTGGGCGGAGACCAGCAGATCGCGGTCCTCGGCCTCGGGCGCGAGCACGGCGAGCTGGACTTCGGTGAGGTCGTTATAGCCGCGCGCGGCCAGGGCGCGCGCGAGCGCCGGATTCTTTATGGGGAAGGGCATGGCGGCTCCTACCCCGGCGCGGGGGCCAGGGCTAGGTCTGCGTGTGAAGTTTGAGCGATGTTTTGGGAAATAACCCGCATTTTAGGTTGCATGAGGGCGCGGGAGGGGTATTTCGGGATTGATGGCGGCGCGGACGTGCCCTATGTTGCCCTCGCTCGGCTGGGCCGGGCAGCTTTAACAATTATACCTGAACGATCACAAGAGGACTATTTAAATAGTGCGACCCCCGAAAAATGACCGCCAGCGGCAACCGCGTCGCCGTGGTTTTGACGACGACAATTTCTTTGGCAATACGCCGCCCCCCCCGCCGTCTTTTTCAGGGTTTGGGTCTGCGTCCTCCGCGCCGGAGGCTAAGGCCACTGTGAAGTGGTACAACTCTGAGAAGGGTTTTGGCTTCGTGGAAATGGCGGATGGCTCGGGCGATGTGTTCTTGCATGCCAATTCCTTGCAGAATGCCGGCTTCCAGGCGGTGACCCCAGGGTCCATCCTACAGGTGCGCGTTGGCCAGGGCCAGAAAGGCCGCCAGGTTGATCAGGTGATTTCCGTCACCGAGGGCACCGGCGAAGCGCCGGCCGGCCGGGGTGGTTTCGGTGGGGATCGTGGCGGGTTCGACCGTCCGCGTCCTTCCGGCCCGCGCGCGCCGCGCCAGCAGGCATCCGGCCCGGCGGTCGAGATGACCGGCATCGTTAAATGGTACAACGCCACCAAGGGCTTTGGCTTTATCAGCCCGCAGAGCGGCGGCAAGGATGTGTTCGTACACGCCACCGCGTTGGAGCAGGCCGGTTTGCCGCCGTTGCAGGAAGGCCAGTCGGTGCGCATGAACGTCGTGCAGGGCGCCAAGGGACCGGAAGTCAGCTCGATCAGCGTCGACTGAGCTTTTCTCCCTGGACGTGATTTTTGAGGCGGGCTCACGGCATGTGGGCCCGCTTTTATTTTGGCATTTTTGTTTTTCGGATGTGAAGGGCGGCAGGAATGGCGTTTAAAGTGAATTACGGGCTGGAGCGGGCGGAGCGCAACCGCGCCAAGCAGGCCAAGAAAGAGGCCAAGGCGAAGGCGAAAAAGAGGCTGGGCGAGGTGGCCGGTGATGAGCAACCGGCGGCTGAGCTGCCGGTTGGTGAGGCGCCGGGCGGAGACGCGGAACAGGCGTGATTTATACCTGTCAGCCTTAAGGCTGACAGGTATGCGCGCGGGGCTGGTGGGGCGGCCGCGCGCAAAATCAAGAGCTTATACCAGCCCGCCACCAAACCCAGAGAGTCAAGCTCTTGGCGGGCTGGTATTAGAGTGCGATCGTTTGAGGTTCGCTCAGCCGAGCGAGCCGAAAGCGTGAATCGCCCTCAGAAAAAAAGGCCTGATCACACTTAAACCAATCAGGCTCTAGAGTGATCTAGCCAGGCAAATGGCGCAGGCTGGCGGCGAAACCGGGGTAGAACGGCTCGATGTCGGCCTCGATTGGCAGCAGGGCTTGCGCCAGCGCGCCGAAATCCACGCCGGGGTAGCGGGTTTTAAGGTTGATTTCGCGGATCGGGTGATGGATGGCGGCCGAGGCGCCCGACAGTGGGCGTAGGACCGATTCGGGGTCGCGCACCAGGGCTTCATAGGTCAGCACATGACCGGGCGGCAGGTTGCGGTAGCGTTGGAAGATCCATTGAATGAGCGCGATCTGGCGCGCCAGCGGGTCTGCGATTTGTTCCAGGCGCTCGCGCAGGGCGGGGGCGTAGGCTTCGGCGGCGGGCATGCGGCCCTGACGGGCGGGGAAATCCACCGATTGCCAGGAGGCCAGCGCGGCCAGCGGGTGTCGAACGATGGCGTAGAACGCGAAGGCTTCCGCCAGTGGCTGGGCCAGGGCGGTGAAGAAGGCCGGGTGCTTGATGAAGAGGTTGAAATCCGCCGTCAGCGGTTTTTCGATTTTGACAGCGGCGACCTTGGCGGCACTGCGCCTGAGGTTTCCGTTGTGGCTCACTTCCTCGAAGGTATTGTCGACCATGAGGCCCGCGCGGCTCATGGAAGGGGCAAAACCATCGCGCAGGATGCCCTCGCGCGTGGCGCGGGCGAAAGCGGCGACCTCGCTGAGGGCCTGCTCGGCGTTGCCGTGCAGCGGGACGCTCATGGGCTCGGTGAGGGCGACGCAGTTGGGCAGCGAATTGAGGCAGGCGCAGACCAAAGTGGTGCCCGAGCGGGGCAGGCCGGTGAGGAGCGTGGTGGTCATGCGGCGTTGAGGAATTGGCGCAGCAGGGTAATGTAGGCGGCGCGCTCGCCCGCGAGGGTGTGGTTTGCCGTCATTTTGGTGCCGGACTCGGCAAGGGCGGCGCGTTGGGCCGGGTTGCGGGCGAGGGCGCGGGCGGCGTCGGCCAGGGCTGCGGCGTTGTATGCGGGCATCAGGCATGTTTCGCCAGGCAGGCAGAAGCCGCGGTTGCCGGTGCAGTCGGGCACCACGATGGCGCGGCCGAGCGCCATGGCCTCCAGCGGCGGAAGGAAGAAGCCTTCGGCGCGCAGCGGCAGCAGCACGCAGATGCTGGCGGCGGCCAGCCGGGCGATGAATTCTTCCCGCGGGCACATGGTTGTCAGCAGGTCGAGCTCTGTTTCGCCTTGCAGCAGGGCTGCGATTTCATGGGCCATTTCCGGGTTTTTAGCGCCGCCGATGAAGATGCGCGCGGGCGCGGTGAGCGGGCGCGGCGGCGGCGGGGTGATCTCGATGCCGTTGCGGATGGTGTGCACCGGGCCGTTGGCGAAGGGGGCGATGGCGTCCGCGACCTGTTGGCTGACGCAAATGCGCAGCGCGGGGCGGGCGAGGTAGGCGAAGAGCGGTGTGCCGGGCTCGGCGTGGCGCAGGCCCTGGATGAGGTTGATGACCGGCGCCGCGCCTGGGGCGATGCCGGCGTCGTCGAGCAGGGACCAGTCCATGCCGGCGAGGAAATAGGCCGGGAAGGGGCGGAGTGTGGTGATCTGCGGGACGCCGCAATGGGCAAACGGGTTACCGGGGACCCCGGCGGAGCCAGGGGTCTGGTAGAGCACTGGCGCGGCGAGGCCGCTGGCTACGGTGTGGCGCAGATAGTCGTGGTGTTTAAGGTGCCCGCCGGAGAAGCCGGTGAAGTCGCGGGTGAACAGCATTTCCATGGTTGAGCGATTACAGCGCGGCGCTGTGGGCGCGGGTGACCCCGGCGGCTTGCAGGCGGCTCCAGGCGGCGGCGAGGGAGGCGTTGAGGTCGATGGCGCGGCAGGCGTCCTCGATGACGGTGGTTTTGAAGCCGAAGCGGCGGGCGTCTTCGGCGGACCAGGCGACGCAATAGTCGGTGGCGAGGCCGCAGAGGTAGAGCTCGGTGATGCCGCGCGAGGTGAAATAGCCGTCCAGCCCGGTTCTGGTGGTGCGGTCGGCTTCCAGGAAGGCTGAGTAGCTGTCGACGTTAGGGTGCAGGCCCTTACGCAGGATCAGCCCGGCGTGGGGGATGGCGAGATCAGGGTGCAAAGCGGCGCCTGGGGTTGTTTGCACGCAATGGGTGGGCCAGAGCACCTGCTCGCCGTAGGGGAGCGCGATTGTCTGGAACGGCTCTTTGCCCGGGTGGCTGGCGGCGAAGGAAATATGGCTGGGGGGGTGCCAGTCCTGCGTGAGGACCACGGTGGCGAATTTGGCGGCGAGGCGGTTGATGAGGGGGATGATGGCGGCGCCGTCCGGCACGGCCAGCGCGCCGCCGGGGCAGAAATCGTTCTGGACATCGATCACCAGCAGGGCGGCGTTGTTTTGCATGGCAGGGATATAAGCAATTTGCCGCCGGAGATATAGACAGGGGGGCGGGTAATACTGTAAGGCTGCGCCCCTCAAGGAACGTGGGAGGTTGGGTGATGGTTCGCCCGGCCGGTTGTACCGCGGTCCGTTGGCGCGTGCCAAAGGATTAAGGAGCCAGAAATGGCAAAGAAGATTGTCGGTTACATCAAGCTGCAGATCCCCGCAGGCAAGGCGAACCCCTCACCGCCGGTGGGTCCGGCGCTGGGCCAACGCGGTTTGAACATCATGCAGTTCGTCAAGGAATTCAATGCCGCCACGCAAGGGCTTGAGCCCGGCATGCCGGTTCCGGTCGTGATCACCGCGTTTGGTGACCGTACCTTCAGCTTCGTGATGAAGACGCCGCCGAACACCTACTTCCTGAAGAAAGCTGCCGGCATCACCAAAGGCACGACCACGCCGGGCAAGGGCGCCGCGGTTGGCAAGGTGACGATGGCGCAGCTGCGCGAGATCGCGGAAAAGAAGATGATCCACATGAACGCCAACGATGTTGATGGCGCGGTGCGGATGTTGATTGGCTCGGCGCGCTCCATGGGCGTGACCGTGGTGGAGGGCTGAACCGATGGCACATGATAAACGCTTGACCGCCGCCCGCGCCAATGTGGACCGCAACAAGAATTATGCCCTGACCGAGGCTGTGGCCCTGGCGAAGGCGAATGCGAAGGCGAAGTTCGATGAGACGATCGAGATTTCGCTGAACCTGGGCATCGACCCGCGCCATGCCGACCAGATGGTGCGTGGCCTGATCTCGCTGCCCAACGGCACCGGCAAGGTGTTGCGCGTGGGTGTGTTCGCCCGTGGCGCCAAGGCTGACGAAGCTCTGGCCGCCGGCGCCGATGTGGTGGGCGCTGACGATCTGGCTGAGAAGGTGCAGGCTGGTGACATTCAGTTCGACCGTTGCATCGCCACCCCGGACATGATGGCGCTGGTTGGCCGTTTGGGTAAGATTTTGGGCCCGCGCGGCCTGATGCCGAACCCGAAGCTCGGCACCGTGACCATGGACGTGAAGGGCGCCGTGACGGCTGCCAAGTCCGGCCAGGTTGAGTTCCGCGCCGAGAAGGCCGGTATCATCCATGCCGGTATCGGCAAGGCGAGCTTTGATGACGCCAGCCTGGTCGAGAACGCGAAGGCGTTGATCGACGCGGTGCAGAAGGCCAAGCCGGTGGGCGCGAAGGGCACCTATTTGCAGAAGGTTGCGATGAGCTCGACGATGGGCCCGGGCATCCGCGTGGATGTGGCGAGCGTTACGGCCTGAGTTTCAGGCTGACGAGATACATGGCGGCTTAACGGCCGCCGTGGGCAGGCGGGGGCAACCCCGCTGATACCTGTCCGAGACCGCTTGCACCGTGAGGTTTGATGGGAGCGATCCCGCAAGTGGTAGACGAGGTGCCAGAGGCTTTGCGTTAAGCAGGGGTTTTGGTGGTTCTGATGAATAGGACAGGCGATTGGTGCTTTGGGATGGTCCTGGAGCACCTTGGGTAATCTGGCGGCGCATCATGTGGTGCGTTGCCGCAAGTTGGAGACGGATGTGGATCGCATAGAGAAGCGTGAATTCGTCGCTGAGTTGTCTACGGTGTTTGCCGAGACCTCGATGGTTGTTGTGACGCGCAATGCGGGCATGACGGTTGCCGAGGTTACGGATCTGCGCCGGAAGATGCGGGCGGCGGGAGCGAGCTTCAAGGTTGCGAAGAATCGTCTGGCTTTGCTTGCTCTTGATGGAACCCGGTTTGACGGTTTGGCCCCCCTGCTGAAGGGGCCCACGGCGATTTCCTGGTCGAAAGACCCGGTTGCCGTGGCGAAAGCCGCTGTCGACTTCGCCAAGACCAATGACAAGTTTGTTCTGGTGGGCGGTGCGCTTGGCACCCAGTTGCTTGATGTAGCTGGTGTTAAGGCGCTTGCCGAACTGCCGTCGCTGGATTCGCTGCGTGCCAAGCTGCTGGGGCTGCTCAATGCTCCCGCAACCAAGGTCGCGGGCGTGCTCCAGGCGCCGGCCGGACAGCTTGCACGGGTTTTCGCGGCGTATGCCGATGCCAACAAGAGCGAGGCGGCCTGAAGGCACTTCGAGATCTTGTCGTAATTCGCGGGGCCGCGTGGTGCGGCCTTGCAATGAACCTATCAAAGCCTACTTACACAAAGGATTTTTTAAATGGCTGACCTGAATGCGCTCGTTGAAGAGCTGTCGAAACTGACCGTGCTGGAGGCCGCTGAGCTCTCCAAGCTCCTCGAAGAGAAGTGGGGCGTTTCCGCCGCTGCGCCGGTGGCTGTTGCCGCTGCGCCGGCCGGTGGTGGCGCTGCCGCGGCTCCTGCTGAAGAGCAGACCGAGTTCACCGTGATCCTCGCCAGCGCTGGCGACAAGAAGATCAACGTCATCAAGGAAATTCGCACCATTACGGGTCTTGGCCTGAAGGAAGCGAAAGACCTGGTTGAGGGCGCCCCGAAGACCGTCAAGGAAAACGCGACGAAGGACGAGGCTGCCGCGATCAAGAAGACACTGGAAGAGAATGGCGCGACGGTCGAAGTCAAGTAATTCACTTATCACCGCCGTGGCCACTGGCCGCGGCGGTTATATGCCTAAAGGGCAGGCGATTACCGTTTGGTGATCGCCTGCCGCCTGTTTTTGTAAGACTGAGCTAAAATTTAAAAGCGAGGGTGAGTACGATGAACGCGATGAATGGTGGTCTGGGTAAAGGGTCTTTCACCGGCCGCAAGCGCATTCGTAAGAGCTTTGGACGCATCCCTGAAGTCGCACCCATGCCAAACCTGATTGATGTGCAACGCGCGAGCTACGACAGCTTTCTGCAGATGCGCGTGAAGCCGGATGCGCGGACGCATTCGGGTATTCAGGAGGTTTTTAAATCGGTATTCCCGATTGATGATTTTGCCGGGCGCGGCCGCCTGGAGTTCGTGCATTACGAGCTGGAAGAGCCGAAGTATGACGTTGAGGAGTGCATTCAGCGCGGCATGACCTATGCGGCGCCGCTGAAGGTGATTCTCCGTTTGATCGTGTGGGATTTGGACGAGGATACCGGCGCCAAGTCAATCCGCGATATTAAAGAGCAGCCCGTTTACATGGGCGACATGCCGCTGATGACTGATAACGGCACGTTCGTGGTCAACGGGACCGAGCGCGTGATCGTTTCGCAGATGCACCGCAGTCCCGGTGTGTTCTTTGACCATGACCGCGGCAAGACGCATTCGTCGGGCAAGTATTTGTTCACCGCGCGGGTGATTCCCTATCGCGGTTCCTGGCTCGATTTCGAGTTCGACGCGAAGGACATCGTGTATGTGCGCATCGACCGCAAGCGCAAGCTGCCGGTGACGACGCTGCTTTACGCGCTCCCCAGCGTTGGCACCGAGGCGCTGCGCGAGGCGCGCGCGGCCAAGGGCGAGAGCCTGGAGATTGCCGAGATTAAAGGCATGGACGCCGAGGAGATTCTGGGCGCGTTTTATGGTCAGGTGCTGTTTACCTGCACCAAGGGGCAGTGGGCGCGCCCGTTCGAGGCGGAGGCGTTCCGTAACCAGAAGCTTATCGAGGATCTGGTGGATGCCGATACGGGTGAGGTGGTCGCCAAGAACGATGAGAAGCTGACGGCGCGGGTGGTTCGCAAGATCGCCGAGAAGACCAAGCGTGTGCTGGTGGCCCGCAACGATCTGCTGGGCCGCTTCATCGCCGTTGACATGTATGACCCGCAGACGGGTGAGATTTTTGCCGAGGCCGGCGAGGAGCTGGTGGAAGCCAAGCTGGCGCTGCTAGAGGGCAAGGGGATTGACGAGCTGCCGACCCTGGCGGTGGATCAGGCCAACGGCCCGTGGATTCGCAACACCCTGGCGGCGGACAAGAACAGCAACCGCGAGGATGCGCTGATCGACATCTACCGCGTGATGCGCCCGGGCGAGCCGCCGACCTCCGAGACCGCCGAGGCGCTGTTCAAGGGGATCTTCTTCGACGCCGACCGCTACGATCTCTCCGCTGTGGGCCGCGTGAAGATGAACATGCGCTTAGGCTTGGAGGCAGAGGACACCGTGCGCGTGCTGCGCAAGGAAGACATTCTGCGCACCGTGAAGATCATGTGCGAGATGAAGGACGGGCGCGGCGCGATCGACGATATTGACAATCTCGGCAACCGGCGGGTGCGTTCGGTCGGTGAGCTGATGGAGAATCAGTATCGCGTGGGCCTGTTGCGCATGGAACGGGCGATCCGCGAGCGGATGGGCTCGGTCGATATCGACAGCGTGATGCCGCATGATTTGATCAACGCCAAGCCGGCGGCGGCCGCGGTGCGCGAGTTCTTTGGCTCCTCGCAGCTCTCGCAGTTCATGGACCAGACCAACCCGCTCTCGGAAGTGACGCATAAGCGCCGCCTCTCGGCGCTTGGGCCAGGTGGCCTGACGCGCGAGCGCGCCGGGTTTGAGGTGCGTGACGTGCATCCGACGCATTACGGACGGATTTGCCCGATTGAGACGCCGGAAGGCCCGAACATCGGGTTGATCAACTCGCTTGCCACCTACGCGAAGGTGAATAAATACGGCTTCATCGAGACGCCTTACCAGCTGGTGAAGGATGGCGTGGTGCAGCCCTCGTGGAAGTATCTCTCCGCGATGGAAGAAGAGCGCCTGACGGTGGCGCAGGCCGATGCGAAGAAGGATGGGGATGGCAAGTTTACCGCCGACCTCGTGTCCGTGCGCCGCAACGGCGACTTCCTTCTGGTCAAGCCCGATGAGGTTACCGCGATTGACGTGTCGCCCAAGCAGCTGGTTTCGGTTGCCGCGGCGTTGATCCCGTTCCTGGAAAATGACGACGCCAACCGCGCGTTGATGGGCTCGAACATGCAGCGCCAGGCGGTGCCGCTGATTCAGTCCGATGCGCCGATCGTGGGCACGGGCATGGAAGCGGCCGTGGCGCGCGACTCCGGGGCGACCATTGTCGCCAAGCGGGCGGGTATGATCGACCAGATCGACGGCGCGCGCATCGTGGTGCGGGCAACGGCCGAGGATGGCTCGACCATGGGCGTGGATATTTACCGGCTGCGTAAGTACATGCGCTCCAACCAGAGCACCTGCATCAACCAGCGGCCCTTGGTGAAGGTTGGTGACAGAGTCGCGGAGGGGGATATCATCGCGGATGGCCCTTCGACCGAGCTGGGCGAATTGGCGCTGGGGCGCAATGCGTTGTGCGCGTTCATGCCCTGGAACGGTTATAACTTCGAAGACTCCATCCTCATCTCCGAGCGGATTGCCCGCGATGACGTGTTCACCTCGATCCATATCGAGGAATTTGAGGTCATGGCGCGCGACACCAAGCTCGGCCAGGAGGAGATCACCCGCGATATTCCCAATGTCGGCGAGGAAGCACTGCGCAACCTCGACGAGGCGGGCATTGTGTATATCGGCGCCGAGGTGAACCCGGGCGATATTCTGGTCGGCAAGGTGACGCCAAAGGGTGAGAGCCCGATGACGCCGGAAGAGAAGCTGCTGCGCGCGATTTTTGGCGAAAAAGCCTCTGACGTGCGCGATACCTCGTTGAAGCTGCCCCCGGGTGTGGCGGGAACCATTGTTGACGTGCGGGTGTTCAACCGCCGCGGCGTGGACAAGGACGAGCGCGCGCTGGCGATTGAGCGGGCGGAAATCGAGCGGCTGGCGAAGGACCGTGACGATGAACGCGCGATTCAGGAGCGCTCGTTCCTGAACCGGCTGCGCGAGACGCTGCTGGGCCAGATTGCCGGTTCGGGCTTCAAGGGCATTAAGGCGGGGACTGAGATCACCTCCGAAGTGCTGGCTGAGCATCCGCGCGGCGCCTGGCGCAATGTGGTGGTGCAGGACGACGCCGTGATGGCGCAGATCGAAATTCTCAAGCGCGAGTTTGATGCGGCGGTGAAGCGCTTGCAGGAGCGTTTCGAGAGCAAGGTTGAGAAGCTGCAGCGCGGCGACGAGATGCTGCCTGGCGTGATGAAGATGGTCAAGGTGTTCGTGGCGGTGAAGCGTAAGCTGCAGCCGGGCGATAAGATGGCCGGACGCCACGGCAACAAGGGTGTGGTCTCACGGGTTGTGCCGGTTGAGGACATGCCGTTCCTGCCGGATGGCACGCCGGTTGACCTGGTGCTGAACCCGCTGGGTGTGCCCTCGCGCATGAACGTCGGGCAGATTCTGGAAGTGCATCTGGGCTGGGCTTGCGCGAATCTGGGCAAGCAGATCGGCGTGGCGGTGGAAGAATACCGCCGCACCGGCGAGGCCAAGCTGGAGCTGCTGGACCTGTTGAAGGATGTCTATGGCGAGGAGATTTACAACGCGCAGATCGCCGGCATGGATGACGGGGCGCTGATCGAGCTGTGCGGCAACCTCAAGAAGGGCGTGCCGATTGCGACGCCGGTGTTCGACGGCGCGCGCATCCCCGATATTGAGGCGATGCTGGCGAAGGCGGGCATGGATGTGTCCGGGCAGTCGGTGCTGGTGGATGGCCGCACGGGTGAGCCGTTCGAGCGCAAGGTGACGGTTGGGTATATGTATATGCTCAAGCTGCATCATCTGGTCGACGACAAGATCCATGCGCGCTCGATCGGGCCGTATTCGCTCGTGACACAGCAGCCGCTGGGCGGCAAGGCGCAGTTCGGCGGCCAGCGCTTCGGTGAAATGGAAGTGTGGGCGCTGGAGGCTTACGGCGCGGCGTACACCTTGCAGGAAATGCTGACGGTGAAATCTGATGACGTTTCCGGCCGGACCAAGGTTTATGAGGCGATTGTGCGCGAGCAGGATAATTTCGAGGCTGGTATTCCCGAGAGCTTCAACGTGCTGCTGAAAGAGCTGAAGTCGCTTGGGCTTAACGTCGATCTGGAACAGAGCGCTACCTAATCTATAGCCGGGTGCGGGGGTGACCACGCATCCGGCGGTTCAAGGGTGATGAACGATGAATGATTTAATGAAGATTCTTGGCCAGACCGGTCAGGCCGCGACTTTCGATCAGATCAAGATCCAGATCGCCTCGCCGGAGCAGATCCGCAGCTGGTCCTACGGTGAGATCAAGAAGCCGGAGACGATCAACTACCGGACCTTCAAGCCCGAGCGGGACGGCCTGTTCTGCGCGCGGATTTTTGGCCCGATCAAGGATTACGAATGCCTGTGCGGTAAGTACAAGCGGATGAAGTTCCGCGGCATCATCTGCGAAAAATGCGGCGTTGAGGTGACGCTGGCGAAGGTGCGCCGCGAGCGCATGGGCCATATTGAGCTGGCCTCGCCGGTCGCGCATATCTGGTTCCTCAAGTCGCTGCCGAGCCGCATCGCGACGATGCTGGATATGACGCTTAAAGATGTCGAGAAGGTGCTGTATTTCGAGTCGTATATCGTGCTCGAGCCGGGCACGACCGACCTCAAGCTGCACCAGCTGATCTCGGAAGACGAGCTTTACAATAAGCAGGATGAATTTGGCGAGGACGGGTTCCGCGCCAGCATCGGCGCCGAGGCGATCAAGCATATCCTGCTGGGCATCGACCTCGCCGAGGACAAGGCGCGCATGCGCGCCGAGCTGAAGGAGACCAATTCCGAGACCAAGCGCAAGAAGCTGGTCAAGCGGTTGAAGCTGGTTGAGAACTTCCTCGACTCGGGCACGCATCCGGAATGGATGGTGCTGGATGTGGTGCCGGTGATCCCGCCTGAGCTGCGCCCGCTGGTGCCGCTGGATGGCGGGCGCTTCGCCACCTCCGATTTGAACGATTTGTACCGCCGCGTGATCAACCGAAACAACCGCCTGAAGCGGCTGATGGAACTGCGCGCGCCGGATATCATCGTGCGCAACGAGAAGCGCATGTTGCAGGAATCGGTGGACGCGCTGTTCGATAACGGCCGCCGCGGCCGTGCAATTACGGGCACCAACAAGCGCCCGCTGAAGTCGCTCTCCGACATGCTGAAGGGCAAGCAGGGCCGTTTCCGGCAGAATCTGCTGGGCAAGCGCGTCGATTATTCCGGCCGTTCGGTCATCGTGGTGGGGCCGGAGCTGAAGCTGCACCAGTGCGGCCTGCCCAAGAAGATGGCGCTGGAGCTGTTCAAGCCGTTCATCTACGCCAAGCTGGAGAAATACGGCTTGGCGACGACCATCAAGGCCGCGAAACGGATGGTTGAGAAGGAGCGTCCCGAGGTTTGGGATATTCTTGAAGAGGTGATCCGCGAGCATCCGGTGATGCTGAACCGCGCGCCGACGCTGCATCGCCTGGGCATCCAAGCGTTCGAGCCGGTGTTGATCGAGGGCAAGGCAATTCAGCTGCACCCGCTGGTTTGCACCGCCTTCAACGCGGATTTCGACGGCGACCAGATGGCGGTGCATGTGCCGCTCTCCATCGAGGCGCAGCTGGAAGCGCGTGTGCTGATGATGTCGACCAACAACATCCTCTCACCCGCGAACGGCAAGCCGATTATTGTGCCGAGCCAGGATATCGTGCTCGGGCTGTATTATCTCTCGCTGGAGACCACCGAGTTCGGCGTGACCCAGGATGAGGATGCGCGCGCGTTCGGCTCGGTTGCCGAGATCGAATTCGCGATGTCGGCCGGGGCGCTGAAGCTGCATGACAAGATCCGCGCGCGGGTCGAATCGATCGGCCATGACGACGTGAAGAAGAAGTCCATCGTGGTGACGACGCCGGGGCGGATGCTGATCGGCCAGTTGCTGCCGCTCAATCCGAATGTGCCGTTCTCGGTTGTCAACAAGATGCTGACCAAGAAGAACGTCTCCGACGTGATCGACCTTGTGTACCGCCATTGCGGGCAGAAGGAGGCGGTGATTTTCTGCGACCGCATGATGGGGCTTGGCTTTAAGCATGCGGCGCGGGCGGGTATTTCGTTCGGCAAGGACGATATGCGGATCCCCGACTCCAAGGCCGGGCTGGTGGCGGCCACCCAGGCGGAAGTGCGCGAGTTCGAGCAGCAGTATCAGGATGGTCTGATCACGGCAGGCGAGCGCTATAATAAAGTGGTTGACGCCTGGTCACGTTGTAAGGACCTGGTCGCCACGGCGATGATGAAGGAGATCTCGCGCCAGGAGATCGGCAAGCAGACCAACTCGGTGTGGATGATGAGCCACTCCGGCGCGCGTGGGTCGCCGGCGCAGATGTCGCAGCTGGCGGGTATGCGCGGGTTGATGGCCAAGCCTTCGGGCGAGATCATCGAGCAGCCGATCATTGCGAACTTTAAAGAGGGTCTTTCGGTTCTCGATTACTTCAACTCCACCCACGGCGCCCGTAAGGGACTTGCCGATACGGCGTTGAAGACCGCGAACTCAGGGTATCTGACGCGCCGTTTGGTCGACGTGGCGCAGGATTGCATCATCATCGAGGAAGATTGCGGCACGGAGCGGGGCCTGACGGTCAGCGCTGTGATGGATGGTGGTGAGGTCGTCTCCAGCCTGGCCGAGCGCGTGCTGGGCCGGACCACGGCGGCGGCGGTGCTCGATCCGGCCAGCGGGACCGAGATTGTCGCGGCGAATGTGTTGATCGAGGAATCCGAGGCCGAGAAGATCGAGAAGTCGGGCGTGGAGTCGGTGAAGATCCGCTCCGTGCTCACCTGCGATACCAAGATCGGGGTTTGCGGCCATTGCTATGGGCGCGATCTGGCGCGCGGAACGCCGGTGAATGCCGGCGAGGCCGTGGGCGTGATCGCGGCGCAGTCAATCGGTGAACCGGGCACGCAGCTGACCATGCGTACCTTCCATATTGGCGGTGCGGCGCAGCGTGGGGCCGAGCAGTCCAACGTGGAGGCCAGCCATGACGGCACCATCGCGATCAGGAACCGCAACGTGGTGACGAACAGCCAGGGCGTGCCGGTGGTGATGAGCCGTAATTGCGAAATTATCATTACCGATAACGCCAACCGGGAGCGCGCGCGCTTCCGTGTACCCTACGGCGCGCGGCTGCTGGGCGACGAGGGGGCAACGGTGACGCGCGGCCAGAAGCTGGCCGAGTGGGATCCCTACACCCTGCCGATCATCACCGAGCGCGCGGGTATCGTGGAATACGCGGATCTGATCGAGGGCATCACGCTGGTGGAGCGGGTTGACGAGGTGACGGGTCTGACCTCGAAGGTCGTGGTCGACTATAAGCAGTCAGCCCGCGGGGCGGATTTGCGGCCGCGGCTGCTGCTGAAGGACGCCAAGGGCGAGATCGTGCGCCTGACCAACGGCGCCGAGGCGCGCTACTTCCTGGCGCCGGACTCCATCCTCTCGGTGGAACCCGGGGCAAGCGTGGCCGATGGCGACGTGCTGGCGCGGATTCCGCGCGAAGGTTCCAAGACCCGCGACATCACCGGCGGTCTGCCGCGGGTGGCGGAGTTGTTCGAGGCGCGGCGGCCGAAGGATCATGCGATTATCGCGGAAATCGACGGGCGCGTGGAGTTCGGCAAGGATTACAAGGCCAAGCGCCGCGTGATCGTGAAGAACGACGAGACCGGGGAAGATACTGAGTATCTGGTGCCCAAGGGCAAGCATGTGTCCGTGCAGGAGGGCGATTATGTCCGCCGGGGCGACCCGCTGGTGGATGGCCCGCGCGTGCCGCATGACATTCTGCGCGTGCTCGGCGTTGAAGCACTGTCTGACTATCTGGTGAATGAAATCCAGGACGTCTATCGTCTGCAGGGCGTGAAGATCAACGATAAGCATATTGAAGTGATCGTGCGCCAGATGCTGCAGAAGGTTGAAATCACCGAGGCGGGGGACACTACCTTCCTGGTGGGCGAGCTGGTGGACCGGGTGGAGTTCGACATCGAGAACGGCAAGCTGGCCGAGGACGAACGCAAGGCCGTGGCCTTGCCGGTGCTCCAGGGAATCACCAAGGCGAGCTTGCAGACGCAGAGCTTCATCTCGGCCGCTTCCTTCCAGGAGACGACTCGGGTGCTCACCGAAGCGGCCACCGCCGGCAAGATGGATTCGCTGTCGGGCCTGAAGGAGAACGTGATCGTCGGGCGGTTGATCCCGGCGGGTACGGGCAGCGTGATGAACCGTCTGCGCTCCGTTGCGGCCGGGCGGGACCGCCAGGCCCTGGGCGGGCAGCGCCCCGCGCTGAGCAAGCCGGAATACGCCGCGGAGTAGGCTGGAGACAGCCTGTTTGGCCGGTTATATGGAACGGCGCCCCGCCCTGGGGCGCCGTTTCGCGTTGTGGCGGGCGGGCGGCGCGCGCGAGCCATGCCCAAAACCGTTACCTGGGTTTTTCTGACATTGAGTCGGGCGCTAATGCTTGACTTGGGGGTGGGGGGCTCTTAAGGAAGGCGCTCTCGTGGCTCTGGGACTTCTTCAGGCGCGGGTTGTCGATGAAAAATCTGGCGCGTGCGGCGCCGTCCCGGGAGACCGGGACTAAGGCCGCGTGCTGGAGGCGTTTCCGCAAGCAGGATGTTCCGGCTTGCGGCCGTTTTTTATGGATGACCTGATCTGGAATAATCCGGGGTACGGGGAACACACGAAGCAGGATGAGATATGCCGACCATTAATCAGTTGATCGCCAAGGGCCGTGAGCCCGCGCCGAAGCGGAACAAGGTGCCGGCCCTTGAGGGTTGCCCCCAGAAGCGCGGCGTTTGCACGCGCGTTTATACGACCACGCCGAAGAAGCCGAACTCGGCGCTTCGTAAGGTCGCCAAGGTGCGCCTGACCAATGGTTTCGAGGTGGTGAGCTACATCCCCGGTGAAGGCCATAACCTGCAGGAGCACTCCGTGGTGCTGATCCGCGGCGGCCGCGTGAAAGACTTGCCGGGCGTGCGCTACCACATCCTGCGCGGTGTGCTGGATACGCAGGGCTTGCCCAAGCGCCGTAAGCGCCGCTCGCTGTATGGCGCGAAGCGGCCGAAGTAAGAGAGAGCAGAGATATGAGCAGACGCCACCGCGCCGTAAAACGCGAAGTTCTCCCGGATGCAAAGTTCGGGGATATTGTGATCAGCCGTTTTATGAACGTGCTGATGTACGATGGTAAGAAATCCGCCGCCGAAGGCATTGTCTACGGTGCGCTTGATGTGTTGAAGAAGCGTGGCGGGGCGAATGCCGACCCGGTGCGCCTGTTCCACGAAGCGCTCGACAATGTGAAGCCGGCGATTGAAGTGCGTTCGCGCCGCGTTGGTGGTGCGACCTATCAGGTGCCGGTTGAAGTGCGCTCCGAGCGCCGCCAGGCTCTGGCGATCCGCTGGATCATCGACTCAGCCCGCAAGCGCGGCGAGCATACGATGGAAGAGCGTCTCTCCAACGAACTGCAGGATGCGGTGAACAATCGCGGTTCTGCTGTTAAAAAGCGTGAGGACACCCACCGTATGGCCGAAGCCAACAAGGCTTTCAGCCATTACCGCTGGTAAATACGACAACCAAATCTTTAAGTTTTTAGCCCGCACGGAGCAGACAAATGGCCAAATCAAAATTTGAGCGGAATAAGCCGCATCTGAACATTGGCACGATCGGCCACGTCGATCATGGCAAGACCTCGCTGACAGCCGCCATCACCAAGGTGTTGGCGAAGTCTGGCGGCGCGACCTTCACCGCTTACGATATGATCGACAAGGCGCCGGAAGAGCGCGCCCGCGGCATCACGATCTCGACCGCCCACGTTGAGTACGAGACTGCCAACCGCCATTACGCCCACGTCGACTGCCCCGGCCACGCTGACTATGTGAAGAACATGATCACCGGCGCCGCGCAGATGGACGGCGCGATCCTCGTTGTTTCCGCGGCTGACGGCCCGATGCCGCAGACCCGTGAGCACATCCTGCTCGCCCGCCAGGTTGGCGTGCCGGCGCTGGTCGTGTTCCTGAACAAGATGGACCTGGCTGACCCCGATCTGGTTGAGCTGGTTGAGATGGAAGTGCGCGAGCTGCTGAGCAAGTACGGCTTCGACGGTGACAATATCCCGGTCATCAAGGGTTCGGCTGTTGCCGCCCTGGAAGACAAGACCCCGGAAATTGGCGAGCAGGCGATCCTGGAGCTGATGAAGGCGGTTGACGAGTACATTCCGCAGCCGGAACGCGCTATTGACAAGCCCTTCCTGATGCCGGTCGAAGACGTGTTCTCGATTTCCGGCCGTGGCACCGTGGCCACCGGGCGCGTTGAGCGCGGCGTGATCAAGGTTGGTGAGGAAGTTGAGATCGTTGGTCTGCGTCCGACGACCAAAACCATTGTCACCGGCGTTGAAATGTTCCGCAAGTTGCTCGATCAGGGCGAAGCCGGCGACAATATCGGTGCGCTGCTGCGCGGCACCAAGCGTGAAGACATTGAGCGCGGCCAGGTTCTGGCGGCTCCGGGCTCCATCACACCGCACACCAAGTTCCAGGGTCAGGCCTATATTCTGACGAAGGAAGAGGGTGGCCGTCATACCCCGTTCTTCACCAACTATCGCCCGCAGTTCTACTTCCGCACCACCGACGTGACCGGTGTGGTGACCCTGCAGGAGGGCACCGAGATGGTGATGCCTGGTGATAACGTGACGATCGACGTTGAGTTGATCGCGCCAATTGCCATGGATGATGGTCTGCGCTTCGCCATCCGCGAAGGCGGCCGGACCGTTGGTTCGGGCGTTGTCGCCAAGGTAACGAAGTAAGTTTCGGCCCCCCTGTATCTGTGAAAAGAGCTTGAGTTAAGATGGACAACCAAAACATCCGTATCCGCCTGAAGGCGTATGATCACCGCGTGCTGGACAACAGCACGAAGGACATCGTCAACACGGCGAAGCGTACAGGCGCGCAGGTGCGGGGGCCAATTCCGTTGCCGACACATATCGAGCGGTTCACCGTGAACCGCTCGCCGCATGTGGACAAGAAGAGCCGCGAGCAGTTCGAGATTCGGACTCATCGTCGCTTGCTGGATATCGTTGACCCGACCCCGCAGACCGTGGACGCGCTGATGAAGCTGGACCTCGCTGCGGGCGTTGAAGTCGAAATTAAGATCTAAGCTTAGGTGGTATTATGCGTACCGGTGTAATTGCAAAAAAACTGGGGATGACCCGGTTGTTCAAAGAGGACGGCACGCATGTGCCGGTCACGGTTCTTCACCTCGACGAGGTGCGGGTTGTGGCGGCGCGGACTGTTGAAAACGACGGCTACTCCGCTGTGCAGCTCGGCTTTGGCAAGGCCAAGCCGAAGAATGTGAGCAAGCCGCAGAAGGGGCATTTCGCGAAGGCTCAGGTGGAACCTTCGATGAAGCTGGTTGAGTTCCGCGTTGCGGACGATGCGCTGCTGCAGCCTGGCGCGCAGCTTTCGCCGTCGCATTTCTCGGTTGGCCAGTTTGTCGACGTGGCGGGCATCACCAAGGGTAAGGGCTTTGCCGGTGGCATGAAGCGCTGGAACTTCGCGGGTCTTGAGGCCTCGCACGGCGTTTCCGTCAGCCATCGTAGCCTTGGCTCGACCGGTAACCGTCAGGATCCGGGCAAGACCTTCAAGAACAAGAAAATGCCTGGCCATCTCGGCCAGGAGCGCGTGACCACGCTGAACCTGCAGGTTGCGGGGCTGGATGAGGAGCGCAATCTTGTGCTCATCCGTGGCGCTGTGCCGGGCTCCAAGGGCAGCTATGTTCTGCTGCGCGATGCGATCAAGAAGGCACGGCCGGCTGATGCCGCCTACCCTGCAGCATTGAAGGGTTGAGCCGATGAAATATGATATTTACGATATGGATGCGAAAACCGCTGGCAGCGCAGAGCTGCCGGACGAGATTTTCGGTATTGCGCCGCGCGCGGATGTGATTGCGCGCGTGATTCACTGGCAGCTGGCCAAGCGCCGCTCCGGCAACCATAAGGCCAAGGGCATGGGCGAGGTTTCGGGCACGACCCGCAAGCCGTTCAAGCAGAAGGGCACGGGTAATGCGCGTCAGGGTTCTTTGCGCGCGCCGCAGTTCCGGACGGGTGGCGTGGTGCATGGGCCGGTTGTGCGTGACCATGGCTATAACCTGAACAAGAAGGTCCGCCGTCTGGGCCTGCTTTCGGTGCTCTCGCTGAAGGCTGCCGAGGGCAAGCTGGTTGTTCTGGATGCTGTCGGCTCTTTGGAGAAGACCAAGGATGTGGCCGCGAAGGTGAAGAACTTCGGCTGGAAGTCGGCGTTGATCGTCGATGCCGCCGTGGACCAGAATTTCCTGCGTGCCAGCCGCAATGTCCAGGGTTTGGATATTTTGCCGGTGATTGGCGCCAATGTGTACGACATCGTGCAGCATGACGTGCTGGTGATCACCAAGGCCGGCATTGATGGCTTGAAGGAGCGCCTGGCATGAGCACCCTGAAGATTACGCCGGAGCGGATGTACGAAGTCGTGCGCGCGCCGCATATCACCGAGAAGGCAACGCTGCTTTCCGAGAAGAACCAGTTTGTTTTCAAGGTTGCGTCCGATGCGACGAAGCCGGAAATCAAGGCGGCGATCGAGACCCTGTTCAAAGTAAAAGTAACTGGTGTGAATACGTTGATCACCAAGGGCAAGACCAAGCGGTTCAAGGGCCGTCCTGGTGTGCGCTCTGACGTGAAGAAAGCGTTCGTGACCCTCGCCGAAGGCGAGAGCATCGATTTCACAACCGGTCTGGCATAAGGCGCGGACTATGGCACTGAAGCATTTTAATCCCGTCACGGCGAGCCTTCGCGGCACCGTCCTGATTGACCGCAGCGAGCTGTGGAGAGGCAAGCCTGTTAAAGGGCTGACCGAGGGCAAGCATTCGACCGGCGGGCGTAACAACCACGGCCGCATCACCAGCCGGTTCCGCGGCGGTGGACACAAGCAGTCGTATCGTGTTGTTGATTTCAAGCGCCGCAAATTTGATGTGGCGGCGACGGTCGAGCGTCTGGAATATGACCCGAACCGCACCGCGTTCATCGCGCTGATCAAATATGCGGATGGCGAGCTGGCTTACATCCTGGCGCCGCAGCGCCTGAAGGCTGGCGATCCGGTGATTTCTGGTCTGCGCGTTGATATTAAGCCCGGCAATGCGATGCCGCTGGCCGCGATCCCAGTTGGCACGATCATCCATAACATCGAGCTCAAAGTGGGCGCCGGTGGCAAGATGGCACGCTCGGCCGGCACTTTCGCGCAGCTGGTTGGCAAGGACCAAGGTTATGCCCAGGTCAAGCTGATGTCCGGTGAGCTTCGCATTGTGCGCGCTGAGTGCATGGCGACGATCGGCGCGGTTTCGAACGCTGATCACCAGAACGAGCAGCTTGGCAAGGCTGGCCGCCGGGTGTGGATGGGCCGCCGTCCGCATAACCGCGGTGTTGTGATGAACCCGGTTGATCACCCGCATGGTGGTGGTGAGGGCCGTACCTCTGGTGGCCGGCATCCGGTTACGCCGTGGGGCAAGCCGACCAAGGGTGCGAAGACGCGTAGCAATAAACGTACGGATGATCTCATCATCCGCCGCGCTAAGAGCGGGAAGGGCTGATAGATGTCACGTTCTGTTTGGAAAGGCCCGTTTGTTGACGGGTATCTGTTGGGTAAGGCGGAGGCATCGCGCGCTTCTGGCCGCAATGAGATCATCAAGATCTGGTCGCGCCGCTCTACCATTCTGCCGCAATTCGTGGGGCTGACGTTTGGCGTCTACAACGGCAAGAAGTTCCTGCCGGTGCAGGTGAACGAAAACATGGTTGGCCATAAGTTCGGTGAATTCTCGCCGACACGGACCTTTACGGGTCATTCGGCCGACAAGAAAGCGAAGCGGGGCTGAGATGAGCAAACCGAAAGCCGAACGCGGCCTTGAGGACATTCAGGCACAGGCGATTACGCGCAATATGCGCGTGAGCCCGCGCAAGCTGAATCTGGTCGCTGAATCGATTCGCAACCTGCCAGCTGGCCGCGCCCTCGCGGATCTGACCTTCAGCAAGCGCCGCATCGCCAAGCAGGTGAAGAAGACGCTTGAGAGCGCGATTGCGAATGCCGAGAACAACCATCAGCTCGACGTTGATAAGCTGGTTGTGAAGCTGGCCGAAGTGGGCCGTGGCATTGTGATGAAGCGTTTCCATGCGCGTGGCCGCGGCCGTTCCGCGACCGTGGAGAAGTGGTTCAGCCATCTGAAGATCGTGGTGGAGGAGCGTGAGCCGTCTGAGAAGGCGATGCGCGATACCCGCCCGGGTCACAAGAAGTCTGAAACCGCTAAAGCAGCCGGGGAGGCCGCATAACATGGGTCACAAGATCAATCCGATCGGGCTGCGCCTTGGCATTACCCGTACGTGGGACAGCCGCTGGTATGCTGGCAAGGACTATGCCCGTCTGCTGCATGATGATTTGAAGCTGCGCAACCATTTGCGCGCCAAGCTTAGCCAGGCTGGTGTTTCCAAGGTGGTGATCGAGCGCCCGGCGAAGAAGCCGCGCGTGACGATTTATGCCGCGCGCCCTGGTGTCGTGATCGGCAAGAAGGGCCAGGACATCGATTCGCTGCGCAAGGAATTGTCAGCGATGGCGAAGGCCGAGGTTTCCTTGAACATCATGGAAATCCGCAAGCCGGAAATTGACGCAACGCTGGTGGCCGAGAATATCGCGCAGCAGCTGGAGCGCCGCGTGGCTTTCCGCCGTGCGATGAAGCGCGCGGTGCAGTCCGCGATGCGCCTTGGCGCGCAGGGGATCAAGATCACCTGCGGCGGCCGTTTGGGCGGCGCTGAAATCGCGCGTGTTGAGTGGTATCGTGAGGGCCGGGTGCCTTTGCACACGCTGCGCGCTGATCTCGACTACGGTGTGGCCACGGCGAAGACGACCTATGGCGCTTGCGGCGTGAAGGTTTGGATTTTCAAGGGTGAAGTTCTGGTGCAGGACCCGCTGGCGCAAGACAAGCGCGCGGCCGAGCAAGCACCGCAGCGCTAAGGATTTTTTGCGATGATGTCTCCTAAGCGTACAAAGTTCCGTAAAGCTCACAAGGGCCGTATTCACGGCCTGGCCAAGGGCAACACGCAGCTTAACTTTGGTGCTTTCGGTCTGAAGGCTCTGGAGCCGGAACGTATTACCGCGCGCCAGATTGAGTCGGCCCGCCGCGCCATCACCCGCGCCATGAAGCGTGCGGGGCGCGTGTGGATCCGGATTTTCCCGGATCTGCCGGTCTCCACCAAGCCGGCTGAAGTGCGTATGGGCTCGGGCAAGGGTAGCCCTGAGTTCTGGGTTGCGCGCGTGCATCCTGGCCGCATTGTGTTTGAGATCGACGGCGTTGCTGAGCCGCTGGCCCGCGAGGCCCTGGCTCTGGGGGCAGCGAAGCTGCCGATCAGGACGAAATTTGTTACCCGGATTGGAGATGCGTGAGATGACGGTTGCAAGCGACATCCGTGCGAAGACGCCGGACGAACTGACGAGCTTGTTGCTCGATCTGCGCAAGGAGCAGTTCAATCTGCGTTTCCAGCGCGCGACCGGCCAGCAGGAGAACACCAGCCGCGTGCGTGCGGTGCGGCGCGATATTGCACGGGTGAAGACAATTCTGGCTGAGCGCGCGCGTTCGGCAGTTGCGGGTTAAGAGGATAACATGCCGAAACGTGTTCTGACCGGGCGGGTTGTGAGCGACAAGATGGACAAGACCATTACGGTTCTTGTTGAGCGTCGTATCATGCATCCGCTGTACAAAAAATTCATCCGCCGCTCGAAGAAATATGCGGCGCATGATGAAGCCAATGTCTGTGTTGAGGGTGATCTGGTCCGCATTGAGGAATGCGCGCCGATCAGCAAGCGCAAGACCTGGATCGTGACTGAGCGCAATGGTTCGGCACTTGCCGAGTCGCAGGCCAGCGTCTGAGGGATTTGAAAAATGATTATCGTAGAGTCGAACCTCGATGTGGCTGACAACTCCGGTGCGCGGCGCGTGCAGTGCATCAAGGTGCTCGGCGGCTCCAAGCGCAAGACGGCGTCTGTCGGTGATGTGATCGTGGTTTCCATCAAGGATGCCATTCCGCGCGGCAAGGTGAAGAAGGGCGATGTGCACCAGGCTGTGGTTGTGCGGACGGCCTTCCCGGTGCGCCGCGCTGATGGCAGTGCCATCCGTTTTGACCGCAATGCGGCTGTTTTGCTGAACAAGCAGGGTGAGCCGATCGGGACTCGTATTTTTGGGCCGGTGGTGCGTGAGCTTCGCGCGAAGAAGTTCATGAAGATCATCAGCCTGGCGCCGGAGGTGCTGTAATATGGCTGCTCGTATTAAGAAGGGCGACAAGGTCCTGGTTATTTCTGGTGCTTCCAAGGGAAGCCGCGGCGAAGTGCTGCGCGTGATTCCTAAGGAAGACCGCGCCGTGGTGCAGGGCGTGGCGGTAGCGAAGCTCCACACCAAGCCGAAAGGCATGGGGCAGCCGGGCGGTATCGTAGAACGCGAGGCTGCTGTGCATTTATCCAATCTGGCATTGATCGACCCGAGCACGGATAAGCCTACGAAGGTTGGCTTCCGCGTTCTGGATGGTGGCCGCAAAGTTCGTGTTGCTCGCAAGAGCGGCACGGCGATTGATGGCTGAGGAGGCCGCAATGAGTGAAGTGAAAGCCCTGCCGCGCCTGCAGACGTACTACCGCGAGGTTGTGCGGGAGCAGATGCTGAAGGAATTCAGCTACAAGAACCCGTTTGAAGTGCCGACGCTGGAAAAGATCGTCATTAATATGGGTGTTGGTGAAGCTGCTGCCGACCAGAAGAAGCTGGACGCCGCCGTTGCTGAGCTAACCCTCATCGCCGGGCAGAAGCCGGTGAAGACGATTGCGAAGAAGGCTATCGCCGGATTCAAGATTCGCGCTGGCCTGCCGATCGGCTGTAAGGTTACGCTGCGCAAGGCCAAGATGTACGAATTTCTTGACCGTCTGGTGACCATCGCGTTGCCGCGCGTGCGCGACTTCCGCGGCATTCCGGGGAATAAGGGCTTTGATGGCCGCGGCAACTTCGCCATGGGTCTCAAGGAACAGATTATTTTCCCTGAAATTGTCTACGACAAGGTTGATGCGATCCGCGGCATGGACATCATTTTCGTGACCACCGCGAAAACGGATGCCGAGGCGAAGGCCTTGCTCAAGGGGTTCAATCTACCGTTCGCCAAGTGAACGTTTGATTTTTTAAGAGTTTTGGAAAACGGCTGGGCTGATCCAGTAGGTTCCGGAGGGGTTGCAAAAATATGGCTAAGACATCGCAGGTCAACCGAAATGGAAAGCGCGAGCGCATGGCCGCCCGTGACAAGAGCAAGCGTGCCGCGCTGAAGGATGTGATCATGGATCGCACGCTTCCGGTGGAAGATCGTTTTGAGGCGAGCATCAAGCTGGCGGAACTGCCGCGCAACGGCGCGAAGGTTCGCGTTCGTTTGCGCTGCGAGCTGACCGGCCGTTCGCGCGGTAATTATCGTAAATTCAAGCTTTGCCGAATCGCTTTCCGCGATCTGGCCAGCCAGGGTCAGATCCCTGGCGTTGTTAAAGCCAGCTGGTAAGGAAAGGGCGCTAGAATGTCGATGTCCGATCCGTTGGGTGATATGCTCACCCGTATTCGTAATGCGCAGCACGCGCGTCTCACCATGTGTGTTGCGCCGGCTTCCAATTTGCGCGCCAATGTTCTGGACGTGTTGAAGCGCGAGGGCTTTATTCGCGGGTTCACCCGTGAGGAAGTGCGCCCTGGTATCGCCCAGCTGCGCATCGAGCTGAAATACAGCGAGGGTCAGCCGGTGATCAAAGAGATCAGCCGCGTGTCACGCCCTGGCCGGCGCGTGTATTCCAAGATCAAGGAACTGCCGCGCGTGTATTCGGGTCTCGGTGTTTCCATCCTCTCCACGCCGCGCGGCGTGATGAGCGATGTGGAAGCCCGCGCCGCCAATGTTGGCGGCGAAGTTCTCTGCCGCGTCTTTTAAGGGGAGAGCAAGATATGTCACGTGTTGGCAAATATCCCGTCGAACTTCCCGCTGGCGT
>NZ_JAQTZC010000030.1:0-2895 GCF_028687955.1 Acidocella sp.
CATAAGCGCAATCCGGTGCTCTCGGAGAATTTATGCGGCCTGGCGCGGCTGGTGCGCGCGGCGGTGGTGCCCGCGATGGAGAATGTGGCGCTGTGGCATGAGCGCGATATCAGCCACTCCTCGGTCGAGCGCGGGATTGGGCCGGATGCGACGGTGACGCTGGATTTCGCGCTCAGCCGGCTGGCGGGGATGATGGATAAGCTGACGATCTACCCCGAGCGGATGCGCGAGAACATGGACAGCTTGGGCGGGGTTGTGCACTCCGGCGAGGTGCTGCTGGCGCTGACCAAGGCGGGAATTTTGCGCGAGGACGCCTATAAGATCGTGCAGCGCAACGCGATGGCGACGTGGACGAAGCTGGGGCAGCCGGATGCGCGCGATTTCCGCGCCAATTTGCTGGCGGATGAAGAGGTCGCCGGGCGGGTGAGCGAAGCGCAGATTGACGCGGCGATGGCCTCGGAGATGCATCTGGAGCAGGTGGATGTGATCTTCAAGCGCGTGTTTGGATAGAGATTTTTCGCGTGTGCTCCATCATTCTGCGGATTGGCGCGCAAGGCGTGTTCATTGGCGCCAACCGCGATGAAATGGTGGAGCGCGCGTGGGAGCCGCCGGGGGAGTTCTGGCCGGGGGTGATCGCCGGGCGGGATAGACTCGCGGGCGGCACCTGGCTGGGGATGAACCGGCATGGCGTGGCGGCGGCGGTGCTGAACCGCACCGGCACGCTGGGGCCAGCGGCGGGCAAACGCAGCCGGGGGGAATTGCCGCTGCTGGCGCTGCGGGAGAGTTCGGCCGAGGCGGCGGCGCGGGTTTTGGCCGGGCTGGATGCGGGGGCGTACCGGCCGTTCAACCTGGTGGTGGCGAATGCCGCGGGCGCGTTTTTGCTGCGCGGGCTGGGTGCGGAAAAGCCAGATGTGGCGCGGCTGGGCGAGGGGGTGAGCATGATCACCTCCGGCGAGCCCAATGATGCGGCGCATCCACGGATTGCCCGGCATCTGCCGCGCTTTGCGGCGGCGGCGTTTGAGGATTGGGCGGCGCTGCTGGCGGACGCCACCGGGCCATGGGAGAGCGCGCTGAATATTCCTGAGAAGGATGGGTTCGCCACGGTGTGTTCATCGTTGATCGCCCTGCCCTGCCCGCCCGGCAAAGCGCAATGGCGGTTCGCGGCGGGGCGGCCGGATGTGGCGGCGTTTGTCGCGCTCGCCTTGTAAATTTTTTGGCCGGGGCCGCACAATGCGTTACCCTGTTCTACCTGGCGGAATGCCGGGACTCAGAGGAGCAAAACGTGATAAAAATTCTGTTGCTTTTGGTGTTTGTAATGGTGCTGGCGGTGCCGTTTTATAATCATGCCGCGCCCGCGCTGTTCGGGTTTCCGTTTTTCTACTGGTTTCAGATCGCGCTGGTGCCGGTGGCCTCGCTGCTGATTTATATCGTCTACCGGGTTGAGCACGGGGGAGAGAAATAATGACCTATCCCGCAGCGACCCTTGTGTTTCTGGCGCTGATCGCCGTGGTGATCGTGCTGGGGTTCACCGCCGCGCGGTGGAATGCCGGGAATTTGGAGCATATCGAGGAATGGGGGTTGGGCGGGCGGCGCTTTGGCACCTGGGTTTCGTGGTTTCTGATCGGCGGAGATGCGTATACGGCCTATACTTTCATTGCGATTCCGGCGCTGATGTTCGGCGCCGGGGCGATCGGGTTTTTCGCAATGCCGTATACCGTGCTGATCTATCCGATTTTATACTTGGTGTTTCCGAAACTTTGGAAAGTTGCTCATAAATACGGGTATATCACCGGGCCGGAGTTTGTTCGCGGGCGCTATGGCAACAAGCATCTGGCGTTGGCGATCGGGCTGACGGGGATATTCGCCACCATGCCCTATATCGCGCTGCAACTCATCGGCATGCAGACGGTGATCGGCGCGCTGGGAATTCCCGGGCATGTGCCGTTGATTTTGGCGTTCACGGTGCTGGCGGCATTCACCTATACCTCCGGGTTGCGCGCGCCGGCGATGATCGCGATTGTAAAGGATCTGCTGATTTATCTGACCGTGATTGTCGCGGTGATTGTGATACCGGCGGAACTTGGCGGATTTGGCGCGATATTCGCCAAGATTGCGCCCGCCAAGCTGCTGCTGGCGGCGCCGCCCGCGGGCAGCACCGGGGCCTATAGCGGCTATGCGACCTTGGCGCTGGGCTCGGCGATGGCGCTGTTTTTGTATCCGCACACCACGACGGGGATTCTCAGCTCCTCGGGGCCGCAGGTGATCCGGCGCAATGCGGTGCTGCTGCCGGCGTACTCGGTGATGCTCGGGCTGCTGGCGCTGGTGGGGTATATGGCGGTGGCTTCCGGGGTGAAGGACATGCCGCAATTTGCCGCCGGGTTTAAGCAATATGGCACCAGCTTCGCGGTGCCGGCGCTGGTGCTGGAGGCGTTCCCCGGCTGGTTCGCGGGCGTGGCGTTTGGCGCGATCGCGATCGGCGCGCTGGTGCCTGCCGCGATCATGGCCATCGCCTCGGCGAATATCTTCACCCGCGATATTTATTCGCAGTTCATGCCGGGGAGTGTTGCAAGCGGGGAAGCCAAGGTGGCAAAGCTCTTCTCGCTGGTGATGGTGGCGGGGGCGCTGGTGTTTATTCTGGTGATCCCCACCACCTACGCGGTGCAGCTGCAACTGCTGGGGGGGATGTGGATCATCCAGACGTTTCCGGCGGTCGTGTTCTCGGTGTTCACGCGGTTTTTCAACGGCTGGGCGTTGCTGGCGGGGTGGGCCGCGGGGATCATCAGCGCGACCTGGCTGGTGGCGCTGAACCATTTCGCGGGGTCGATCTGGGCGTTTCATGTGCTCGGCTTTGCGCTGCCCAGCTATATCGCGCTGGCGACGGTGCTGCTGAATGCG
>NZ_JAQTZC010000030.1:2995-25835 GCF_028687955.1 Acidocella sp.
AAACGATCGCACTCTAGAAAATCTTATTGATCAAATCGTCACCGATGCCGAAACCGGCGCCGGTGACGATGGCGCGGCCGAAGCCGGAGTTGAGCAGGCCGCCGAGCAGGCCGCCCATGTTGCCCTGCATGTTGTTCTGCTGCGGGTAATAGCCGTTGTTCGGCGGCGGATAGCCGGGGGGCTGGCTGCCCCAGGGCGAGGTTTGCGGCGGGAGTTGCTGGAGCTGTGGCTGCTGGATCTGTGTCTGCTGGACCTCGACAAAGTTATGCAGCGACTGGAGCAGGTTGGAGACCTGATTCTGCTCCGCCTGGATGGCCAGGGCGATGCTTTTAAGGTCTAGAAACCATTCCCGCGCGTTGGGGTCCCCTGCCTGCGCGGCGGCTTGCAGCTTGAGCGCGAGTTGCTTGATCTCCGCCACCGTCTGCTGGGCCTGGGATTGCAGCTGGGTGTAGTTGCTGTCGATGGTCTGGATGTCCATAGTCACGCACCTTTGTTGAAACGACTATAGAATGATAAATCATCGCATGCCGGGAATTTTGCAACCCCCGGTTTGCCGCCTTGGCCTATGCGCCGGCGCGAGACTGCCGGTAGGCCGCGCAGGCCGCGCCAAAGGCGTTGAAAAGGCGTTTGCGGTCAGGAAAATGGGTGACTTCCCATTCCGGATGCCATTGCACGGCGATGGCGAAATTTTTTGCGCCTTCTACCCGCACGGCCTCGATGGTGCCATCCGGCGCGATGCCCTCGACCGCCAGCCCGGCGGCCAGCTGGTCAACCGCCTGGCCGTGGAGGGAGTTCACCAGGATTGTCTGCGCGCCGCAGATGCGGGCGAGCTCACCTGAAAGCGTGACCTCATGCTTGAGGGCGAAGCGGTGTTCGCCCTCGCCGGAGCGATGGTCCATGCGGCCGGGCTGGAGATGGACCTCCTGAAACAAGGTGCCGCCGAGGGCGACGTTGATCTCCTGCATGCCACGGCAGATGCCCAGCACGGGGATGCCGCGATCCAGCGCGGCGAGGATGAGGGGGATGGTGGTGGCGTCACGCGCGGGGTCGTGCGCGCCGGGGGTGGCGTCAAAATCGGAGCCGTAGCGCAGCGGGGCGACGTTGGAGGGGCTGCCGTTGAACATGATGCCGTCAAGGCGGTCCAGCAGAGCGCGCATCTGCTCACCCTCGGGCGGGATGAGAAGGGGGATGGCGTTGGCGGCGGCGATGAGCGAGGCGCCGTAGCGCGCCGGGGTGGCGTGTTGGACGTAACCGGCGATGAGTTTGGTGCAGGCGGGAATACCGATGATGCTCTGAGTCATGTGGTTTTTAACTCTCCGTTGGAGAAAAGCTTAAACTGGGGCGCAGGGCGGCGGCAAGCATCACGGCGGCGGCGCATACCAGCATCGCGGCGGCCATGGGTTTGGCTGTGCCGTCAGCCAGCACGCCCATGAGCAGGCCGGTGACGGCGCCGCCGATGAACTGCATGGTGCCGAGCAGGGCCGAGGCGCTGCCGGCATGAGCCTGGTGGCGCGAGAGGGCGCCAACCAGCGAGCAGGGCAGCAACAGGCCGAAGCCAAGCTCGGAGAAGGCGAGCATGCCGGCGAGCGGATAAGGGCCGTGCGGGGACCAGGCCATGATGACCAAGCCGAAGCAGCCGGTGAGCAGAACGGCGCCAGCAATGGTGATGACCCGCGCGATGCCAAAGCGTGTGACCAGCGCGGGGTTGAGCTGGTTGAAGCCGATGTAGGCGAAGGAGTTGACGCCGAAGAGGGCGGCGTAGCCGGTGGAGTTCCAGCCGTATTCGTTGATGAACACCTGGGGTGTGGCGGCGAGATAGGCGAACAGCGCCGCCGAGGTGAAGGCAGCGACGCAGGCATGGGTGAGGAAGGCGCGTTCGCGGAAAATGGCGCCGTAGCGCATCAGCACGGGAATAAGACCAAGGCGGGTACGGCGCGAGGGGGGCAAGGTGTCTGGCAGGAAAAACCAGATGGCGGCGAGCGCCACCACGCCGTAAAGCGTGCAAATGGCGAAAATGATCCGCCAGTTCGCGAACATGACGCAAAGCGAGCCGAGCATGGGCGCGGCGATGGGGGCGACGCCCATGACCAGCATGAGCTTGGAATACAGCTTGGCGGCGGCTGGGCCGTCTGCCAGGTCGCGCACCATGGCGCGCGGGATGACGACGCCCGCCGAAGCGCCAAGCGCCGTGAGGAAGCGGAAGATGATGAAGCTCTCGACATTCCAGCTCAGCCAGCACCCGGCGCTGGCGATGGTGTAGATGATGAGCCCCGCCAGCAGCGGGGTGCGTCGGCCGATGCGGTCCGCCAGGGCGCCCTGGGCCATCTGGCCGATGGCGAGGCCGATGAAATAGGCGGCGAGGGAATATTGCGGCGCCGCGGGGTTTTGCATGTCTCGCGCGATGGCGGGGAAGGCCGGGAGGTACATGTCTGTCGAGACGGGGCCGACAGCAATGAGGAAACCCAGCAGGAGCGGAAGTTTTTTATTATCGATGAGCCGGGGCATGGCTTAAGCCTAAACAGCTGGCGCATGTGCCGGAACCCCCCAAATCGCAATCGAGACCTGAATTGACGCTTCCCGGTTTAAATTTCCGGGGCTTTGTTGTAGGCCATGGGCCATGGCACGCACATCTGAACTGAGCAGAAAGACTTCTGAAACCGATATTACGGTCAAACTGGACCTTGATGGCACCGGCAGGACCGGAATTGCCACCGGGGTCGGGTTTTTCGACCATATGCTGACGGCGTTTGGCCGGCATGGGTTGTTCGATCTGAACATCCGCGCGGGGGGGGATCTGCATATCGACGCGCACCACACGGTTGAGGATGTGGGCATCGTGCTCGGGCAGGCGCTGGCCTCGGCGCTGGATGTGAAACGCGGCATCAACCGTTTTGGCCAGGCCTGCGTACCGATGGACGAGGCGCTGGTGGAGGCGGTGGTGGATTTGTCCGGGCGGCCGTTCATCGCCTGGGGGGTGAATTTCGAGCGACCGATGCTGGGCGGCATGGATACGCAGTTGATCGAGGAGTTTTTTCGCGCGCTGGCGGGGAACGGGTTGTTCAACCTGCATGTGCGCCAGCTGGCGGGGGTGAATGCGCATCACGTCGCGGAAGCCACGTTCAAGGCGGTGGCGCGGGCATTGAAGATGGCGGTGGCGATCGAGCCGCGCGCGGCGGGGGAGATCCCCTCGACCAAGGGCGTGATCTAAGGCCCATGCTTGTCACGGTTATTGATTATAACAGCGGGAATCTGGCGTCAGCGGCGCGGGGACTCGTGCTGGCGGCGGCGCAGCGCGGCATAAAGGCTGATGTGCGCATTACCGCCGACCCGGATGTGGTGGCGCGCGCGGAGCGGATTGTGCTGCCCGGCCAGGGGGCGTTCGCCGATTGCGCGGCCGGGCTGGCGGGGGTGGATGGGCTGAAGGAGGCGATGTTTGCGCGCGTGGACGCGGGGGCGCCGTTTCTGGGCATTTGCGTTGGCATGCAGCTGATGGCCGCGCGCGGGCTGGAGCATAAGGTGACGCCGGGTTTCGGCTGGGTACAAGGTGAGATACGGGCGCTGCACGCGCCGGGGCTGCGCCTGCCGCATATGGGCTGGAACGAGCTGGCGTTCGAGCCGGGGTCGCATAAATTGCTGGAGGGCCTGCAACCGGGCGACCATGCGTATTTCGTGCATTCCTACGCGCTGGCCGGGGCTGACCCGGGGCAGCTGCTGGCCACGACCGATTACGGCGGCCCGGTGGTGGCGATGGTGGCGCATGGCAACCGGGCGGGGACGCAGTTCCATGCCGAAAAGAGCCAGCAGGTGGGCTTGCGGATTCTGGGCAACTTCCTGGAATGGTCGCCTTAAACGGGTATCTTCACAGCAAGTGGCTTGATTACGCGGGCCGCACGCGCGAATAGGCAGCGGTGAAACAAGATATGCCCCCTCCGGCCACGCTGCTGGCCGAACGTCTGGAACGCTTCGAGGATGAGGCGGATGTGCACGCGCTGGCCGAGGCCACGATCGCGGCGATCCTCAATGGCGGCGGATTTGGCTGGGTGAAACCGCCGAAGGCCAGCGTGGTTGAGCAGTATTTTAAAGGTGTGGCGCTGGTGCCCGAGCGCGAGCTGATCGTGGGGCGGATGGACGGCGTGATCTATGGCGCGGTCCAGCTCGTTCGGCCCTCGCGCAACAACGAGGCGCAGGCGTTTTCCGCCACGCTGATGCATCATTTCGTGGCGCCCTATGCGCGCGGGCACGGGCTGGCGCGGCTGATGCTGCTGTGCGCCGAGGATCAGGCGCTCAAATTGGGGTATCAGGTGTTGAACCTGGATGTGCGCGAGACGCAGAGCGGAGCGATTTCGCTCTATGAGGCGTGCGGGTTCACGCGCTGGGGGACGCATCCGGCCTATGCGCGCGTGAAAGGGGCCACGGTGGCGGGGCATTTTTATTATAAGAAGCTGGGCAAATGACCTTAACTCTGTATCCGGCGATCGACCTGAAGGATGGCGCCTGCGTGCGATTGCAGCGCGGCGAGATGAACCAGGCGACGGTTTATGGGAACGATCCGGCAGCGCAGGCCGCGGCCTGGGAGGCGGCGGGGTTCGGCTGGGTGCATGTGGTGGATTTGAACGGCGCGTTTGCCGGCCGGCCAGTGAACGGCGCGGCGGTGAGAGCGATTCTGGCGGCCGTGAGCGTGCCTGTGCAGCTGGGCGGCGGGATCAGGGATCTGGCCGGGATTGAGAGCTGGCTGGCCGCCGGGGTGAACCGGGTGATTCTGGGCAGCGCGGCGGCGAAAAACCCGGCGCTGGTGTTTGAGGCGTGCCAGAAATTTCCGGGGCGGATTGTGGTCGGCATCGACGCCAAGGCGGGCATGGTGGCAACCGAGGGGTGGGCTGAGGCATCGAACCTGCGCGCGGCGGATTTGGCGGTGCGGCTGCAGGATGCGGGGATCGCGGGCATTATCTACACCGATATTGCGCGTGACGGGATGAAGACTGGGTTGAACCTGGAGGAGACGGCGGCGCTGGCCGATGCGGTGAATGTGCCGGTGATCGCCTCGGGCGGAGTCGCCGGAGTCGCGGATATTCTGGCGTTGAAGGCGGCGGCGCGGCAAAGCCCTCATCTGAACGGCGCGATTCTCGGGCGCGCCCTTTATGATGGCAGCCTGAAGCCCGCCGAGGCGCTGGCCGCATGCTGAAGCTGCGCGTGATCCCCTGCCTGGATGTGAAGGACGGGCGCGTGGTGAAGGGCGTTAACTTCGTCTCGCTGCGCGATGCCGGAGACCCGGTGGAGCAGGCGGTGGTGTATGATGCCGCCGGGGCGGATGAATTGACGTTTCTGGATATTACCGCAAGCGCCGACAACCGCGATACGATCCTCGATGTGGTCTCGCGCACGGCGGAGAAGGTGTTTCTGCCACTCACCGTGGGCGGGGGCATCCGCAGCACTGGCGATATGCGCCGGCTGCTGCTAGCGGGAGCGGATAAATGCAGCATCAATTCCGCGGCGATCAGCCGTCCGGCGCTGGTGGCGGAGGCCGCGCAGAAATTCGGCAGCCAGTGCGTGGTGGTGGCGATTGATGCGCGCCAGTCAGCCCCCGGAAAATGGGAGGTGTTCTCGCACGGCGGGCGGACCAACACGGGGCTGGATGTGATTGAATGGGCGAAGCAGATGGAAAGCCTGGGAGCGGGGGAGATTCTGCTCACCTCGATGGACCGCGACGGCACCGGCAAGGGGTTTGACCTGGAGTTGCTGCGGCGCATCTGCACGGCGGTGCGCCTGCCTGTGATCGCCTCCGGCGGGGTGGGGACGCTACAGCACTTCGTGGAGGGCGCGCAGGCCGGGGCGACCGGGCTGCTGGCCGCCAGCGTGTTCCACTTTGGCCAGTTCACCATTGCTCAGGTTAAGGAAGCCTTGGCGGCCGCAGGCTTGCCGGTGCGCCTGCCCCGCGCGATACTCAACACTTAAGAGGAGTCGCAAAAACCGCCGATGGCCAAGAAGATCGCCAAATCCCCCTCCCCCGCGCCGAAGAAGAAACAGGCGTCGCGCGCCAGCACCGTGACCATGCCGCCGCCGCTGGATGCGCCGGATGCGCGCGTGCTGGACCGGCTGTGGGCAACTGTGCTCTCACGCAAGGATGCCAACCCCTCTGAGAGCCATTCAGCTAGGCTGCTGGCGCGCGGGACCGCGAAAATCGCCCAGAAATTCGGCGAGGAAGCGGTGGAATGCGTGATCGAGGCGGTAGCCGGGCATAAGCCCTCACTGATCGCCGAAAGCGCGGATGTTTTGTATCATCTGCTGGTTTTATGGGTGGATGCGGGGCTGCGGCCTGAGCACATATGGGCTGAGCTGAGCCGGCGCGAGGGGTTGAGCGGGATCGCGGAGAAAGCCGCGCGCAAGCCGCTGGCGGCGGATGGCTTGCCGACAAAAAAAATTCCGTAAAAGGCGCGGAAAGACGGTATGACGGGTTTCCTGAGATAAAAATTACATTATGGAGGTGGTATGACCTATGACCCCACAAATGTTTTTGCCCGAATTTTGCGCGGCGAGATACCTTGCGAAAAACTCTATGAAGACGAATTCGCGCTGGCGTTTCCAGATATCCGGCCGGCGGCGCCTTGCCATGTGCTGGTGATCCCCAAGGGGGCATATGTCTCCAGCGCCGATTTTGGCGCCAAGGCCAGCCCGGAGGAGATCACCGGGTTTTTTCGTGCCGTGGCGCTGGTGGCCCAGCGGCTGGGCGTTGAGCAGAGCGGCTACCGGCTGCTCGCCAATGCCGGGCCGGACAGCCACCAGGAGGTGCCGCATTTCCATGTGCATATTCTTGGCGGACGCAAACTCGGACCATTGCTGGCCCCGGCATGACTCTCGCGCCTTCGTCCGCGCCAAAAGGTTCAGCCTGGGAGGTGCTGCGGGCGTTTCTGGTGCTGGGGCTGACCTCGTTTGGCGGGCCGGTGGCGCATTTTGGCTATTTCCGCCGGGAGTTCGTGGAAAACCGCAAATGGTTGAGCGAGCATGACTATTTGGGACTGCTGGCGCTATGCCAGTTCCTGCCGGGGCCAGCCTCTAGCCAGACAGGATTCTGCATCGGGATGAAGCGGGCCGGATGGCGTGGCGGGTTGGCTGCCTGGGTGGGCTTCACCCTGCCCTCGGCCGCGCTGATGCTGGCTCTGGCCTATTGGATGAACATGTTTCAGAGCATGCCGATGGCGCGCGGGGCGCTGCATGGGTTGCAGCTGGCGGCCGTCGCGGTGGTGGCGCAGGCTTTGTATTTGATGGCGCGCAGCTTGTGCCCGGATACGCCGCGCCGGGCGCTCGCGCTGCTGGCGGCGGCGATTTTGGGACTGCAACCAGGTACGTTTGGGCAGATTCTGGTCCTGGTGATCGGCGCGATGATCGGTGGCCTAGCCTTGGAGCCGGAGGCGCGCGTGGACGCCGCCACGCGGGGGGCGGGCCTGTCCATGCGGGCACACCGCGCCGCGGTTGCATGCATGCTGGTGTTTCTGCTGCTCCTGCTGCTGGCGTTTCTGGTGCCCCAACACGGCGCGCTGGCGCTGTTCGGGGCGTTTTACCGGACCGGGGCGCTGGTGTTCGGCGGTGGGCATGTGGTGCTGCCACTATTGAGCGACTCAGTGGTGATGCCGGGGTGGATTTCGCCGCAATGGTTCCTCGCCGGTTATGGCGCGGCGCAAGCCATGCCGGGGCCCTTGTTCACCGTGGCGGCGTTTTTGGGCGCGCTGGCCAGCGGCGGCCCCGGTGGCATATGGGGGGCGGCGATTGCCACCCTGGCGATTTTTCTGCCGGGTCTGCTGATTGTGGCGGCCACCCTGCCCTATTGGGAGGTTTTACGCCACCGCCGGGGACTGGCTACGGCGATGATGGGGGTGAATGCCGCCGTGGTCGGGCTGCTGGGGGCGGCATTCATCAACCTGCTGACCCTGAGCGCGTTACATAACCCATGGGATTTGCCGATTGCCGGTGCAGCGCTGCTGTTGCTGGTGGTTGGGCGCGCAAGGCCGCTGCTGGTGGTCATTTTCTGCGCTGCCGCCGGGGCCGCAATTTAGATCGTTTTGTTTTTTGAGGGCGGTTCACGCTTTCGGCTTGCTCGGTTGAGCGAACCTCAAACGATCGCGCTAGAGCCTGATTGGTTTCAGTGTGATCAGGCTCTAGCCATTTTTCTGAGGGCGATTCACGCTTTCGGCTCGCTCAGGAGAGCGAACCTCAAACGATCGCACTCTAGACACTGAACTCGATGACTTCGCGGACCAAGGGGTAGATCTCGTTCTGCCAGCGCTTGCCCGAGAAAACGCCATAATGGCCGACGCCCGTCTGCATATGATGGCGCTTGAGCAGCGGGCGCAGATTTTTACAAAGATCCAGCGCCGCCGAGGTCTGGCCAAGGCCGCAGATGTCATCGCGCTCACCTTCCACGGTGAACACGAAGGTTTTTTTGATCGCGCCGGGATCAACCAGCCGGCCCTTGTAGCGCAGCTCACCCTTGGGCAGGGCGTGATCCATGAAAATACGTTGCACGGTTTCAAGGTAGAACTCGGCCGGCAGGTCCATGACGGCGAGGTATTCATCATAGAATTCGCGGTGGCGGGCGGCGGCCTCCTTGTCCCCGGCGGCCAGGGAGCGGAACTGGCGGATTTGCGCGCCGATATGCTTGTCCAGGTTCATGGAGACAAAGGCGGTTAGCTGCATGAAGCCAGGATAAACCCGCCGGCCCGCGCCACGGTAACGCCATGGGACGACATCCGTCATCTCCTGCTCGAACCATGAGATCGGCTTGGTCTTGGCGAGAATATTCACCTTGGTCGGGTTGCGGCGCGTGTCGATCGGTCCGGCCATGAGGGTCATGCTGCGCGGAGTCGCGGGGTTGGAGTCTTCCGCCATGACGGAAACCGCGGTGAGCACCGCCACTGTGGGCTGGCAGACGCCGACCACATGGCTGCGCGGGCCGAGATATTCCAGGAATTTGATGACATGCTCGACATATTCGTCAAAGCCGAAGCGCCCAGCGTCAACCGGGATGTCCCGCGCGTTATGCCAGTCGGTGATATACACGTCATGGTCCTGGAGCAGGACTTCGACCGTGTTGCGCAGCAGCGTGGCGAAATGCCCGGACAGCGGGGCAACCAGCAGGACTTTCGGCTGTTTGCGGCCAGTATCTTTTTTAAAATGCACCAGACTGGCGAACGGCGTGGCGTAAACCACCTCGTCTTCAACCTTAACGATACTGTTTCCTATTTGCACATCGTCGATCGCGTAATCAGGCCGTTTATGCGTGGCCCCGGAATGGCCGAAAACATCGAGAGCGGCGGTGACGTGCCGCAAGGCAATACCATAAGGCTGGCCAGGGGTGACACTGCGAAGCAACGTACTGCTGTTACGCGCCAACCTGCGGAACGGATCCATGATATCGGCTTGCGCCTGATACATCTGATAGATCATAGTTTAATCCTAGACAGAATAAATTACCGGCATGTTACTGAATACTTCTAGTACGGCATTGTACGGTTGACTCGCGTTTGATAACAATGTGTCTATTTTTGTAAAAAGGACAAGGGTAAATATGACCGAGGCCACCTTGCTGATCAGCAGCAAAAATTATTCCTCCTGGTCGCTGCGGGGTTACCTCCTCGCGAAACTCTCCGGAATTGACTTTGCGGAAGAGCGAGTCTCGCCCGACGACCCGCGCGCCAAGGACGAACTCCTGATGCGCACATCCTCGATTTTGGTACCCTGCCTGATTCATGGCGAGGTGACGGTGTGGGATACGCTGGCCATCGCCGAATATCTGAACGAGCTGTTCCCCGAGGCGCAGATGCTGCCCGCGGAGAAAATCGCGCGGGCGCGCTGCCGCTCCATCTCGGGGGAGATGCATTCCGGCTTCGCGGCGCTGCGCTCCTCGCTGCCGATGAACCTGCGCTTCCGCAAGCCAGGCTTTACCGTCTGGTCCTCGGCGCAGGCCGATATAGACCGGGTGACCACCGTTTGGACCGATTGCCTGACCACCTGGAAAGGTCCGTTCCTGTTCGGACGCCGGCCAACCATCGCGGATGCGATGTATGCGCCGGTGGTGACGCGGTTTTTGAGCTATGACGTGACGGTTGGCCCAGTTTGCCAGGATTACTGCGATACGATCATGAAATGGGGGCCGATGAAAGAGTGGGTCGCGGACTCGCGCCAGGAACCGCAGGAAATCATGGAACTGGATCTGGATTTCTGAACAACTCATTCGGCATCCCCGCTAAGGGCCGGCGCAACCCGGCCCTTTTTTCATCGTCACCCGCCGGGCCAAGGTGTGGGAGGCGGAACCGGGCATGGGCCTGCCACCTCCACCGTGCCGAAATCCGCCGGAGAGGTGATTTCCAGATATTCCATATCGGGCGCGTAATCGAATAAATAATGCGTGATGCCAGGCTGCTGGTGCACACAATCTCCGGCTTGGACGAGGTGCTCCTGCGCGCCGTACATGAAGCGGGCCCAGCCCTTGGTCATGATGACGATATGGAAATCCGCGATATGCCGGTGCCAGCCGGTGCCATGCTCGGGCGGGCGGGCGGGATTGGCCTTGACCAACTGGGCGATAACACGCCCGCCGGTGGCGGCGGCGACGCCGAGATCCCGGTAGAGGAAAAAATCCCGCAGGCCATCGGTGCGCCAAGGGGTATCGTCTGGTTTGTTGTGCGAAAAGAGATTGATGAGCGGATGGTCAGGCATAAGCACCTCCTCCACAGTGGAACAGAAGTCTATTCTGGCACAAAATCAGCGGTTCTGCGAGAAAATTTTGCAGTGCAGCATTTTTAGCGTGTGATGGCTTCCGATTGACCCGCTTTGCGGGCCAATTCGAGGTCCGGATTATCCTCTATCTTTATAATTTTGCGGCGGCCTTGTCCCTTCCCTCCGCGGCACGGTGCAGCGGACTTCATGGACACTAGATTTCCATGGCCAATGCCGAAGCAAAAGTACTTTCATTGGTAATTTCAATGCAGTGCTGATTAATAAGGCGAATGACCCCCTCGCGCTGGAGCTGATGCAGCGCGCGGCTGACGGTCTCAACCGCGAGACCGGTGTAATCGGCGATATCGGTGCGGGGCATCGGCAGCTGGATATGACCGGCGCTGGCGCCTAGCGGCTCGTTATGCAACCGCAGCAGGTTGAACAACATAAGCAGCCGCTGTTTGGCGCTGTTCTGCGACAAGGCGATGGCGTGCTGCTGCGCCTGGCGCAGCTCATGACACGCCTTGATCAGAAATTGCCATTGCAGGCCAGGGTCCGAGCGCAACAGCTTCACCAATGCCGGGAGCGGCAAGGTGTAAGCCACGACCGGGGTGATCGCTTTGACGGTGTTGATAAAACTCTCACCGCCCAGCGGGCCCATCAGATCGTTGGCGAACAGGAAGGCCTGGATAACCTCCCGGCCGTCAGGTAAAAAACTATAGGATTTTGCCACGCCGGAGATGATGTTGAAAATGAATGCGGCCTCGTCGCCTTCATGAAACAGGATCTCGCCGGCGCTGAAATGACGGATTGATGCGATGAGGGCGAGCCTCTGCCGGGCCTCGATGCTGAGCATTGGGCTGGCGGCACCGATTTTGTCGGCCCGCAACGGCACGGCGCCGAGGCTGGCTCCTGAGTCTGCGTGCTTACGTGATTTATTCATCTGGCATTAATCTATCGGTCATCCCTGATGCGATGACAACCAAAGATTAATCTTCCTTTTCGCGGCGAACCAGAACTTCCCGCTTGCCGACATGATTGGCCTGGCTGACGATGCCGTCTTTCTCCATCTGCTCGATCAGCTTGGCGGCGCGGTTATAGCCGATTTGCAGGTGACGCTGAATGAAGGAGGTGCTGGCCTTGCCCTCGCGCGCGACCAGGGAGACTGCCTGATCATACAGCGCATTCTCACCCGTGGTGTTGCCGCCGGTGGCACCGCCCGCCAGGCTGGCGGCTTCATCCTCAGCCGGTTCGGTGACTTCGTCGAGATAGGCGGGTTCGCCCTGCTCGCGCAGATAGGCGACCACAGCCTCCACCTCCTGGTCGGAGACGAAGGGGCCATGCACACGGGTGATGCGCCCGCCGCCCTGCATGTAGAGCAGGTCGCCCTGGCCAAGGAGCTGTTCGGCCCCCTGCTCGCCCAGAATCGTCCGGCTGTCGAATTTGGAGATGACCTGGAAGCTGATGCGTGTGGGAAAATTGGCCTTGATGGTGCCGGTGATGACATCCACCGAGGGGCGCTGGGTTGCCATGATGACATGGATGCCAGCGGCGCGCGCCATCTGCGCCAGGCGCTGCACCGCGATTTCGATCTCCTTGCCCGCGACCATCATGAGGTCCGCCATTTCGTCGATGAAGACGACGATAAAGGGCAGCGGCTCCAGGGCGAGCGGCTGATCCTCGAACACGGGCTTGCCGGTCTCGGAGTCAAACCCGGTCTGCACGCGCCGGGTGACGACCTCGCCGCGCGAGCGGGCTTCTTCCACCCGCTCGTTATAGCCTGCGATGTTGCGCACCGCGAGCTGGCTCATGGAGCGGTAGCGGCGCTCCATTTCGCGCACCACCCATTTGAGCGCGGCGACCGCCTTGGCCGGCTCGGTGACAACCGGGGAGAGCAGATGGGGAATGCCATCATAGACGGAGAGTTCCAGCATCTTGGGATCGATGAGGATGAGCCGGCACTGCTCGGGCGAGAGGCGGAAGAGCAGGCTCATGATCATGGCGTTGACGCCGACGGATTTGCCCGAGCCGGTGGTGCCCGCGATGAGCAGATGCGGCATGCGGGCGAGATCCGCCACGATGGGGGCGCCCGAGATGTCCTTACCCAGCGCGATGGAGAGCTTGCCGGATTGGCTGTCCCACAGCTCGGAGCCCAGCAGCTCGGAGAGATAGACCGTCTCGCGCTTGGCATTGGGGACTTCGATGCCGATGACGTTGCGGCCCGAGACGGTGGCGATGCGCACGGCGACGACGGAGAGGGAGCGGGCGATGTCGTCAGC
Source organism: Acidocella sp. (assembly GCF_028687955.1). Classification (GTDB taxonomy): domain Bacteria; phylum Pseudomonadota; class Alphaproteobacteria; order Acetobacterales; family Acetobacteraceae; genus Acidocella. The sequence continues at coordinate 15,985 of NZ_JAQTZC010000030.1, forward strand.
CAGGCCGATGACGCGCGAGGAACGGATGCCGGGAGCGGGTTCAAGCTCGTAGAGCGTGACCACCGGGCCGGGGCGGATTTCCACGATTTTGCCCTGCACGCCGTAGTCCTGCAGCACGGTCTCCAACAGGCGGGCGTTGGATTCCAGGGATTCGGCGCTGGGGCCGGTGCTGGTGCGCGCGCGGGGGGGGCGCAGCAGGTCGAGCGGCGGGCAGTTCCAGCCCACGTCCAGCAGCGGCAGGCGCTCCTGCTTGGCGGGGGCTTTTTTGGCCAGAGCCGCTGGCTTTATGAGCGGCTTGGCGCGCAGCGGCAGGAAGGGGATGGGGGCGTCGCCGTCCGGCTCGTCCTCAGCCAGGGTGGGCTGTTGCTGGCGCGGCGCAACGGCGGCGCCCCCCCAGGCGCGGGCCGGCACGGCGGGCGCGCCCGCGAATAGCGGCGTGATCCAGGAGGAGACAGCCTCGGCGCCGCGGCGGCTCTGCGCGACGGAAGCGGCGGCGGCGCGCGCGGCCTTGGCCCCGCCGGAGCGCCATTCACCCGGGGTGAAGCCCAGCGCGTAGCCGAAGGCGGACATGGCGAGGGCGAGGATGACCAGCAGCATGATGCCGCTGCCGACCCGGCCCAGCAGCGAGGCGCCGGCAGAGGCGAAGGCGCCAGAGAGAATGGCGCCCGCGGTGCCGCCGATGCCCGACGGCACGGGCCAGCTGACCGGCGGGCCGGGAATGATCGCAAGTCCCAGGGCCAGCGCGGTGGCCACCAGCGGCAAGGCCAGGCCGCCCAGCGCGATGCGCCGCTTAACGTGCCCGATGGCCCCGCGCGCGCCCAGCCGGTAGCTCCAGGCCAGCAAAATCATCGGCGGGATGAATCCGGCGATGCCAAACCCCTGGAGCGTAAGGTCAGCGAAGCTGGCCCCGAACGGCCCGGCAAGGTTGCCGGTGCGGGCGGCGGTGGCGGTGTCGAAAGAAGGATCAGCCGGGTTGTAGGAGACCAGCGCCAGCAGCAGGGTAAGGCCCGCGAGCGCGCAGGCAATGGCGCCCAGCTCCGACACGCGCCGGCGCAGCTGCGCCCGCAGTGCTGGGGAGATGAACCGCCGCGCCTCAAAATTTACCGCCATGTCTCGACTATATGAGGGAGAGCGCTGATTCTCAAAGTGTTTTTGTTTTCATGTGGCGGCGTGCAAAAACACAAACAGCGCCTTACGGCGCTGTTTGCTTCGCGGTTTGCCCTGGATCAGCTGAGGTGTTGCAGGACCTCCCCGTGCTGGGCGATGTCCAGCCCCTGGATCTCGTCTTCCTTGCTGACCCGCAGGCCCATTGTCAGGTCAATGAGCTTGAGGATGATGAAGCTGACGATGCCGCTGTAGAGGATGGTGACGATAATGCCTTCAGCCTGGATCAGCAGCTGGTGGGCATTGCCTTCGATGAGGCCGGCATGGCCGCCGACTTCGTTGAGGGCGAACACGCCGGTGAGCATGGCGCCGCAGATGCCGCCCAGGCCATGCACGCCCCAGACGTCCAGCGCGTCGTCATATTGGAACATGCCCTTGAAGCCGGTGACACCCCAATAGCAAACCACGCCGGCAGACAGGCCGATGACCAGCGCGCCGCTGACACCCACGAAGCCGCAGGCGGGCGTGATGGCGACAAGGCCGGCGACAGCGCCGGAGACGGCGCCCAGCAGGCTGGGTTTGCCCTTGATCATCCATTCCGTGAGGGTCCACGAGACCACGGCGGCGGAGGTAGCGAGGTGGGTATTGATCATCGCCATGCCAGCCTGGCCGCCGGAGGTGAGGGCGGAACCGGCGTTGAAGCCGAACCAGCCAACCCAGAGCAATGCGCCGCCGAGCATGGTGTAGCCCAGGTCAGCCGGGGCCATGTTGTCGCGCCCGTAGCCTGTGCGCTTGCCAACCATGATGGCGGCGACCAGACCGGCGACGGCTGAATTGATATGCACGACGGTGCCGCCCGCGAAATCCAGCACGCCCGCATTGGCGAGGAAGCCACCGGGGCCCCAGACCATGTGCGCGATGGGGGCATAAACCGCGAGCAGCCAGATGCCGAGGAACACCATGGCGGAGGAGAACTTCAAGCGGTCAGCCGGGCCACCCAGGATCAGCACCGGGGTGATGATCGCGAAAGTGCACTGGAACATGGCGTACACGGTCTCCGGGATGGTGCCGGAAAGCCCGTTGAGGCCGGCGCCATTCAGCATGACGCGTGAGAAGCCGCCGATGAAGGGCGCGCTGGGGCCGCTGCCCGCCGTGAAGGCGAGGCTGTAGCCGACGATGACCCAGAGCACCGAGATCAACGCCGTGGCGAAGAAGCACTGCATCAGCATGGCGAGAATATTTTTGCGGCGCAGCAGGCCGCCATAATACAAGGCGAGGCCGGGGACCGTCATCATCAGAACCAGGACCGATGAGGTCAGCATCCAGGCCGTGTCGCCGGAGTTCAACGTGGGGGCTGCGGTTTGCGCCAGGGCTGGCGCGGCGCCTGCGACGAGCAGGGCCAAGCCTGCCGGGACCGCCAATATTGATCGTTTACTCATCGCGTGTTTGTTCCTCTTTTCCTCTGCTTTTGGATGACCTGGAGCCTGGGCAGGTCAGCAGAGCACGTTGTGGAAAGCTCTTTGGGTTTGCGCCGTAGGAGGAAAGCAAGGACCGTGCCGTTGCGGATCATCCAAAAAGTTAAAGCCGCTGGATGCCGCCTGCCCCGGTTTGTCCGCCGCCGTGAACCCGCCCCTATGCGCCGCCACCAAGCAAACCAGGTTAAAACGCTTAAAATATGTGCAAAAACACGCTCTGTTTTTGAGCAAACCAAGAGGCGCCGGGATGGCGCGGCGGCGGCGTTCCCAGGCGCGGAAATCCACGCGGATGGGTTGCGCGCGGATGGGTTGCGCGCGGGCGCGTGCTCTGCCTCATATGCGGCATGACATTCAGCCATGACATTGCGATTATCGGAGCCGGGCCGGTTGGCGGCGCTTTGGCATGCGCCTTGGCGGCGCAAGGGAAAACGGTCCTGCTTGTGGACCGCGCGGCGCTGCCGCCGATGGAACACCCGGATTTCGACGGGAGGGCTTATGCCATCGCCGCGGGATGCAAGCGGCTGCTGGATACGGCCGGGCTGTGGGAGGCGCTGCCCTTTGCCCCCTGCCCTATTGAGAAGATCGACGTGACGGACGGCAAGGTGGGGCGCCCGGCCTCGCCATTGCAACTGCATTTTAACGCGGGCGACGTTGGCGAGGGCGCGTTTGGCTGGATCATCGAGGCGCGCAGCCTGCGCATCGCGATCAACCAGCGGCTGCACGAGGCGCCGGGGGTGACGCTGCGCGCGCCAGCGGCGGCGCAGGTGTCGCGCGATGCGCATGGCGTGCGCGTGACCGTAGGCGAGGAAGTTTTCATGGCCGGGCTTGTGGTGGCGGCGGATGGCAGGGGCTCGCAGTTGCGCGGCCAAGCGGGGATAGCGGTGACGCGGCTGAATTATGGGCAGTCGGCCGTGGTGTGCGCCATCGCGCATGAGAAACCGCATGAAGGCGTGGCGCTGGAGCATTTTCTGCCCGGCGGGCCGTTCGCGCAGTTGCCGATGACAGGAACGCAGGCGCATCCGCATCTCTCGGCGATTGTGTTCACAGACCGGCATGAGACCGTGAAACGGCTAGCGGCGATGGACGACGCGCGGTTTTTGCCGGAAGTACGCAAACGGCTCGGGACGCATTTGGGCGAGGTGGCGCTGGTGGGGCGGCGGTGGACGTATCCGCTCTCGGCGATGTACGCGGCGCGGTATTACGATACGCGCCTGGCGCTGATCGGGGATGCGGCGCATGGGGTGCATCCGATCGCGGGGCAAGGGCTGAATCTGGGGCTGCTGGATGCGGTGGCGCTGGTCGAGCTGCTGGCCGGAGCCGCCGACTGCGGGACGCCGGAGCTGCTGGCGGCGTATCAGGCGGCGCGGCGGCCGGCGAACATGCTCATGCTGGCGGCAACCGACGCGCTGGACCGGCTGTTCTCCACCAACAACCCGCTGCTGCGGCTGGCGCGGGATGCGGGGCTGGCCGCGGTGGAGCGGATGCCGCGGCTGAAGAGGCGGTTCGTGCTGACGGCGATGGGGCGGTAGGGGATGGCGGCTGTCTTGCGATGACGCCGCTGGCTTGAATTTCTGGGAAATGGAGGATGGCATGACAGAGACCCACAGCATCACCTTGCGGCAAATGGAGAATTTTCAGTTCTCGCATGATTACGGCGGAGGGTTGCCTGCGCTCATCTCCGACGAGCCGCCGCCGCTGGGCGCCGCCGCCGGGCCGAGCCCGTTGGATCTGCTGCTTTCGGCCGTGGGGGCGTGCATGTCCTCCAGCTTCAATTTCGCGATGCGGAAATATCGCGAGACGCCCGGCGCCATCAGCACCACCGCGACCGCCACGGTGGGCCGCGACGAGGCGAACCATTTGCGCGTGCAGCAGCTGGAAATCGCCATCCATTTCGCGGCGGCGGCCGCAAGCGTGAGCCATTTGCCGCGCGTGCTGGAACAATTCGAGGCGTTCTGCACGGTGGGCGCGTCGGTCGCGCGGGGCATTCCAACCCGGGTGAGCGTGACGGACGGCACCGGAACCCTGGTGAAGGGCTGAAACCGGCCCTCTATGAACCCGCCAGCGCCACGGCGATGGTTTTGAATATCTGCGCCGGGAGCGTACCGCCCAGCACTTTGTTGGTGGGGGTGTTGTTGTCATTGCCGAGCCAGACGGCGATGATGTCGCCCTCCGCGTAGCCGGCGAACCAGGCGTCGCGGTAGTCCTGCGTGGTGCCGGTTTTACCCGCGGTGTAAACCTTGGGGATGAAGGCGGCGGTGCCGGTGCCGCCGGTGACGACCGCGCGCATCATGCCCGCGATCGCCTGGACCTGGGCGGCGCTGACGACCGAGACGGGGCCGGGATTGGCGACGGGTACGCCGTTGATGGCTGATACGCCAAAAGGTGTCACGCGGTTGCCGCCGTTGAAGAAGGTGGCATAGGCCCCGGCCAGTTGCAGCAGGCCGACGCCGCCCGAGCCCAGCGCCATGGTGGCGTCGTCAGGGAAACCATCATCAAGGCCGAGCAAGCGCGCCACGGCGATGACGCGCCGCGCGCCGCCCGCGCGCAGCAGGATTCTGATGGCGGCGGTATTCATGGAATCGGCCAGCGCCTCGGTCATGGAGACATTGCCGCGATAGCTCGCCTCGTAATCATGCGGGTGGTAGCCATGCAGGTAGAGCGGGCCATCGAACACCGTATCAGACGGTGACATGCCGGCACGCAGGCCGGCGAGCCAGACGATGGGCTTGATCGCCGAGCCGGTCTGGCGGCGGGCGAGCACGGCGCGGTTGTAGCCTTCGCGGTCGCCCACGCCGCCGACCAGAGCGCGCACCGCGCCGGTGCGGGCATCGAGCACCACCACCGCACCCTGCGAGACGCGCATGGCGGGGCCGTTCATGGCGATGGTGTTGTCCAGCGCGGCTTCGGCCACGGTTTGCAGCCCGGCATTGAGGGTGGTTTTGAGGGTGACGTCCTCGCCCTCAGGGATGGCGGCGCCTTGGCTCTGCATGAGCCAGAGCGCGAACCAGGAGGTGCGCGAGGTTGGGGAGGCGGCGTTGGCGAGCTGGGCCTCGGCCGTGTTCTCCTGGTCCAGGGTGATTGCCTGGGTGGCGGCCATGGCATCCAGCACCTGGGTGGCGCGGGCGGCGGCGGCTTGCGGGTTGGCCAGGGGGTTAAGGCTGGAGGGGGCTTTGGGCAACCCGGCGAGGATGGCGGCCTGGGCGAGGGTGAGCTTCTCCGCGGGGACGCCGAAATAGAGCCTGGCCGCGGCGTCTATGCCGTAGGCACCCTCACCCAGATAAACGCGGTTGAGGTAGATGCCGAGGATGTCAGCCTGCGAATAATGCCTGGCGAGCCAGAGGCTGAGCACGGCCTCCTGAATTTTGCGGCGCAGGGTGCGTTGGTCGGTTAGAAACAGGGTTTTGGCGACCTGCTGCGTGAGCGTGGAGCCGCCCTGCACGATGCGGCGGTGGAAGAGATCCGACAGGCCGGCGCGCAGGATGCCTTGCAGGTCAAACGGGCCGTGCGCGTAGAAGCGCCGGTCCTCGATGGCGATGAAGGCGGCGGGGACATAAGGGGGAAGGTTTTGCGGCAGCACCACCTGGCCGGAGGCATCGCCAAAGCGGGCGACGAGATGGCCTGCGGGGTCCAGCAGCATGATGGCGGGGCGGCGCGCGGTGGTGACGGCGGTGGCGGGGTTTGGCATGTCCCACGTGAACCAGAGACCGGCAAGGCCGAGGCCAACGGCGCCCCAAATGGTGGCGATGATGGCGTAGCGCATAACGAACGCGGCGGTGCGCAGATGCTGCTGTGCATGCTGCCGCGCGCGCACAGGAGCCGGGGGGCGCGCGGGCGGCGGCGGGGCGGGTTTCGCCCTGGGCGGTTTGGCGGGAGGGGGAGATGAGCGGGCCATGCGGCTCCGTGCTGCCAAGGGAGGGCGCGCCGCGTCAATGGGGTTGGTGAGGCGGGGCGCGGGTTCTTGGCTTCGTTCCGGTGAGCCCTTATTGAGGAGGCCGTGTGCGGGTGTGGCGGAATGGTAGACGAAACCGGACTGGAAAATACCCTGGATGCCGTAGCGATCAATCTCCGCAAATCGAAGGCAAAGAAGGCAACCGCCAGACAACCAAAGAGAAATAGAGCCCCCTCCCCTTTGACCTAGGGCCATTTGCAGTTACAGTGCCGCCCATGCGGGCGTGGCGAAACTGGTAGACGCACCGGACTTAGACGACGAATTGAGTGCGCGCGGGGAAACCTGCGATGTAGAACTGCTCAAATTCGGGGAACCCTGTAAAATGGCAACCCCGAGCCAAGCCCTGGGCCGCGAAGGCAGCCCCTGGGAAGGTGTAGAGACTAGACGGGCAGCACCTAAAGCGCGAAGGCGCTAAGGTGAAGGTATAGTCCAGACCACAAACGGCCCGAAGGGGCCGGCGGTGAAAACCGTAGGGGTAAGAAAATCCGTTGGGGCATAGCCCTGTGCCGGTTCGATTCCGGCCGCCCGCACCAATCCTGATTCTCTACAAAACATGTGACCTCAATCTTTTTGGCAAGCACCAAACCGGTAAACAACAGTCTTGATTGTCCCCCGCCCGCGCCCGCGCGCGCGGTATCGGGCAAATACAATGCCGAGTTATCGAGACGGACGATGAGCTTGGCGGCCTTGTGTCAGGCCAGGGCCGCCAGTTCCGCCTCCGTGAACACGCGCGAGCGGGTTAAAAACCGTTGCCCGGACCCGTTCTCCAACGAGAACATGCCGCCCATGCCGGGCACCACGTCGATGATGAGTTGCGTGTATTTCCAGTATTCAAACTGCGAGGGGCTCATATAAAATTTCGCCCCGCCGATTTCGCCCAGCTCCACATCATCGGGGCTGAGCAGATAGTCGCCTTGCTTGAAGCACATCGGCGATGAGCCGTCGCAGCAGCCGCCGGACTGGTGGAACATGATCGGGCCATGTTCCGCCGTCAGCTTCGCGATCAGCCCGAGTGCCGCCGGGGTGGCGAGCACGCGCGCTGGTTTTATGCTCATCGCCGCGCCCTGCTCAGAAGAAGCCAAGCGCCTTGGGACTGTAGCTGACCAGCAGGTTCTTGGTCTGCTGATAATGGTCGAGCATCATCTTATGATTCTCGCGGCCAATGCCGGACTGCTTGTACCCGCCGAAGGCGGCATGCGCCGGATAGGCATGGTAGCAGTTGGTCCACACGCGCCCGGCCTTGATGCCGCGGCCCATGCGATAGGCGCGGCTGCCATCACGCGACCACACGCCCGCACCCAGGCCGTAGAGCGTATCATTGGCGAGTTCCAGCGCCTCGGCCTCGTCCTTGAAGGTGGTAACCGCGAGGACCGGCCCGAAAATCTCTTCCTGGAACAAGCGCATTTTGTTGTTGCCCAGGAACATCGTCGGTTCGATATAAAAACCACCAGAGATGCCACCCTCCAGCGCCGGGCGGACACCGCCGGTAAGCAGCTTCGCACCTTCTTGTTTGCCGATGTCGATATAGGAGAGAATTTTCTGCATCTGCTCGGAGGATGCCTGCGCCCCCAGCATGGTGCTCATATCCAGCGGGTTACCCTGCTTGATGGCATGCACCCGCTTCAGCACTTTTTCCATGAAACGGTCGTAAATGCTCTCCTGGATCAGCGCGCGCGACGGGCAGGTGCAAACCTCACCCTGGTTGAAGGCGAACATCACCAGGCCTTCGACCGCCTTGTCCAGGAAATCGTCATCCTGGGCCATCACATCCTCAAAGAAGATGTTGGGCGATTTGCCGCCGAGTTCCAGCGTGACGGGGATGAGGTTGTGGCTGGCGTATTGCATGATCAACCGGCCGGTCGTGGTCTCGCCCGTGAAGGCGATTTTGGCGATCCGGTTGGAGGAGGCGAGCGGCTTGCCGGCTTCCAGACCAAAACCGTTGACAATGTTCAGCACGCCGGGGGGCAGCATGTCGCCCACCAGCTCCGCCAGCACCATGATGGAAACCGGCGTCTGCTCAGCCGGCTTCAGCACCACGCAGTTGCCCGCGGCAAGCGCCGGGGCGAGTTTCCAGATCGCCATCAGGATCGGGAAGTTCCAGGGAATGATCTGGCCAACCACGCCAAGCGGCTCATGGAAATGGTAGGCGACGGTGTCTTCGTCGATCTGGCTCAGCGCGCCTTCCTGCGCGCGCACGCAGGCGGCGAAGTAGCGCATGTGGTCAATCGCGAGCGGGATATCGGCAAAGGTGGTCTCGCGCAGCGGCTTGCCGTTGTCCACGGTCTCGGCGTAGGCGAGCAGGTCCAGGTTCTGCTCCATCTTGTCGGCGATGCGGTTAAGGATGAGCGCACGCGCGGCCGGCGAAGTTTTACCCCAGGCATCAGCGGCGGCATGGGCGGCGTCCAGCGCCAGGTTGATGTCCGCCTCGGTGGAGCGTGCGGCCCGGGTGAACACCTGGCCGGTGATGGGGGAGACATTATCAAAATACTGACCCGCAAGGGGGGCGGTGAACTTGCCGCCGATAAAATTATCGTAACGGGCTTTGAAGGAGAAGCCCGCGACGGCGCTCCCGGCTAGCGGGGCAATGGCTGCATTAAGCATCGATGTTTCCTCGTTTTTGGTTGTTGGACACACATCGGCGCCACGTTGGGCACCTTGAACAAACTTAAAGCGGACAAATTATAGCAAAAAATTACAGCAAAAAACGTACCAGAACTCCCCATTGTTGAATCGCTAGGCTTTTCAATGCGCCTTGCAACATATGTAACAGGACGTGACATCTGGCGTGCCAAAGCAGGACACTGTACCAAAACGGAACACGGGCCGTATTCACTTGCCATGGCGCCGCGCGGGGCCTAGCTAAACAATCCAAAAAAGACCCGATAATAATTCTTCTGGATGAGTAAATGCCGGTCCATGGAGCTATTTGCCACAACTGTCAATACGGGGCTTATGCCGCGCCAGCCAGCCAGGCTCGCGACTGATCCGGCTGATATCAGCCGCTCCTGGCAGCGATGCCGGCCGGCGGGGCTGGTTCCGGAACTCACGCGTGTTGACGGGCCGCACATGGGCCAGATGCAACTGCGCGCCGCCGTCGGTTTGCCGCGGGCACCGTGGTATCCGAAAGCGCCAACCCCCTACAACCGCGCAAATTGAACAATTGCAAATTGAACAATTATAGTGATTCACTATAACAATATTACGTGTTAATGATAATCTCCTCGTGCAGTGTGCCGAGAAAATTCTACTTATACCAGCCCCGCGCGCATACCAGCCCGCCAAGAGCTTGACTCTCTGGGTTTGGTGGCGGGCTGGTATAAGCT
>NZ_JAQTZC010000031.1:0-1979 GCF_028687955.1 Acidocella sp.
CCAATCACCGCCAGCGCGAGGTCATTAAGTGCCACCTCTTTCTGGAATATCGCGTGCGTGCCAATCACAAGCGGCAAACGCCCATCCGCCAGCGCCGCCAGAATCCGCCGCCGCTCAACCCCCTTCACATTGCCCGTCAACAACGCCACCGGCACCGGGCAGAGTTTCTGAAACGTCGCATAATGTTGCTTGGCCAAAATCTCGGTCGGGGCCATCAGCGCCGCCTGCGCGCCTGCCTCCACCGCGCGCAGCATCGCCAGCAAGGCCACCAGCGTCTTGCCCGCGCCCACATCGCCCTGCAACAGCCGCAACATCTGGTGCGGCGCCGCCATATCCGCATCAATTTGCACCAGCACCTCCAACTGCCCGGCCGTCAGCTCATGGCCAAAGCGCCGCAGCGCCTCCGCCCTCAGCCGCCCATCGCCCACCAAAACCCGCCCCGGCCGCTTGCGCCTGCGCGCCCGCACCACCGCGAAGGCCAATTGGCGCGCCAGCAACTCGTCATACGCCAACCGCTCTCCCGGCTTGTCATCAGGCAGCTCAACCGGCGCATGCAGCGCGCGCAGCGCCTGCCCAAACCCTGGCCAGCCCCGTTTGCGCAACACGCTGGCATCCTGCCACTCGGCCAGTTCGGGCAAGCGCGCCAGCGCTCCCAGCGCGGCGCGGCGCATCACCCTGGGCACCACCCCTGCCGCCAGCGGCCATATCGGCTCAACCCACGGGAAATCAGCTTCTTGCAACTGTGAGGCCACGTAATCAGGGTGCGCCATCACCAGCCGCCCGCCAAACGCCTCCAGCCTGCCGGACACAACCAGCCGCGCCCCCAGCGGAAACTGCACCAGCCGCGCCGCATGAAACAGCACCACCTCGGCAAACCCGGTCTCATCGCCAATCACCACCCGGTGCGGCTGCCCCTTGCGCGCGGGTGCCTCATGGCGGATCACCTCAACGCGCAGCGTCGCCAGCATCCCGGCCTTCGCATCGCGTATCTTCGGCGCCGCCCGCCGGTCCAGAAAATCCGCCGGCAAATGAAACAGCACATCGCGCACGCGCTCGCCCCCCACCAACCGGCTCACCAAGGCCGAGAGTTTCGGCCCCAGCCCGGGCAGGGAGGCGATCGGCGCACGCAGGGGGTCAAGAATTTCAAGTGTCACATGCTGACTCTTGGCCAAAGCGCGCCTATACCGCAACCCAATATGACCGACTTTGAAAATCCGGCTCCAGAACTCTTGGACAACCGCCGCCGCCGGTTGATCTATCGCGCCCAGCACCGCGGCACTTATGAGAACGACCTGCTGATCGGTGACTTCGTGAAGGCCCGAATCGCCTCGATGTCCGAATCCGAGCTGGATGAGATCGAAGCCGTCATGGAATTCCCTGATGCCGAATTGGCCGACTGGCTGAGCGGCCGCCTGCCAATCCCCCCCCATGCTGACAGCCCGATGCTCCAGCGTATTCGCGCCGCGGCACTGGCCCGGTTCTGATGGTCCCCGTCCACGGCGCGCCAGAAGGCGTCGATGCGCTGGTTCTGGTCCGCCGCTGGGCGGAACATACCGGCCCGGTTCTGCACATTGCGCGTGATGACACACGCCTGGCCGGCCTCGCCGAAGCCATCGCGTTTTTCGGCCCGGAGGTTGAGGTCATCGCCTTCCCGGCATGGGACTGCCTGCCCTATGACCGCGTCTCCCCCAACGGCGCGGTCATCGCCGAGCGCATCGCCGCCCTGAGCCGGCTGCAATCCGAGCCCGGCAAAAAGCGCATCGTGCTCACCACGGTCAACGCCGCGCTGCAAAAGGTCACGCCCCGCGCCGCACTCTCGGGCGGGGGCATGCTGCTGCGCGTGGGCGAGAACATCGCGCCCGATGAGCTGGCCGTGTTTTTGGATGCCGACGGCTACAACCGCACCGCCACCGTCATGGAGCCGGGCGAATTCGCCCTGCGCGGCGGCATTATCGATGTCTTTCCCGCCGGTGACGCGC
>NZ_JAQTZC010000031.1:2079-25518 GCF_028687955.1 Acidocella sp.
CAAATGGGCGGCCTCCGGGCGCACCATCATCCTCGCCGCCTGGAGTGCCGGCTCGCGCGAGCGCCTCACCCTCATGCTGCGCGAACACGGCATCAAGGACATCCGCCCCGTCACCAGCGCGGATGAAGCCCGCGCCCTGCCCAAAGGCACCGTGGCGCTCGCGGTCCTTGGCATCGAGCGCGGCTTCATCATGGACCGCCTGGCCCTGGTCGCCGAGCAGGACCTCCTCGGGCAACGCATCGCCCGCCCGCCCAAGCGCCGCAAACGCGCCGACCAGTTCATCGCCGACGCCACCGAAATCGCAGCGGGCGATCTCGTCGTCCATCAGGACCACGGCATCGGCCGTTACGATGGGCTGGAGACCCTCACCGTCAACGCCGCCGCGCATGACTGCCTGCGCATTCTCTACGATGGCGGCGACAAACTCTTCCTCCCCGTCGAGAACATCGACCTGCTCTCGCGCTTCGGCCAGGAGGGTGATGGCGTCTCGCTGGACAAACTAGGCAGCACCTCCTGGCAGGCCCGCAAGGCCAAGGCCAAAAACCGCATTCAGGACATGGCAGCCGGTCTCATCCGCCTCGCCGCCGAGCGCCAGATGCACGAGGCCCCGCTGCTCAGCGCCGATGAAGGCGCCTTTGCCGAATTCTGCGCCCGCTTCCCCTATGCTGAGACCGAGGACCAGGCCAAGGCCATCGCCGACGTGCTGGAAGATTTCGCCGCCGGCCGCCCGATGGACCGTCTCATCTGCGGCGATGTCGGCTTCGGCAAAACCGAGGTCGCCCTGCGCGCCGCCTTCGTGGCCGCCATGTCGGGCACCCAGGTCGCCGTCGTGGTCCCCACCACTTTGCTTGCCCGCCAGCATTTCCGGGTGTTCTCCACCCGTTTCGCGGGGCTGCCGGTTAAAGTCGCGCAGCTCTCGCGCATGGTCACCGCCAAGGAGGCCACCGCCGTGCGCGCGGGCCTGGCTGACGGCAGCATAAGCATCGTCATCGGCACCCATGCCATCATGGCCAAATCCGTCACCTTCGCCGATCTCGGCCTGCTCATCGTCGATGAGGAACAGCATTTCGGCGTCGCCCATAAAGAGCGGCTGAAGCAGCTCAAGGCCGATGTCCACGTCCTCACCCTCACCGCCACGCCCATTCCGCGCACCCTGCAACTGGCCCTCACCGGCGTGCGCGATCTCTCGCTCATCACCACCCCGCCGGTTGACCGTCTGGCCGTGCGCACCTTCATCATGCCGTTTGACAGCCTCATCATAAAGGAAGCCATCGCCCGCGAAAAATTCCGCGGCGGGCAGATTTTCTGCGTTGTCCCCCGGCTGGATGATCTGGAACCCATGGCCGCCCGCCTGCGCGATATCGTGCCTGACATCCGCACCGTCACCGCCCATGGCCGCCTCGCCCCCACCGAGCTCGAGCGCGTGATGACCGAGTTCGGCGAGGGGAAATATGACATCCTGCTCGCCACCAACATCGTTGAGAGCGGGCTGGACATGCCCGCCGTCAACACCCTCATCATCTACCGGGCCGATATGTTCGGCCTTGCCGGGCTCTACCAGCTGCGCGGGCGCGTCGGCCGCGGCAAGCAGCGCGGCTACGCCTATCTCACCTGGCCGGTTCACCACCAGCTCTCCGCCGCCGCGCAAAAACGCCTGGAGGTGATGCAAACGCTTGACCAGCTGGGTGCCGGCTTCACCCTCGCCTCGCACGATCTCGACCTGCGCGGTGCGGGCAATCTGCTGGGCGACGAACAATCCGGCCACATCCGCGAAGTCGGCATCGAGCTTTACCAGCAAATGCTGGAAGACGCGGTCAACGCGATCCGCGCCGAAGGCCGGGGTAAAAAAGCCGAGGACCGCGACTGGACCCCCAACATCAACCTTGGCTTGCCGGTCCTCATTCCCGATGCCTATGTCTCCGATCTCCCTGTTCGCCTCGGCCTCTACCGCCGCATCGGCGCGCTCACCTCGGATGCCGAGAGCGAAGCCCTGGCCGCCGAACTTGTCGATCGTTTCGGCGAACTCCCCGCCGAGGTCGAGAACCTGCTGGAGACCGTCGCGCTCAAACGCGCCTGCCGCGCCGCCGGTGTGGAAAAGCTGGATGCCGGGCCCAAAGGCATGGTCATTTCCTTCCGTAAAAACGATTTTGCCAATCCCGCCGGCCTCATCGCCTGGATTTCCTCACGCGGCGGCACGCTCAAGGTCCGCCCGGACCAGAAACTCGTCGTCGCCCGCGATATGGATGTCGCTGCCCGAGTTGGCATCGCACGGGATGTACTGGGCAATCTGGTGAAACTGGCCCAGCTCCAACCCGCCGCTTAAAGCAACCCGCGTTTAGATTGACGCAGAGCGTTCAAGTTATACCAGCCCGCCAAGAGCTTGACTCTCTGGGTTTGGTGGCGGGCTGGTATAAGCTCTTGATTATGCGCGCGGCCGCCCCACCAGCCCCGCGCGCATACCAGTCAGCCTTAAGGCTGACTGGTATTACCTGAAATCCGCTGCATCGCGCCGCGGACGAAAGGGACAAGCAGGCCACTGCGCGCTTTGGTTTCCACTGCCAATTTTTGGTTTAATCCAAAGGTTTTTGAGGGTAACTGGCTCCCGAAGTAGGACTCGAACCTACGACCGAGCGATTAACAGTCGCTTGCTCTACCAACTGAGCTATTCGGGACCAGTGGGGGCGCTATAGCCAAACCTGCGCGCGGGTGCAAGGCACCCGGTTGATTTCATTTTACCCTTCAGACCAACGCATCTTAAAGGATGGCCGTTGGGGCGAGATTTTCGGCGCGCAAAGCGGGTTAATCTGAAGTCATCGCACTCTAAATCTGGTTCTGGCCCCAAAACGGCGAAATGCCGCGGGGACCTCTGGCCGAGGCCTCAAACGAGGTACCGCGCCGCGGTTCGCCAAATTCGGGTGGAAGAGCACGAAAGGGCAGGGGAATTGGCATCGAGGCGTCATCTTGGCAGATGGCCGATGCCTCGCTATAGGAGAGCCATCTGCGGGCGTGGTGGAACTGGTAGACGCGCCGGACTCAAAATCCGGTTCTGGTGACAGAGTGTCGGTTCGATTCCGACCGCCCGCACCACCTCTTTGAAAATTCACGAGTCCAGCATCGCGCAATGGCGGCAATGCGGGAATCGAATGGCTGGCGATCCGTGCTGGTCACCAAAGCTGGCGGACGTTGCAAAATGGCTGGTTGCGGCATAGCCTGCACGGCAACCCAGGCGCGCAGTGAACCGGCAACAGCAGGTGGATAATCGCGATCATGTCTAAACGTATTCGTATTTTTATGGCTGTTTTTTTTGCCATACTGCTCATTGGCGGCGCTGTTTTTTATTTTCTGCAAAATAACGCAAGGACAGAAAAACTAACCTTTTACGGCAACGTGGACATTCGCGAGGTTGAAGCCGCGCTCAATGATAACGGGTTTGTCACGAAGTTGCTGGTGCAGGAGGGCGATCAGGTTCACAAGGGTGAGTTAATCGCCCTGATGGACGATCAGCGTTATGCGGCATCCTTGGCGGCGGCGCAGGCGCAGGCGGCAAACCAGAAACAAATTCTGGCGGCGCTGCTGGCGGGTACGCGCCCGGAACAGATCGTGCAGGCCAAAGCGCAGATGGACGCGCTGGCGGCGGTCTATCAAAACGATGCCGCCAATTATCAGCGCTATGCCGCCCTGGTGCCCTCCAGCGCTGCCAGCCGCCAACAGCGTGATGACGCCAAGGCCGCCTATGATAACGCCAAACAGAATTATGAGGCCGCCAGGCAAGCCTATATCCTGGCGGTGAAAGGCCCGCGCCAGGAGGACATCGCCGCCGCCCAGGCCGCGTTTGATGCCGCCGCCGCGCAGGCCCGGCTTGCCGCCGTGGAACTTGCCGACACAAAACTCTACGCCCCCGCCGATGGTATCATCGAAGAACGGATTCTCGAACCCGGCGACATGGCCTCGCCGCAAACACCGGTCTACACCATTGCGTTGACCAACCCGCTCTGGGTACGCGCCTATGTGCCGGAAACCTCGCTGGGCAAAATCATCCCCGGCATGGCGGCGGATATCACCACGGATTCCTATCCGGGCAAGGTCTATCACGGTTGGGTCGGCTATCTCTCGCCCACGGCTGAGTTTACGCCCAAGAATGTGGAGACGCCGGATCTGCGCGCCGAGTTGGTGTATCAACTGCGCGTCTATGTCTGCAATGCGCATAATCAGCTCCGCCTGGGCATGCCGGCGAGCGTCACGCTCGATCTAACCCACACCGCCGCGGCCAATGCGCCGCGCGGCCCTGCCGTATGCGGTGGCGATGCCGCCGGAAACTGAAGGCGCACCGCTGGTTCTGGAGCAAGTCACGCGGCGCTTCAAAATTGGCAAACGCGTCGTGGCCGCGCTGGACTCGGTCAGCGCCACCACCGCGCCGGGGCTGGTCATCGGGCTGATCGGCCCGGATGGTGCGGGCAAGACCACGTTGATGCGCCTGATCGCCGGGCTGCTGCGCGCCGATTCCGGTGCGATCCGCGTGTTTGGCACCGATGTGGCCGCCGCCCCCCTGAAAGTGCAGGGCATGATCGCCTATATGCCGCAGCGTTTTGGCCTTTATGAAGACCTGAGCGTGCAGGAAAACCTCGATCTCTATGCCGATCTGCAAGGCGTCGCGCCGGAGGCCCGCGCCACGCGCTACGGCGAGTTGCTGCATATGACCGGGCTGGCGGCGTTCACCACGCGGCTCGCGGGCAAGCTCTCCGGTGGGATGAAGCAGAAGCTCGGCCTCGCCTGCACGCTCATCCAGCCGCCGCGCCTGCTGCTGCTCGACGAGCCGACCGTCGGGGTCGATCCGGTCTCCCGGCGCGAACTCTGGGCAATCGTGGATCATCTGGTGCGCGGCCAGGGTATGAGCGTGCTGCTCTCCACCGCGTATCTCGATGAGGCCGAGCGCTGCGACGAGGTGCTGCTGCTGCATGAGGGTAAGTTGATCGGCGCGGGCAAGCCATCGCAATTCACCCAGGCGATGGCCGGGCGCAGTTTTCAGGTGCGCGCGGCCAACATGTCCAAACGTGCGCTCCAGGGCGCATTATCGCGCCTCCCTGGCGTCACCGACGCCATCATCCAGGGCGCGGCGGTGCGGATGGTGCTGGATGCGGGCATACATCCCGGGATTGTGCGCGAATCCGGCCTTACGGATGCCGTCATCACGCCGGCGCCGCCGCGTTTTGAGGACCGGTTCATCGATTTGCTGAAAGCCAAGGCGGCAGCCGCGGCAATTGCCCCCACGACTTCCGCCAAACCAGCTGTGGCGGCCCGCGCGCCTGCGGCGCAACCCGGCATGGAGATTCAGGTTTCGCACCTGCTCAAGCGGTTCGGGGATTTCTGCGCGGTTGATGACATCAGCTTCACCGTTGCACGCGGTGAGATATTTGGCCTGCTCGGGGCCAATGGCGCGGGTAAATCCACCACCTTTCGCATGTTGTGCGGCCTGCTGCCCGCCACCTCGGGCAGCTTGCGGGTCGGCAGCTTCAACCTGCGCACCGCCGCCGCCACGGCGCGCGGCCGGCTGGGCTACATGGCGCAAAAATTCTCGCTCTATGGCGATCTCTCGGTGTTGCAGAATCTGCGTTTTTTCAGCGCCGCTTACGGGCTGACCGGTGCGAAGCGCAACGCGCGCATCGACTGGGCGCTGCGCGAATTCGAGCTGGCCCCAATGCGCGATGCCACCAGCCGTGATCTTCCCCTTGGCTTCAAGCAGCGCATGGCCCTGGCCTGCGCGCTGATGCACGAGCCCGATGTGCTGTTTCTCGATGAACCCACCTCCGGCGTGGACCCGCTGGCCCGGCGCGAATTCTGGCAGCGCATCAACGCGCTCGCCGATTCCGGGGTCACGGTTCTGGTTACCACGCATTTCATGGATGAGGCGGAGTATTGCGACCGCCTGGTGATTATGGGGCAAGGGAAAGTTCTGGCGGAAGGGACTTCGGAGTCCTTAAAATCCGCCTGCCGGGATGAGACCCACCCGGACCCAAGCATGGAAGACGCCTTCGTGGCGCTGATCGAGGCGGATACCGCCCGCAGCGCGGCGCCAGTGGGGGCGGCATGAAGGCCGGAATGTTGATGCGCCTGCGCGGGCTGATCCGTAAGGAGAGCCTGCAAATCCTGCGCGATCCATCCTCCATCGCCATCGCCTTTCTGCTTCCCGCCATTTTGCTGTTGCTGTTTGGCTATGGCGTCTCGCTCGATGCCAAACATGTAGCGTTGGGCATCGTGGTGGAACAACCCAGTGCCGCCGCCGCCAGCTTCACCGCGCAGTTTTCTAACTCGCCTTATTTCGCGCCACGGAATTTCCCCAACGCCGCCGCCGCACAAACCGCCCTCTCGCATGAGACGATTGAAGGCTTCGTTTGGCTCCGCGCTGATTTTGCCCGCCGCCTGGCTGCGGGAAAAAGTCCGGATATCGGCGTCTATGTCGATGGCATCAACGCCAATAACGCCCGCCTCGTTGAAAACTATGTGCAACAAAGCTGGGCGGACTGGATCACCTCGCAGGCTGATCTGGCCGGCGCCTCTAATCCGCTGCCAATCAACGTGGAGCCGCGCATCTGGTTCAACCCGGCGGTCAGCAGCCGCGATTATCTGGTGCCTGGGCTTATCGCCGTCATCATGACCCTGACCGGCGCGCTGCTCACCGCATTGGTGATCGCCCGCGAGTGGGAGCGCGGCACGATGGAAGCGTTGATGGTCACGCGCGTCAGCATGCACGAAATCCTGATCTCCAAGGTGGTGCCGTATTTTCTGCTCGGCATGGGCGGCATGGCGGTATCCGTGACCATTGCGGTGTTTCTCTTCGGCGTCCCGCTTTATGGCTCGTTGCTGGTGCTCACCCTGGCCGCCGGCCTGTTCATGCTCGCCTCGCTGGGCATGGGGCTGCTGATCTCAACCATTGCCAAAAACCAGTTTGTCGCGGGGCAGATCGCGATCATCACAACCTTCCTGCCGGCCTTCATCCTCTCCGGCTTCATTTTTGATATCGGCAGCATGCCAGCGCCGATTCGGGTGATCACCCATATCGTCGCCGCGCGGTATTTCGTCTCCATCCTGCAAAGCCTGTTTCTCGCGGGTACGGTCTGGCCGGTCATCTGGCCCAATCTTCTGGCCTTGCTGCTCATGGCTATCTTTTTTCTCGGCGTGGCGCGGCTGGCCGCGCGCAAACGGTTGGACTGAACAATGCCGCGCCGCGTTCTCGCTCTCATCATCAAGGAATTTCTCGCCATTTTGCGGGATGCCAAAAGCCGCATGGTGCTCATCGGCCCACCTTTGATCCAGTTGGTCGTGTTCGGCTATGCCGCGAGTTTTGATCTCAACCACGTCCCCTTCGCGGTGTATGATCAGGACCGCAGCGTTGCCGCGCAGGACCTGGTGGCGCATTTCACCGGCTCGCGGGCATTTACCGAAGTCGCCTCGCTCAAGAGTGATCATGAGATAAAATCCCTGATCAATTCACGCCAGGTTGAAATGGTGCTGGTCATAGACCCGCGCTTCAGCCGCGACCTACTAACCGGAAAAGCCGCCCCGGTGCAGGTGATTGTCGATGGCCGCAACTCCAACACGGCGCTGCTCATTCTCGGCTACGCCAATACGATCATAGCTGATTACAGCCAGCAATGGGCCGCCACGCATGGCCTGCCATCGCCCCCGGCGCAGCTGGACCCGCGGGCGCTGTTCAACCCCAATCTGGATTCCCACTGGTTCATCATTCCGGGCATCGTGGCGCTGCTCACCCAGGTTGTCACCTTGCTGGTGGTGGGGCTTTCCGTGGCGCGTGAGCGCGAGGCGGGCACGTTTGACCAGATATTGGTAACGCCCATGCGCCCGCTCGATATTCTGCTCGGCAAATCCATTCCCGGCCTGATTATCGGGCTGGCCGAAGGCAGCGTCATTGTTCTCGCCACGGTATTCTGGTTCCAGGTCCCGCTGCATGGCGGGCTGGCGCCGCTTTATCTAGGGTTGTTGCTGTTCGTGCTGGCCAACACCGGCATCGGGCTGATGATCTCGTCACTGGCCGCGACACAGCAGCAGGCCCTGCTCGGCGCGTTCCTGTTCATGGTGCCGTCGATCATCCTCTCCGGCTTCGCCACGCCAATTTCAAACATGCCGGTCATCGTCCAGAACCTCACCTGGCTCAACCCGATGCGCTATGCTTTGGTCATCATCCGCCGCAGCTTTCTGGAACACCCGAGTTTTACCTCGCTGCTGGCGCAATACCTACCGATGGCGGCGCTGGCACTGGTCAGTCTGGCCGCCGCCGGGTGGCTGTTCAGAAAGCGCGCGGTGTAATCTCATCCGAACGATCGCACTCTCATGCGGGAAAAAACACATCAACGCGCGCCACCGTCCCACCCCGCCCCCCGGCGCACCAGTATGTCGATCCGGCCGTTCACGGGCGAATGCTGGATCGCATTTTCCACGAGATTCTTGAACATTGTCTTCAGCTCCGCGGGAGCCGCCCGCATGCGCGCCAGCAGCTCAGCCATCTCGAACGGTTTCAGCACATAGTCACCGGCCCCGCCATCGAGGCCGCTGATGCGCTCCTCCACGGCGTCCCTGGCGGTGACGATGAGGATGGGAACCGGATTTCACCGCGCGCGGAGGGCGCGCAGCACCTGCATTCCATCCTTGCCGGGCAGGCCCAGGTCCAGCAGCACCACGCCGTATTCCTGGCTTTGCGCGCTCTCCAGGGCGTTGGCGCCGTCGCGCACCCCGTCAACCGCGTAGGCCGCGTCCCGCAGGGTCTGCGATAGCCAGGCCTCCCGGTGTTAAACCAGCCCGCCAAGAGCTTGACTCTCTGGGTTTGGTGGCGGGCTGGTATAAGCTCTTATTTTTGCGCGCGGCCGCCCCACCAGCCCCGCGCGCATACCAGTCAGCCTTAAGGCTGACTGGTATTATTTCTCGACGAACGCCTTCTCGATGACAAACTCGCCCGCGCCGTGGTGGCTGCCCTCATGAAAGCCCTGCGCCAGCAGGAACTGGTTCAGATCGTTCAGCATATGCGGGCTGCCGCACAGCATCACGCGGTCGCTCTGCGCGTTCAGGCGCGGCAGACCGAGGTCGGCCTCCAGCTTGCCGGTCTCCAGCAGCGTGGTGATGCGCCCCGTGTTGCGGAACGGCTCGCGCGTGACGGTGGGGTAGTAGAGCAGCTTGTCCGCCACCAGCTCGCCGAAGAACTCGTGTTCGCGCAGGCTGTTGACGATCATCTCGCCGTAGGCGAGTTCGGGGATGGTCCGGCAGCCATGCACCAGCACCACATGCTCGTAGCACTCATAGGTGTTGGGGTCCTTGATGATGCTGACGAACGGCGCCAGCCCGGTGCCGGTGCCCAGCAGATACAGCGTTTTGCCGGGGAGCAGGTTATCCTGGATCAGCGTGCCGGTCGGCTTGCCGCCCACCAGAACCTCATCGCCGACGGCGAGCTTCTGCAGATGCGAGGTCAGCGGCCCGTCCGGCACCTTGATGGAGAAGAACTCAAGCTGTTCCTCGTGGTTGGCGTTGCACATCGAGTAGGCGCGCAGCAGCGGGCGGCCATTTACCTTCAGGCCGATCATGGTGAACTGCCCGCTGATAAAGCGAAAGCCCGGATCGCGCGTCGCGGTGAAGCTGAAGAGCGTGTCAGTCCAGTGCCGGACAGTCAGCACCGTCTCGGTATACATCGTCGCCAATATATTGCTCCTAGAGAAATCGTTGGCGGTGATTTAGACGGGAAGGGGCCAAATGTTAACCGTTCTTTTGGGCATTCCAGCCCGTCGCGTGGAGAGGTTATCCCTCGATTCCGGCCTTAAAACGGGAGTTGGAGGATGAAATTGGCATTTTCATCGCCTTTACACTAAATCTCTCTCTGTTCAGGAGCGGGTGAGAAAATGCAAACTGCGGCGTTTTTGGAAATTGAGCGTGATCTTCTTGCAGGGGCGATCCGCCAGCAACCGGAATTTACCGTTTTTAAGGGAATTAGCGCCCCGTTGCCGCCGCAGGCTGGTGAACACCCCGGGCTTTCAGACTTTTATCTGCGCCATGCGCTGGAGAGCGCCTGGTTCTCCGCGCGCGGCATTGCCCCGGCCCTGGCCTCGCTCGCCGCCGCCCGCGCCGCCGCCCAGTTCATCATGGCCGAGGCCGAGGCGCTGGCCTCGGCCGAGCGCGCCGCGCTGCCCGCCTGGGTACACCCCATGGCGGCCGATGTGGCTCCCGGCGCCGAGGTTCTGGCCGCGCATTTCCCCGCCACCGCGGCGCAGATCGCCCTCATCCGCCGCATCTGGCCGCTGCTGGGCACCGCCGAGGGGCTGATGGAGACCGGCGGCGACATCCGCCTGGCGCGTGACCCGCGCAGCGCCCTCAACGGCTACGGTTGCAGCCACCGCCCGCGCCCCTGGGCGATCACCTTTGCGTCCTCCACCGCTTCATCTTCCTCCGAGCGCGGCTACACCGCGGCTGACCGCGCCCGCCTGCGCGCCACGCTGGCGCTGTTGCGCGGCACCACCAGCCGCAACGCGGTGCGCCAATCGCTCAATGCGGTGCGCCGCGGCATTGCCAAGGTTTTTGGCCTGCGTCCGGACGAGCAGATCATCCTCGCCGCCTCGGGCACCGACACTGAATTGCTCGCCCTGGCGTTGACTCATCTCGCCGGCGCGGCGCAGCCGATCCTCAATATCCTCATCGCGCCGGAGGAAACCGGGCGCGGCGTGCCAATGGCCGCGCGCGGGCTGCATTTCGCGGTGGATACCGCCCTGGGTCATGATGTCACCTTTCAGGCCCCCGTCGCTGGGTTCCGCGCGGATACGGCGCTGGCCAACATCCCTCTGCGTGAGGCTGACGGCGCCCTGCGCGCGGCGGCGGTGGTGGAGGCGGAAACCGCCGCGGTGATGGCAAACGCCATGGCCCAGGGGCAACGGGTGATCCTGCATGCGCTGGACCTCTCCAAAACCGGGCTGCTCGCCCCCCGCCCGGCGTTTCTGGCGCAGATGCGCGCGTTGTACGGCGATGCGTTCGACATCGTGGTGGACGCCTGCCAGGCCCGGCTCTCGCCCGCCTCGGTGCGCGCCTATCTGGCGCTAGGCGCGGTGGTGCTCATCACCGGTTCCAAATTCTTCACAGGCCCTCCCTTCGCCGGCGCCGCCTTGCTGCCGGCGGCCATCGCCGCCCGGCTGGCCAGCGCGTGCCTTCCCGCCGGGCTGGACGCCTATTTCGGCCGTGACGACTTCCCCCCCCGCGCGCGCGCCGCCGCCAATTTGCCTCCGGTCGGCAATTATGGCCTGGCCCTGCGCTGGCACGCGGCCCTGGCCGAGATGCAGGCGCTGCTGCGCGTGGCTCCGGCCCAGCGCGCCGCAATTCTGGAGGGCTTTGGCCAGATCGTCCGCGCGGCGGTGGCCGCCCAGCCCGCGCTCAGCCTGCTCGATACGCCAGAAATCCACCGTGGCCCGCAGGCCGAACCCTGGGAGCATCTGCACAGTATTTTCACCTTCTCCCTGCGCGCCCCGCACGCGCCGGGCCGCTGCCTCACCCCGGCCGAGGCCCGCAAGGTATATCTCTGGCTTAATACCGATCTCTCGGCCCTGTTCCCGGCCGAGCAGCAGATCGCCGCACGTATCTGCCATATCGGCCAGCCGGTGCCGCTGCCCCAGCCCGGCTGCGCGGAGCCGCAAGGTGCGCTCCGGGTTTCCGCCGGGGCGCGGCTGCTCTCGGGCGAGCCCTCGCACCGTGACTTGGCCCGGGCGGCGCGGCTACAGCGCGAATTCGCGGACCTCGCCGTGGTGTTTCGTAAGATAGACCTTATCCTGCGCAACTGGGACCGGCTGAGCACGGCCAACCCGCAACCCTGCTACCGCCCGGCGCGCCCCGCCTGGGCCGCGCCCCGGCGCGGCAGCCCGGTTGCTTAACGCGGGTTGCGCGGCCCGCCCGGCCGTGGCTGAATGGCGCCATGGTCAAACTCGATAAAATCTACACCCGCGGCGGCGACACCGGGGAAACCTCGCTTGGCGATGGCACGCGCGTCGCCAAATCCTCGGCGCGGGTCACCGCTTACGGCGAGGTCGACGAAGCCAACGCCGTGCTCGGCCTGGCCCGCCTGCACGCCACCCCGGCGAGCGATGCGCTGCTCGCGCGCATCCAGAACGACCTGTTCGACCTCGGCGCCGATCTCTGCGTGCCGATCGAGGAGGCTCCCAAATACCCGCCGCTGCGCATCACCCAGCCGCAGGTGGACTGGCTGGAAGCCCAGATCGACAGGCTGAATGCCGGTCTGGCGCCGCTCAACTCCTTCATCCTGCCCGGCGGCACGCCCGCGGCGGCGTTTTTGCATCAGGCCCGCACCGTGGTCCGCCGCGCCGAGCGCGCCACGGTGCATCTGCTTTCCAGCCCGCACGAGGCCGTGAACCGGCTGGTCCTGGTCTATCTCAACCGCTTGTCAGACTTCTTGTTCGTGCTCTCGCGCGTGGAGAACGGCCAGGGCGCCGGAGATGTCCTCTGGGCGCCCGCCGCCAACCGCGACGGCTGATTTTTGCCGGGCAAGGTCTCAATTTTTGGCTGCGGCGTGCAGAAGGGCGGCACCACCAGCCTGTTTGCCTATCTGCGCGAACACCCGGACCTCTGCGCCCCGGGACAAAAGGAGCTGCATTTTTTCGACGATGAATCCCGTGACTGGTCCGCGCCCGGCTACCCGGCGCTGGAGGCTCTCTTCCCCGCCAGTGATGGCGCGCGGCAGCGGTTTGACATCACGCCCATCTACGGCTTCTGGCCGCCCGCCATCGCGCGCATCCATGCCTATAACCCGCAAGCCCGGCTGATTTATCTCTTCCGGGACCCTTTCGAGCGCGCCTGGTCGCACTGGTGCATGGAATATGCCCGCGGTTTTGAGACCTTGCCGTTTTCCGAGGCGATACGGGCCGGCCGCGCCCGCTTGGCGGGGGTGCCGCCGCTGGCGCGCGCGCAGCGGATCTACACCTACCTTGAACGCGGCTTCTACACCGGGCAGGTGCGGCGGGCGCTGCGCTATTTCCCGAGCGAACAGCTGTTGTTCCTGCGTTCGCAGGATTTGTTGCACGACCACGCCAGGGCGCTGTGCAAAATTGCTGATTTTCTCGGCATCTCTCCCTTCGCCGCGACGGCGCCAAAGCGCGAACAGCCGTTTGAATTCATCCCGCCGGCCGCGCAGCCCGATGCCGCAGACCTGGATTACATCGCCGGGCTGCTGGGCGATGACGTGCGGGCGTTCTCACAACTGACCGGGTTGGATGTTACCGGCTGGCCGGTGACCCGGCGCCGGTTTGCCTCGGGCGCGGCTGCGGGAGTATGAGCGCGGCGCGTGATGAGGAGGCATGATTTTGGCTGATATTATCGACGGCAAGGCTTTTGCGGCCTCTCTGCGGGCAAGCATTGCGGCGGAGGTCGCGGGACTTTCATTTCAGCCGGGCCTCGCGGTGGTGCTGGTGGGCGATGACCCGGCCTCAAAAGTCTACGTTGCCAACAAGGCCCGCCAGACGGTGGAGGCTGGCATGCGTTCCTTTGAGCACCGCTTGCCCGCTGAGACCACGCAGGCCGATCTGTTGGCGCTGGTGCAGCGCCTTAATGCCGATGCCGCGGTGCACGGCATCCTTGTGCAACTGCCGCTGCCCCGGCATCTGGACGCTGATGCGATCATCGCCGCGATTTCTCCGGCAAAGGATGTTGACGGCCTGACCGTCACCAACGCCGGGCTGCTGGCCAACGGCCTGCCGGGGCTGGTGCCCTGCACGCCGCTTGGCTGCATCCTGCTGCTGCGCGCGCGCCTGGGCGGCATGGCCGGGCTGAACGCCGTGGTCGTCGGGCGCTCCAACCTTGTCGGCAAGCCGATCGCGCAGATGCTGCTTGCGCAAAACTGCACCGTTACCATCGCACATTCAAAAACCCGCAACCTGGCGGCCATTTGCCGTGGCGCGGATATTCTTATCGCCGCCGTCGGCCGGCCCGAGATGATCCGGGGTGACTGGATCAAGCCCGGCGCCACCGTCATCGATGTCGGCATCAACCGCGTTCCCGCCGAAATGCCGGGCAAAACCAGACTCGTCGGGGATGTCGCCTTTGCCGAAGCCGCCGGCGTGGCGGGTATTCTCACCCCGGTTCCCGGCGGGGTCGGGCCGATGACGATCGCCTGCTTGTTGAGAAATACCCTGACCGCCGCAAAACGAATTGAGACGCGCGCGGGCCTCGCCGCTGGGGTGTAAAGAGCGCTGGCGTTTTCAACTTCCACGTCATAAGACGCGCATATGAAGCGTAAGGTCTCAGCCAAACCGGCTCCGGAAAATCAAGCCTCTTCCAGGGCTAAGCCGCTCAAGGCGGCAGCGGTTGTGGAGTCTCATGCCACCGGCTCCGCCGCCGCCGCGGCCGTGGAGAAAACCCTGGAGCAGGCGATCGGCGTGCAGGTCCGCATGTTGCGGCGGCGAATCGGTGTCACGGTGGCCGAGCTTGCCGCCGCTTCCGGTATTTCCGGGGGGATGCTTTCAAAAATCGAAAACGGGCAGATTTCCCCCTCGCTCGCCACGTTGCAAGCCCTGGCCCTGGCGCTGAACGTGCCGATCACCAATTTCTTCGCCTCTTTCGAGGAAAAGCGCGACTGCTCGTTCGTCAAGGCCGGTACAGGCGTGGTCATCGAGCGCCGCGGCAGCAAGGCCGGGCACCAATACAGCCTGCTCGGCGCAGCCCTGGGCGGCACGCTCAGGGTCGAGCCATATCTTATCACTCTGCAAGAGGATGCGGCATCCTACACGGCTTTTCAGCATGAGGGGACGGAGTTCATCTATATGCTGAGCGGTGAGGTGGTCTACCGCCATGGCGATCAGGCATATCATCTCACCCCGGGCGACGCCCTGCTGTTCGACTCCGCCGCCCCGCACGGGCCGGAAAAACTGCTGACGCAGCCGATCAGCTATCTCTCCATCATCGCCTATACCCGCGAGAGCACCTAAAAAAACACAGTATAGGCCACGGACAAAACCATAGACCCAGCCAGCCACGCCGCCGCCGGCAGCATCTTCCTGCTGCGCGAGAAGCCCATCGCATAGCCCGCCTTCAACAAATTATTGCTGCCGCTCGCGATCAGCACCGCGCTGACGATGGCCGCCCGGCCGACCTGGAATTTTCCGTCCAGCAACGAAAAAATAAACGGATCGATATCGGAGAACCCGACCGCGAAGCTGAGCACATGCAGCCCGTTCACGCCAAAATTGCTGGTCACGAAGTTGGTTACCGCCGCGAACATCACGAAGAGCAGCGCGAACAGAAACGCCACGGGCAGGTCCAGCGGATTTGCGCTTATAACGGCATGTTCCGGTCCGGCGCCATTTTTGGCGCGGCGCGCCAGCAGCCAGGCGATCGCCAGTGAGAGGATAAACAGTGCCGCAAACGGCGGGGCCAGCGCGCGGGCGGCGTCGGCATGGCCCAGCAGCAGGATCATCACCATCAGCCGGGCATACATCATGGCCGTGGCGATCAACACCGCCGCCGGGGCCAGCGCGGCCTGCCCAGGTTCCGCGCGCGCCGCGCGCGCCAGCACCACGGTGGCCGCGGTGGAGGAATACATGCCGCCCAGAACGCCGGTCAGCAGCGTGCCCGCGCGGGGGAATATGTAATGATGCGCCAGATACCCGAGGTAGGAGATACCCGAGATCACCAGCACCGCGGTCCACACCTTGGTATAGGTAATGCCCGCCAGGCCGGGGATCACCGCCTGCGGCAGCAGCGGTAATATCAGCCCGGCGAGTATAAAGAACTTCGCCAGCGTCACGCCTTCTTCGGCGGGGAAGGCATCGGAGAGCTTGCGGATCTCGGTTTGCTCGCCCAGCGCCAGCAGCATCACAATCACCAGCACAGCGGCCACAGCTAGCGGCGCCACCAGCACAAACGGCCCCAGCGCATAGGCCAGCAGCGCGATCACCGTGGGCAGCAGCGCCGGGTCGCCAGCCTGCACACGCTTCCAGTATTCGAGCATCAGCAGCGCGCCCGCCACCACCAGCCCGGCGCAAAATGGCACCACCGGTGCCACCACCCAGAGCACATAGCCCAGCGCCGCCAGCAAGGTGATGGTGCGTGTGGTGCCAAATCCCAGGGCCACCGGGGCGGCCAGCCTTTCGCTGCGCCGCCGGTAGGCATGCAGTTCCAGCCCAATGAGAAAGGCGAGTGCGATGGTGCCCAAAAACCCGCTGAGCAGCGGGGGAATAAATCCGCTCATGCGGCCCGCAACGCCGCCAGCCCCTGCTCCAGATCTTCGATCAGGTCGTCGACGTTCTCCAGCCCGATCTGGAAGCGCGCCAGATTGCCCTCGAAATTGCCGGTTCCCTCGGTGCGCTTGATGGTCCCCGTGGTCGGCAGCACCAGGCTCTCATACCCGCCCCAGCTCGCGCCGATGCCAAACAGTTGCAGCGCGTCGATCATCGCCACCACCGCTTCGGCGGAATAGGCGGGCTGGAACACCACACCGAACAACCCGCAGGCGCCGGAGAAATCGCGTTTAAAAAACGCATGCCCCGGGCAGCCGGGCAAGGCGGGGTGCAGCACACGCGCCACCTCGGGCCTGGCCGCGAACCAGTGCGCCACGCGCAAGGCCGCGGCCTCCTGCGCCTTGAGGCGCACATGCAGCGTGCGCAACCCGCGCAGCGCCAGCCAGCAATCATCCGGCGATGCGTAGGAGCCAAGCTCTAGCGCGCCCAGGCGCAGCCAATGCCAGTCTTCATCGGTGTTCACGCTCACCGCGCCGAGGATGATGTCCGAATGCCCGCCAGCATATTTTGTCAGCGCCTGGATGGAGACATCCACCCCATGGGTGAACGGCTGGAAATGGTGCAGGCCCCAGGTATTATCCAGAAACACCTTCGCCCCGGCGGCGTGTGCCACGCGCGCCAGCATGGGAATATCCTGCACCTCGAAAGTGTGGCTGCCCGGGCTTTCAGTGAACAGCACGCGGGTATTGGGCTGGAACATCGCCCGCGTCGCCGCCTCGTCCACCATCGGATCGTAATAGCTCGTGCTGACGCCGTAGCGCCGCAGCACGCGCTCGCAGAAGGTGCGAGTCGGCCCGTATACGGAATCGGGCACCAAAATATGATCCCCGGCATTCAGATACGCCAGCAGCGGCACGGTGATAGCAGCCAGCCCCGAGCCGACGACCTGGCAATGCGTGCCGCCCTCGATCCGCGCGATCATGCTCTCCAGGGCAAAATGCGTCTCGTTGCCGCACAGGCCATATATTTCAACCGGCTCCAGAATATGTTTGCCGGTCTCGAGCTTGGTTGCCATATCGGGGTAGAGCACGGTCGAGCCGCGCACGAGCTTGGGGTTCACGAAGCCGTAGGAGCGGGTTGGGTTGCGCCCGTCGTGCACCAGCGCTGTCTCAATCTTTTTTGTCATTTAAACCTCGACCGGCGTGTCATCGCGCGCGCCCCATTCAGACCACGAACCATCATAAAGCGCGCCTTCCGGCAGGCCCGCAACCACCAGCGCCAGGGTGAGAACGGCGGCGGTGACGCCCGAGCCGCAACTGGTGATGACACCCCGCCCAGACCCCACCCCGGCAGCGGCGAAAATCTCTCGCAAGCGGTGCGGCGCCAACATATGACCATCTTCGAGAAGGGCGCCGAACGGCAAGGATTTAGACCCCGGAATATGCCCGCCGCGCATGCCGGGGCGCGGCTCAGGCACCGAGGCATCAAACCGCCCGGCGGCGCGGGCATCCAGCACCAGGGCCTCGTTGGTTTCCAGGTTGCGCCGCATGTCATCCAGCCCGCGCACCATGTGGCCCCGGTAGGTGGCGCTGAAGGTGCCCGGCGCGGCGGCGGCCGGCTCGCCGGCTTGCACGGGGTGGCCAGCCGCCACCCAGCCGGGCAGCCCGCCATCGAGCACTGAAACATTGTCATGCCCGAACACGCGCAGCATCCACCACAGCCGCGCGGCGGAAAACAGCCCGCGCTGATCGTAGACCACCACATCGTCCGCGTTGCTCACGCCCAACCCCGCTATGGCGGCGGCGAAGGCAGCAGGTGCGGGCAGCATGTGCGCCAGCGGCGTGGTATGGTCGCAGACATCATCGAGGTCGAAAAACCGCGCGCCGGGAATATGCCCGCTCAGGAAGAGCGCGCGTGCGTCCTTGGCCTCATTGGGCAGATAGTAGGTTGCATCCAGCACCCGCACGCCTGGCTTGCCCAGCGCGTCCGCCAGCCAGGCTGCCGTGACGAGCGGTGGCATCAACCGCGTGCGGCGGCGATGATGGCGCGCACCCGCTCGGCGGCGGCAGCCCCTTTCACCGCCTCACGCCAGGCAACCTCGGCCACGCGCTGGTGCGCGGCCACGGCATCCTCCGCACCGGTGATCATCGCCACGCCCGATTGCAGGCCCGGCGGCGCATCGGCCGGAAACGGGTTGATCGCGAGCGTCGCGCGCTCACGCGAGCGCAGCAGCGTGAACGGCCCGTTCGGCTCGCCATTCGCCATCAATCCAAGCTGCAGGCCGATCGGCTCGCTCTCCATCAAATTCGCCACCAACTCCATCTCGCGCGCGGCTATCTCGCGCGCGGCCTGGCGCAACCGCTCGCTCACCACAATGCTGCCGGCGATGCCCTCGGCGAGGAACTTCTCAACCGAGGCGGGGGGAAGAATCCCGATGATCGAAGGCTTGCGCGCCGTGTACATGCGCTTGCGGGCCATCATCACGCCCAGCAACTGTTCGGCGGCGGCACGGGCGGCGGCGCGGTCAGCTCCCATGGCCTCCGCTTGCTCCTCGAATATCTGGGCCAGTACCGAATCGTACTGTTCAGATGAGATCAGGTAACAAACCGGGCCGAATACCTGCAAAATCTGGTCAGAGGTTTCCTCAATTTGGCGAATACGCTCCATGTAGCCAACCGGCTTGGCGTAATACTCGACTCCGATGCCCAGCAGCGTGAGCGGGGAGATCTTCAGCAACTCGGCCAGGCGATTGACGGTATCGAGTTTAATGACTTCGCCCTTCTCGTAGCGGTAAAGTGCTGCCCGCGAGACACCCAGGCGGGCGGAAATTTCTTCCGCCTTCAATCCCGATTCCATCCGGTAAGCGCGCAATTGCTGACCAATTTCATTGAAACGCATTGTTGCTCCCCTTGTTCCAGCAATTCGCCGCTGTGCAGCGCCGTGATCGTGTCATCGGCTCTTGAGGTGAATTGAAAAAGACATTTGCGCAACTAATACATCAACTGTCGAAAAATACAAAAATATTACGAATCCTGAGAATTTTGTAGCCGGCTGACAAATGGCGCCGCTTGGTCAGGAGCGCGTTTTGGTGCATCAACTAAAGCCATGAAATCTGAACGAATTCTGTTGCTCGCGCTGGCGGTTTCCCTGGGCCTTGGGTGTTTCCTGATCCTTCGGCCGTTTCTTCCGGCCATGCTCTGGGCCGCGATCCTGGTTTATTGCCTCTGGCCGGTTTACATCGGGTTCAGCCGTTATGTGCGTCCCTCACTCTCGGCGTTTCTCATTACCCTGGCTGTGGCCACAGTAGTGTTGGTGCCGCTGGTGCATCTGGCGCTGGTGGTCGCCAAGGAGGCGCGCGCCGGGCGCGGCTGGGTGCAGGATGTGATCCTGAACGGCCTGCCGCCGGCCCCCGCGTTTCTGGCAAAAATTCCGCTAATGGGCAGCATCCTGACTGATTTCTGGAACAATTCGGCTGATGATCTGGGCGGTGCCGCGGCTTCGATGCAGCCGGTGCTGGGCACCGTGGCGCATTCGGGCATCCGGCTGCTGAGTGAGATTGCGCACGGGTTGATCGGCACGGTGGTGGCGTTGTTCATCTCTTATTTCTTTTTCCTGGCCGGGGAGCAGTTCATCATGCGTATCCGGCTGCTGTTGGTGCGCATCATGAATGAGAGCCGGGTGGAGCATCTTTTCGTTCTGGTCGCGGCGACGGTGCGCGGCGTGGTGTTCGGCATTCTGGGTACGGCGGCGATGCAGGGCATTCTCTATGCCATCGGCTTCGAGATTGCCCGCGTGCCGCAGGCGCTGCTGCTGGCCAGCCTCGCGGGGCTGGTCTCAATCGTCCCCGCCGGCGCGGTGATCGTTTATGTGCCGCTTTGCTTGTATCTTCTGGCTCAGGGTCACCCGGTCATCGCCGTCATGCTGGCAGTGTATTGCTTCGTGGTCGTGGGCGGCGCGGATTCGATCGTCCGGCCTTGGCTGATCTCCAAGGGCGCCTCGCTGCCCTATGCGCTGACCCTGATCGGCGTGTTGGGCGGCGCGATTGCCTTTGGTGCGCTGGGTATTTTTCTGGGGCCGGTGCTGCTCGCGCTGGGGCTGGCCGTGGCGGAAGAGTTCGCCGGAGAGTCGCGGGGCGCCTGGCGGCAGCCGTAAGAGGAATGTAAATCAAAAATTAACTAATTTGTGGCTTTGATGAAAGCATGAATCAAAATGCCGCACCTCTTAATGGCGAATTCCTGAAGCCCTTATCGCTTGCAAAACACCGCGCCGCTGAAATTCTTGGCCGGAACGCAGAGGATGAGGTGGCGTTGCACTGGCGGAGCAAGGGGTTTGGCGTTTTGGCGCAACGGCTGCGCACGGCCGCGGGGGAAATAGACCTCGTGGTGGCCAATGCGGAGGTGCTGGTGTTCGTTGAGGTGAAGGCGCGCAAAACCATGGCGGAGGCGGCGTACGCCGTTTCGCCAAGGCAGCAGGCGCGGTTGCTGGAGGCCGCCAGCGTGGCCCTGGCCACACATGAGGGTTGGGAGCGGCCATGCACCCGTTTTGATGTGGCGCTGGTCTATCCAGGCGGCGTCTCGCACATTGAGGACGCCATTCGCTATAATTAACTTGCGAAGGCGGTAAGCAGGCGGGCATGCGCGCGGGTGCCGCGATGGAAGCAAGCCAGTTCGAACTTTTCGTTCGGGGAATGGATGCAGTCATCATCCAGGCCGAAACCGGCGAGCAGGGTTTCCAGCCCCAGATGAGTCTTGAAGGCTTCCACCACCGGGATTGAGGCGCCGCAGCCCACCAGTGCTGCCGGTTTGCCGAACTCAGCCGCCAGCGCCTCGCGCGCGGCGCGCATGAAGGGGGCGTTCAGGTCCATGGAGAATCCTGGCGCGGCGCCGAAGTGCCTGAATGTGGCTTTGGCGTCAGGGGGCAGGCGAGAGGTGATGAATGTCTCGAAATTTTTCACGATCTGCTGCGGGTTTTGCCCGGGGACGAGGCGGAAGGTGAGCTTGGCCGTCGCCTGGGCCGGGATGACGGTTTTGGTGCCCTCGCCCTGATAGCCGCCAAAAATACCGTTGATGTCAGCGGTCGGGCGCGCCCAGAGCTGGGCCAGGGGAACTTGTTCCTGCTCACCGGCGGGGGTGTGCAGGCCTACGTCACCCAGGAATTCCTGGGGGTCGAAGCCGAGCTGCGTCCAGGAGGCGAGCAGCGCCTCGGGCACCGGGGATATGCCATCGTAAAAACCGGGGATCTGGATGCGGCCGGTGGCGTCGTGCAGATCGCCCAGGATGCGGGTCAGCGCGTTGATGGGGTTGAGGGCAATGCCGCCGAACAGGCCGGAATGCAGGTCACGCGCGGGGCCGTTGATGGTAACTTCCACCGCCGCCAGGCCGCGCAGCGAGGTGGTGATGGCGGGGGTGGTGAAATCCCACATATTGGTGTCGGCGACCAAGACGAAATCGGCCTTCAGGTTCTCGCGCTCCTTGGTGAGAAGCTCGGCCAGCGAGGGGCTGCCGCATTCTTCTTCGCCTTCCAGCAGGATGGTCAGGCGCACCGGGAGCTTGCCGGTGACCGCCAGATGCGCGCGGCAGGCCTCCAGGAAGCTGACAACCTGGCCTTTGTCATCCACCGCGCCGCGGGCGACGATGCGCTTGCCGCGCGGGCCGTCAACCAGTTGAGGGTCGAACGGATCGGAGTGCCAGAGGTTCAGCGGGTCGGCTGGCTGGACGTCGTAATGGCCGTAGAAGAGCACATGCGGGGCGGTGGGGCCTGCGGTGAGATGGGTGGCGATGACGCCGGGTAGGCCCGAGGTCTCGGAGAGCCTGGTGGTAAAGCCCATTTCGGCCAGGGTGTCGCGCACCCATCCGGCAGCCCGCCGGCAATCGCCCGCATGGGATGGCTGGGCGCTGATGCTGGGGATGCGCAGCAGGGCAAACAGGCGTTGCAGCGAGGTTTCGAGCGTTGAGTCGATGTGGGAGAGAATCTGTTCCATGGCTCTATTTGGGGCGCGGGGTGAGAAAAGATCAATGCGGCTTGATTTGCCGCAAAAACTCGCCGAAGAGCGCAGGCATGACCGAACTTTTGCTGCACAATACCCGGACCCGGACCAAAGAGGTTTTCAGGCCGATCGACCCTGGCAATGTGCGGGCGTATTTATGCGGACCGACGGTGTATGACCGCGCGCATATCGGCAATGCGCGCAATGTGGTGATTTTCGATGTGCTGATCCGGCTGCTGCGGCGGCTGTATCCAAAGGTGACGTATGTGAGGAACATCACCGACATCGACGACAAGATAAACACCCGGGCGCGTGAGCGGGGCTTGAACATCGTACAGGTGACCGAGGGGCCGATCCGCTATTATCATGAGGACATGGGGGCTCTGTATGCGCTCCCGCCTGATATCGAGCCGCGGGCGACGGAGCATCTGGGCGAGATCATCGAGATCATTCAGCGCTTGATCGCTAACGGGCATGCTTATGAAGCGCAGGGGCATGTGCTGTTCGCGGTGGCGTCGGATGCTGATTACGGGAAATTTTCGGGGCGCTCGCCAGAGGATTTGATCGCCGGCGCGCGGGT
Source organism: Acidocella sp. (assembly GCF_028687955.1). GTDB lineage: Bacteria > Pseudomonadota > Alphaproteobacteria > Acetobacterales > Acetobacteraceae > Acidocella. The sequence continues at coordinate 24,869 of NZ_JAQTZC010000031.1, forward strand.
GGATGTGGCGCCTTATAAGCGCGATCCGGGCGATTTTGTGTTGTGGAAGCCCTCATCGGATGATTTGCCGGGCTGGCCGAGCCCTTGGGGACGCGGGCGGCCGGGATGGCATATCGAGTGTTCGGCGATGTCCTGGAAGCATCTGGGTGAGAATTTTGACATTCATGGCGGCGGGGATGATCTGATTTTTCCGCATCATGAAAATGAGATCGCGCAGTCATGCTGCGCGTTTCCGGGGTCGCATTTTGCCAATGTGTGGGTGCATAACCGCATGTTGCTGGTGAACGGCGAGAAGATGAGCAAGTCGCTGGGGAATTTTCTGGTGCTGCATGATGTGTTGCAGAGCGCCCCTGGCGAGGCGGTGCGGTATTTGTTGATGCGCACACATTACCGGGCGACGCTGGATTTTTCGCAGGCCGGGCTGGTGGAGGCGAAGCGGGAGCTGGACCGGTTTTACCGGGCGATTGCCGCGCATGAAGGACTGCGCGCGGCGGGCGAAATTCCGACTTGCGTGCTGGAGCCTCTGTTGGACGATTTGAATACGCCGGGGGCGATTGCGGGCTTGCACAGCCTGGCTGACGCGGCGCTGGCGGGAGATGCGGCGGCGGCGGCGGGATTGCTGGCGGCGGGGCAGGTGCTGGGGTTGTTCA
>NZ_JAQTZC010000095.1 GCF_028687955.1 Acidocella sp.
CTTCTCCAACTGGTCCACATCCGCCAGCAGCCGCCCTTGGCCGCGCAGAATCAGCGAGCCGGCGCGGCCCTCGCTCCCCCAGGTCGCCAGCCCGGCCTCGATCACCGCATTCGTCAACGCATCCAGCGCGCTCCGGTCCGCTGACAAATCCAGCGCCACCTGCTGGCGCAATTCGGCCAATGACAATCCGGAGAGCTGCGCGTTCAAATAATTGCTCGCCTGCTGCAAGGCTGATGGCGGAAGCCCCGGCGGCGTCTCGATAATCCGGTTCTCCACCTGCCCATCGGCCGAGACCAGCACCACCAGCGCGCGCCCCGGCGAGAGCGGCACAAACTCAATATGCTTAACTGGCCCCTCGCCCTTGGGCGCCAGCACCAGCCCCGCGGCGGCGGACAGCCCCGAGAGCATGCTGGAAGCCTGCGCCAGCGTCTCCTGCAAACTCCGGCCAGACTGCGCCAGCGCAACATTAATCGTGCTGCGCTCATCCTCGCTCAGCTCGCCAAATTGCAGCAGCCCGTCCACGAACAGCCGCAACCCCCGGTCGGTCGGCAGCCGCCCTGCCGAGGTGTGCGGCGCGAACAGCAGCCCCGCATCGGTCAGATCCGCCATCACATTGCGGATGGTCGCGGGCGAGAGATTAAGCGGCAGCAGGCGCGAGAGTGTGCGCGAGCCCACCGGCTCCCCGGTCTCCACATATTGCTCCACAATCTCGCGCAGCACCGCGGCCGAGCGCACATCCAGCCCCGGCGGAAGCCGTGGCGGCTGTTTCGGATTCAATTTGCTTCTATGGTCCATTTGTACAGCCTCGGCTAATAGCACGCCACAACCAAAGTACACAGGAGTTTAAGCATGCGGCCGTCGGGCAGAAAATTTGACCAGTTGCGCGAAGTCAGCATCGAGACCGGCTTTTCCCACCATGCTGAAGGTTCCGCGCTGATCCGCATGGGCCGCACCGAGGTGCTTTGCACCGCCAGCGTCGAGGGCAAGGTCCCCGGTTTCATGCGCGGCCAGGGGGAGGGCTGGGTGACGGCCGAATACGGCATGCTGCCGCGCGCCACCCACACCAGGGGAGACCGCGAAGCCGCGCGCGGCAAGCAGTCAGGCCGCACGCAGGAGATCCAGCGCCTCATCGGCCGCTCGCTCCGCGCCGTGGTGGACCGCAAGCTGATGGGCGAGTTCACCATCACGCTGGACTGCGACGTGCTGAACGCTGATGGCGGCACCCGCTGCGCTTCCATCACCGGCGCTTATGTCGCCCTTTGCCTGGCGGTGAAAAAACTGCGCGAGAAGAACGTGCTGAAGGTGAACCCCATCATCGGCCAGGTCGCGGCGGTCTCCTGCGGCATCTACCAGGGCGTGCCGGTGCTGGACCTTGACTATGTGGAGGATTCCGCCGCCGACGCCGACGCCAATTTCATCCTCACCGGGGCTGGCGGCATCATCGAAATCCAGGCCACCGCTGAAAAAGCGACGTTTGACGACGCCGCCTTCGCCGCCCTGCTCGCCCTGGCGCGCTCGGGCACGGCGGAGCTCTTTACCGCCCAGCAGGCAGCCTTGCGCTAAACCCGAGGCCGTCCGCAAGGAGCTGCGCGTCCTCAAACCGGCTTCAGGGCGCGCTTGCGCTCGCCGTGGAAGCCACAGTGGTCGGCCGTTCCGGTGCCTGGTTGGAGACGAAGGCGTCCAGATCCCGCGGCGTCCGCAGCGCCAGCACGGCCTTGAATTCCGCACCGTTGTTCAGGCAGAACAGCGAGCCTTGCGCCTGCGCGCTGATTGATTGGTTGTTGGCCAGCAGCGTCACGAAATCATCCTCGCGGCTTTGGCCCGCCCGGCCGGCCATCCGGCGGAAATACCCGTCCATGACATGCTGCGCCGCCAGGATATGCGGCTGGAACGTGGTCATGAACGTATCATACTGGCCCCTCTGGTCGCAGGAGAGCGCACCGACCATCAAGGCTGACTTCAACCCGATGATATTGAACGCCTGCTGGTAGGCATCCCACTGCGCCGGCGTGAATTTAATTCTGCGTGAGGTAACGGCCGGGATTTGCACAGCCGTTGGATAGACATGGCCAACCGGCGCCGGCGGCGGGGCCAACACGGCGACTGGCGTCTTTTTGCTGCAACTCGCCAAGGCCAGCATCGCCAGGCCGATCGCCACGCCCGTTTTGCCCATACCCCAGGCCGTCCGCGTTGAATGCAATGTCAGATCCTTCAAATTAACGTGTGAAAATCATTTTCAGCACATTAATACAGAGAAAGCCGCGCCCCGCCAAGGCGGAAGTCCGCCGGGGTTCGTGGTGCAACACATTCATATTCAACAATTTTTAGCGCCAGTGGGGAATTTGTAATGCAACGCTGCTGCCCCGGTTTCGCGGCCGCGTCATCACATCATACGCGCGCCACCCGCAGCGCATTCGTCGTCCCCGGCTGGCCGAACGGCACGCCCGCCACCACCACGATTTCCTCGCCTTTCCTGGCGAAACCTTCCCGCCGGGTGATTTTCACCGCCTGCGCCACCGCCTCGGTCATGGAATGCACCTGGCCCGTCATGGCGGCATGCACCCCCCACACCAGCGCCAGCCGCCGCGCCACCGGGGTTGTGGTGGTCAGCCCCAAAACTGGGCAACCCGGCTTCTCGCGCGCCACCCGCAATGCGGTGGAGCCGGACTCCGTCAGCGCCACGATCGCCTGTGCGCCGATGGTGTGCGCCACCTGCACCGCCGCCGCCGCAATCGCATCGGCGGAGGATTTTTCCGGCGCCGGCCGTTTCGCGTCTATCCCGCGCCGCCAGTCCTCATCACGCTCCACCCGCGCGATAATCCGGTCCATCATGTTCACCGCCTCGCGCGGATACTGCCCAGCGGCCGACTCGGCGGAGAGCATCACCGCATCCGCCCCGTCATACACGGCGGCCGCCACATCGGAGGCTTCCGCGCGCGTGGGCGCCGGGGCGGAGATCATGCTCTCCAGCATCTGCGTCGCCACCACCACGGGCATCCCCCGCTGCTGCGCCGCGCGGATAATCTGTTTCTGCGCAATGGGCACATCCTCGGGCGGCAGTTCCACGCCCAGATCGCCGCGCGCCACCATCACCGCATCCGCCTGGCGCAAAATTTCCTCCAGGTTTTCCAGCGCCTGTGGTTTTTCCAGCTTGGCCATCACCATCGCCCGCCCGGCCGCCAGCATTTTCGCCTGCATCACATCCTCGGGCCGCTGCACGAAGGAGAGCCCGATATAATCAATCCCCAGCGGCAGCACGAAGTTCAGATCCGCGATATCCTTCGCCGTCAGCGCCGGGATCGGCAGCACGACATCAGGAATATTCACCCCCTTGCGGTCGGAGAGTGTTCCGCTGTTCAGCACCTCGGTCAGCAGGTGGTCATCGCGCTTGCGCACCACGCGCAGCCGCAATTTGCCATCATCGAGCAGCAGCATCGAGCCGATTTCGGCCGCGCCCAGAATCTCCGGATGCGGCAGGCACACCCGCCGGGTATCGCCGGGGGCCGCATTCATATCCAGCGTGAACTGCTGCCCCGCCTGTAGGCTCACCCGCCCGGACTGGAACGGCCCCACGCGCAGCTTCGGCCCCTGCACATCCGCCAAAATCCCGATCGGGCGGCCGGATTTTTTTTCCAGCGCGCGGATCATCTCAATGCGCGCCGCATGGTCCGTATGGTGCCCGTGCGAAAAATTCAGCCGGAACACATCCGCCCCGGCGAGAAACAACTGCGCCAGCATCTCCGGGGTGGCGCTTGCCGGCCCCAGCGTGGCGATGATCTTGGTCCGGCGGTGGCGGCGCAGGCGATCGGTCATGCAAACCTCATAAAATAATTGCGGTATAGCAATTTAAACCGGTATTTCCAGGCGCGGACGATTAGGAACCATGTTTCACCCTACCACTATGCCAGGAGCCTCAGGATGAGCAAACCGGAGATTTCTCCAACCGTTACCGCGGCGCTGGAGGCCGCCGCCTTTCGCGCTCTGGTGACGTATTTACGCGCCAACCCGCAGGCCCAGTCGGCCTTTGCCGTCAGGCAGGAGGGTGGGGAAGGGCATTGACGCTGGGGGTTCTAACCCTCTATTCCCGCCCTCCCGATTGAGAAGGATACACCATGGCGCTTGATGCAACGGAAGACAAACCGACCAATGTGGCGGGCGAGCGCCTGCGCAGCATTGTGGAGCGGATCGAGCGGCTGGAAGAAGAGCGCAAGGCGCTCGGTTCGGACATCAAGGACATCTATTCCGAGGCGAAATCGGCCGGGTTCGATGTGAAGGTGCTGCGCCAGCTCATCCGCATCCGCAAACAGGAACCCGCCGAGATCGAGGAGCAGGAAACCCTGCTCGATGTCTACCGCCGCGCCATCGGCATGTGAGGCGCGGCCGTGCCCAGGGCGCGCTCAGGCCTTGGGCACGGTCAGGAATTTCAAGGCGTCGGTGCGCATGTAATTGGCTTTCGCCGCTTGCGGGTCGGGCAGGGCGCAGCGCATCGCCAGGGCGATAATCCCCAGGCTGAAAACGCTGATCACAACCGTGCCGCTCAGGTTTGAGAAAGTGCCGGTGCCGTGCGTCGGCCCGAGATAAGTGATCAGCCACAACCCGCCGAAATAAGGCGCCATCCACCAGGCGCCGCGCCATTCCAGATGGCGCAGCGTCCGCTGCACGGCAAACTGCTGCCCGCAATAAAGCACGAACATGAGCAGCAGGCCGCCCAGCAGATGGTTGGCCACGCCCGCCCCCGCCCAGAACACCACAAGATTCGCAACGATAAAGGCCATCGGCGCAAAAACTAGGGCCAGGCGAAGGCGGAAGGGGCGCTTATATTGCGCCTCGGGCAGGGTTTGGCGGAAGGCGAGCAAAACCACCGGGCCGATGCCGTAGGCGATGACGCTGATGGACGAGATATAGGTCACAAGCATCTGCCAGGAGGGCAGGGGCAGCAAAAACAGCAGCCCGGCAAAAAAGCTCAGCGCCAGGCTGGTCACCGGCACGCCATTGCCCGAAATCTGCGTGAAGAGCCGCGGCATGAACCCGGAGCCGGCGGTTGCATAGATCACCCGCGCCGCCGTGGTGTTGTAAATGACCCCGGTGCCCCCCGGCGAGATCGCGGCATCCGCATACAAGGTGAGAGCCAGCCAGGTCAGCCCCAGCCCGCTGGCCAGCCCGGCAAACGGCCCGGAAATCCCGGGAAAACTCAGTTTTGCCCAGCCGTTGGCGAGGCTGGCTGGCGTGAGCGCGCCGATGAACGCCAGCTCCAGCCCGCAATAGAGCAGAATGCACAGCAGGACCGACCCCACGACGGCAAAGGGCAGGCTGCGGCTGGGATTGGAGGTCTCGCCCGCCAGCTCGATCGCTTGACGGAAGCCCAGATAAGCAAACAGAACCCCCGATCCCGAAACCGCCGCCAGCACCCCGTTCATGCCGGTGGGGGCAAAGCCGAACTGGGTGAAATTGCGCACGCGAAAATGCACGAACATCAGCGCAACCACGGTCCCCGCCGGCACCAGCAGCTTCCACCAGGTAATCGCGTTATTGATCTTCAGCACGAGCCTGATCGCCAGCAGGTTGATCCAGAGGAACAGCACCATCAGCGCCGC
>NZ_JAQTZC010000096.1 GCF_028687955.1 Acidocella sp.
CGCAAAATCAAGAGCTTATACCAGCCCGCCACCAAACCCAGAGAGTCAAGCTCTTGGCGGGCTGGTATAAGTCATCGCAGAATGCGGGGCATCGGAGGGAGGGCCAATGGATTTCGCTTATTCCCAGCGCGAGCGTATGCTCCAGGATCGTGTGTGTGAATTCATCGAGGCGCAGGTGGCGGGGCTGTGGGTTGGAGGTGGCGCTGGGCTGCCATTACCGTATCGCCACGGCTTCGGCCAAGCTTGGGTTGCCCGAGGTAAGGCTCGGCCTGCCGCGGCTGATCGGGGCAGAGGCGGCGAGGAGGTTACGGTACGCACCCTGTATACAATAGTGAACGAGGGGGCGAAGATCCTGGAAGAAGGCATCGCGCAGCGTGCTTCTGATATCGATATCGTCTGGGTTTATGGCTATGGTTGGCCGCGCCATACCGGCGGCCCGATGTTCTGGGCGGATGCAGTTGGGTTGGCGAATATTGTAGCAGGGCTTCGCGAGTTCGAGCATCGGCTGGGTGATGGGTTCAGCATTTCTAATCTGCTGCTGGAACGCGCCGCCGTTGGCGGGCGGTTCAACTCGTGATGCTGGATCAGACCATGCTTGCATGGACAAATAGGAAAGGCTCGTTTGATGAATCTTGATTTTACCCCGCAGGAGGAGGCATTCCGCCAGGAGGTCCGCAGCTTCCTGAAAGAGCAGTTGCCAGCCCGGCTCGCCGGCAAGGTGCGCACCTGCAAGCGTCTGTCGAAACAGGACATGGAGCAATGGCACGCGATTCTTCATGCGCGCGGCTGGCTGGCCAATAGCTGGCCGGAAGAATGGGGCGGCACCGGCTGGAGCTTGGCGCAGCGCTATATTTTCGACGTGGAGACGGCGATGGCCTGCGCGCCGCGCATCGTTCCATTCGGGGTGATGATGCTGGGTCCGGTGCTGATCAAATACGGCTCGGAGGCACAAAAGCAGTATTTTTTGCCGCGCATCCTCAATGGCTCTGATTGGTGGTGCCAGGGTTATTCCGAGCCAGGGGCGGGTTCCGATCTAGCCAGCCTGAAATGCGCCGCAATACGCGACGGCGATCATTACGTCGTCAACGGCCAAAAGACCTGGACCACGTTCGGTCACTTCGCCAACATGATCTTCTGCCTGGTGCGCACCAAAAAAGAAGGCAAGCCGCAAGAGGGCATCTCCTTTTTGCTGATTGACATGAACACGCCGGGGATTGAGGTGCGGCCGATCATCCTGCTGGATGGTAAGCATGAGGTGAACGAGGTGTTCTTCTCTGATGTGCGGGTGCCGGCTGGGAATTTGGTCGGGGAGGAGAATAAAGGCTGGACCTACGCCAAATATCTGCTGACCCATGAGCGGACCAATATTGCTGGAATCGGCGCCTCGATGGCGGCGTTCGAATGGTTGCTGCATATCGCGAGGGCTCAGAAGAAGAACGGCAGGCCGCTGGCGGAGGATCCGTATTTCGCGGCCCGGCTGGCCCGGCTGGAAATCGACCTCGAGAACATGAAGACCACAAATCTGCGCGTGCTGGCCGCCGCCGGGCAGGGAGTTGCGCCGGTTGCGGAAAGCTCGATGCTAAAAATCAGAGGCACCGAGATACGGCAGGAGATCACGGCGCTTACCCGCCGTGCGCTTGGTCCTTATGCGCAGCCTTTCATTTCCGAAGCGCTTGACGAAGGGTTCAAAGGCGCCCCCGTCGGGCCGGAATATGCGGCACCCGTGGCCGTGGAATATTTTAACAACCGCAAACTGACGATCTTTGGCGGCTCCAATGAGGTGCAGCGCGAGATCATCACCAAGGCGATCCTGGAGCTTTGAAAATGGACTTCAATCACAGCGAATACCGGCAAATGCTGGTCGACATGCTCGGCCGCTATCTCAATCAGCGCTATTCCATGGGGGTTCGCCACGGCATCGCGCAATCGGATGCTGGCTGGTCGGCGGAACATTGGGCGGCGCTGGCCGAGCTTGGCGTCGTCGGGGCGCTGTTCGGAGAAGCGGTGGGCGGCTTCGGTGGGGCCGGTTTCGATATCGGCGCGGTGTTCGAACAGTTAGGCAAGGCGCTGGTCGTGGAACCCTTCCTCGGGACACTGATGGCCGGCACCGCCTTGGCGCAGGCAGGCGGGCATGCGGAGCTGCTGAACGAGATGATCGCCGGGCAGGCCGTGGTGGTGTTCGCGCATGAGGAGCCGCAGAGCCGCTACGATCTGAGGGATGTCGAAACGCGCGTTCTGGAGACGGCGGATGGCTGGGCGTTGACCGGCAGCAAGGCGGTGGTTCCGCAGATAGAGGCGGCGGATTGGATTCTTGTCTCGGCGCGCGAGGCAGGCGGGATTTCGCTGTTCCTGCTGGGTAAAATGGTGGCCGGCGTCAGCATTCGCGGTTACCCGATGATTGATGGCGGCCGTGGCGGCGAGCTAATCCTGGAAGGCGCGGATGCCAAGCGGGTCGGCAGTCCCGGCGAGGCTTATGCGATCGTCGAGGCGGCTTATGCCGCCGGTAATGTAGCTTTAGTCTGGGAGGCGGTCGGCATCATGGATGTGCTGAAGGCGGCGACGCTGGATTATCTGCGCACCCGCAAGCAGTTCGGCGTGCCGATCGGTAAGTTCCAGGCGCTGCAGCATCGTATGGCGACAATGGCGCTGGAGATCGAGCAGGCGCGCTCGGCAGCACTCAACGCGGCGGCGGCTTTGGGGGCGGGGCGGCTGGAGCGCGAGCGCAAGGCGGCGGCCGCCAAGTTCACGATCGGCAAGGTCGGAACCCTGGTTGCGGAAGAGGCGATACAGATGCATGGCGGCATCGGCATGACTTGGGAACTGCCACTTTCGCATTATGCCAAGCGGCTGACCATGATTGGCCACCAATTGGGTGACGAGGACCATTGTCTCGCCCGCTTCATTGCGCTGGGGCTGGGGCCGGAGGGGGCGACGGCGTGAGCGACCAGTCGATCAGGTGGCAGTCCCGCTTGCTTCACGTCTTCCTCGACAACGCCCGGTACCATCACGCCAAATTGGTCCAAACCTGGCTGGCGCGGTCACAGACAATTTTTGTATCATAAACCCAACGAAATACCGGATTCTGACTTGATCGGGGTGTATCAGGCTCTCGCCGCTTACGGAGGTCGTTGTTGCTCCAGCCGGCTCGTTTGAACTTGCCTCGCAAGAAGCTTTTTGATTCCTCCTTCTGCATTACGTTCAGCGCCATGTGACGCAAGATCGCGAAGTTTTAGGGGCTGTTTTCCATTCTGTTACTGTGGCCGGCGCTGTGGTGTTGCCACGCAGTGTTACCGCACATGCTGAAAGCCGGATCCGGATCGATCGTTAATATCGGCTCGGTCGCGACGCGCGGCGTCAACCAGGTGCCCTACGCCGCCGCCCTGTCGCTTGAACCAGAATCCAGTGGTGTGCGCATCAACTGCGTTGCGCCAAGCGGAGTTAACGTCACCCCGGTCATGCCGCACAATCCAGCCCCGCCGGCCGAAGCCGACAAGGCCGGTTTTGCCCGGGTCACGGAGCAGACTCTGCGCCATACGCCGAGGGCACGCTTCGGTGAACCCGAAGAGTTGGCTACGGCGATCTGCTTCTTCGCCTCCGGCGAAGTATCCTATGTCCCCGGGCAGACCTTATCCGCCGCCGCCGGCGGAATCGGATAAGACCCGCCGCGGCAGGTGCCTTAGCTGGCCTGCTTGAGCAGATCGCGCAAGGATACGTCGGGATCGGCAAGCTGCGCCGGAACGGCCTTGGTCCGGCGCTCGACCAGACGCTTGCCAATCCCCATGTCGGGCGCGCGGTTGACGGTCAACACGCCGTCGATTGTCCCGCCCGACAGGAAGAAGGCAACGAAGGCATTGCTTTCCATGTCGCCGCGTAGCACCAACTCGGCCTGCACGGGGATCTGCCCGCAGAACTGGATGTTGAGGTCGAACTGGTCGCTCCAGTACCATAACGGCTTGCAGTAATTGACTTCCTTGCCCAGCATCGCCAGCGCGGCAGCCTGGGCCTGATCGGCGGCGTTCTGGTACGTCTCCAGACGGATGTGTCCGCCGAAGAACCCGTCCTGTTCGGCAACGTCGCCGGCTGCAAATACGGCTGAATTGCTGGTCCGGCATTGGCGATCGACGATGATCCCGCTGTTGACCGAAATCCCCGCATCTGAGGCAAGCGAAGTTGCCGGAACGATGCCGACACCGGCGACGACGGCATCGCAAAAGATCAATGTTCCATCGTCAAGCTCGACGGCAGAAACCCGCCCGTTCGCGAACTTGAAACCGGTGACGCCCCGGTTGAAATGGGTCTTCACCCCGCGCTTGCGGTGTTCGTCCCCTAGCCACTGGCCGAACCGCTTCCCCAGCGCGCGTTCCATCGGTACCGCGAGCGGCTCGACTGCGGTGACATCACAGCCCAGCTTGACCGCGCTGGCCGCAACCTCGGCACCGATTACCCCCATCCCGATGATGACGATTCGCGCCCCTTTCCGCAAGTCCGCCGCCAGCCGGGCGGCATCGTCGCGGGTGCGCAGATAATGAACATTGGCGCAATCGGCACCGGCCAGGTTGAGCTTGCGCGCGTGCCCGCCGGTTGCCAGCAGCACCTTGTCGGCGACGACCAGTTCGCCGCCGTTAAGGCGCACCCCGCCGGCCGCCAAATCGACCGCCTCGACGCGCGTGCCCAGCCGCATATCGATGTGGTTGTTGTAATACCACGCCTCGTCCTGGAGGAAAAATTTATCCGGGACATTGGCGGGGTCCCACAGGAATTCCTTTGACAAAGGAGGGCGTTCATAGGGTCGCCACGGCTCCTCGCCGATCAAGACGATACGGCCGTCAAACCCCGCCTGCCGCAGGGCTTCCACAGCTCGCCCACCCGCCAAATTCGCGCCAACAATTGCCACTGAACGCACTCGATTTCTCCCATTTTGACCGCACCGCCCCTTGGCAGAACTGGCGGCGAATAAGCTCTGCCGTTGCACATTATACAATTCATTGCAACAATCTCAGCTTACTTGGAGCATTTAATCTTCTCCAGCCGGGATGCCCGCTGCCGCCGGTTAAGTCCCAGGTCGCGCGCGGCCAGGGCCATCGCATCCCCGGCCGCCGGCAGACTTTCGCCTTTCTGTCGCAGCAGGCCCATCGTCAAGCGAATCCGGAATGCGATTCGCCTGGCGTAAATGCTCAGCGCGCGTTATACCAGCCCGCCAAGAGCTTGACTCTCTGGGTTTGGTGGCGGGCTGGCATAAGCTCTTGATTTTGCACGCGGCCGCCCCACCAGCCCCGCGCGCATACCAGTCAGCCTTAAGGCTGACCGGTATTAGAGCCTGATTGGCTTAAGTGTGATCAGGCTCCCGTTATTTTTCTGAGGGCGCTTCACCTTTCGGCTCGCTCGGCTGAGCGAACCGAAAACGATCGCGCTCTGGCCGCTTTCTGAGAAGCGATTGTCCAGGGCGCTCCGGGTCAGCTCAAGCCAGACCTTCCGCCTTGAGCGCCGCCCCGACTGCGGGACGCTTTGCAATATTTCCGGCGTAAGCCCCCAGCGCGGGATAGGCAGCCATGTCGATGCCAACATAGCCCGGCCAGCCAA
>NZ_JAQTZC010000097.1 GCF_028687955.1 Acidocella sp.
CGGAGGCGTGATTCTCCGGCCTTTTTTTATGCCTGGTTTATAGTGTTTCCAATTATACCAGTCAGCCTTAAGGCTGACTGGTATGCGCGCGGGGCTGGTGGGGCGGCCGCGCGCAAAATCAAGAGCTCATACCAGCCCGCCACCAAACCCAGAGAGTCAAGCTCTTGGCGGGCTGGTATTATATAGTGATTCACTATAACAATATTACGTGCTAATATTTGCCATCTTGTGGGGGCGAATAAAGACCTCGGGGCAACGAGGTCTTTGGTAAAATCACCGGCAGAACCATAAACGAACCAATCTCATCATGGCGCAACTCATGGCGCAACGGCTACAGAGTGGCATTCATCGTGGCCAGCACAAGCATGATGGGAGGGTGGGGCTGGAAACAGAAAAGCCGGAAACCAGCGCTTAAGGCGCTGATTTCTGGCTGTTTTCAGGGCGATGATTCCCGCAAAAACGGGATTTAGAAGCCTTCGCGCTCGATGCGCTTGCGCTCCATCTTGCGGGCGCGGCGAACAGCCTCGGCGGCTTCGCGGGCGCGGCGCTCGGAGGGTTTCTCATAATGGCGGCGGAGTTTCATCTCGCGGAACACGCCTTCGCGCTGAAGCTTCTTTTTGAGCGCCTTCAGCGCCTGGTCGACGTTATTGTCACGAACGAGAACTTGCACTTGGCCGAAAACTCCTAAAAAACGCCCAAAATAAACGGCGAAACGCGGCCGGGATGGCCGTGTCCGCGAAGATTGCGGCGGCTATAGCATAGATTTGCCGGTAGCCAAATCATTTCTGCTAGACCATTTATGCAGCCATGGCGATTTTGAAAATAGCCCGGATGGGGCACCCCGTGTTGCTGGCCCGCGCGGCGGAGGTTGAGGACGTGCGGGCGGCGGAGGGGCGCCGGTTGCTCGCAGATATGGTGGCGACGCTGAAGGATGCCGGCGGCGTGGGGCTGGCGGCGCCCCAGGTGTTCGCGAGCGTGCGGCTGTTCATTTTTTATGTGCCGGAGTCCCGCGCGGGGAGCGGGGGGGCGCTGCCGCTGACGGCGGTGTTCAACCCGGTGGTGACGCCGCTGGATGAGGATATGGCGCTGGGGTGGGAGGGTTGTCTCTCCATTCCAGGGCTGCGGGCCGCGGTACCGCGTTATAAAAAAGTGCGGCTGAGCGGGCTGGGAATTGAGGGCGAGGCGCTAAATATGGTGCTGGAGGGCTTCGCGGCGCGGGTGGTGCAGCATGAGGCGGACCATCTGGACGGGGTGATGTATCCGATGCGGATGCGCGATTTCAGGTATTTTGGCTTTAATGAGGAAATGGACCGGAATCCGGTGCCGCTTCCTGGGGAGGTTTTGTGATGCGGATTGGCGAGGAGATGGCAGGGGTGCTGGAGGCGCTGCCGGGGCATGCGGCGTTTGACGGGTGGAATATGACGGCGCTTGGCCGCGCCCTGGCCGATGCGGGGGAGGCGCCGGAGGATGCGGCGTTGCTGTTTCCCGGAGGGGCGGGGGAGATGATCGAGGCGTTTTTTGCCTGGAGCTTTGTACGCATGGAGACGGCGGCGGCGCAGGCGGACCTGGCCGCCTACCGCACGCCCGCGAGGGTGCGGGCGGTTGCCGCGATATGGTTTGAGCAAAATGCCGGGAACAAGGAGGCGGTGCGGCGCGCGCTCTCCTGGCTCAGCCTGCCGGGGAATTTGCTCCGGGGACTGCGCATCAACGCGGGCATGGCGGATGCGGTGTGGCATGCGGCGGGGGACAAGTCGGCGGATTTTAACTGGTATACCAAGCGGGGGTTGCTGGCGGCGGTGTTGGCCGCGACGATGCTCTATTGGGTGCATGACCGCTCGGGGGATGAGGAGGCCGTGCTGTGGTTTCTGGACCGGCGGCTGGCGGATGTGGCCTGGGCCGGCGGGCTGCGCAAGCGCGTTGCGGGCAGGTTGCGGGGGCGGCGGTTTGGCGTGGGTTGATGCGCCGGGATGCCGCGTGTGGCTATAATAATACCAGTCAGCCTTAAGGCTGACTGGTATGCGCGCGGGGCTGGTGGGGCGGCCGCGCGCAGAATCAAGAGCTTATACCAGCCCGCCACCAAACCCAGAGAGTCAAGCTCTTGGCGGGCTGGTATAAGACAGAGAAGCGGGGGCCTGAGGGATGACGATTTCACTGTATGGCATGTCGGTGGGCAGTTTCGTGCCGGTGCTGGAGAGCTTGTCGGGGATTCTCGGCAAGGGCGCGGCGCATGGGCGTGAGAAAAATCTGGATTTGGTGAATGCGCGGCTGGCGCCGGATATGTTCACCTTGAAGCAGCAGGTGCAGATTGCCTGCGAGCATGCCAGGAGCTGCGTGTTACGGCTGACCGGGCAGGCGGTGCCGGTGTTTGGCTTTACCGAGGCCGGGATGGAGGATTTGCAGGCGGGAATCGCCGCGACCATCACCTTTTTGAAGGGCATGGATGCGGCGGCATTCGCGGGGGCTGAGACCAGGGAGGTGAGCATCGATCTGCCTGGCGATTTGGTGATCGCGATGGATGGCCTGCAGCAGCTGCAGGCCTGGGCGCTGCCGAATTTTTATTTCCATGTGGTGACGGCGTACGGGATTTTGCGCCACCACGGGGTGAACATCGGTAAGAAGGATTATTTGAGCCAGGTTGGGCCGTTGATCTGCCGCCGGGGGTGAGGGCGGCGCTTGCCAGGGGCTCCGCCGGGAGGCCTTTGACCGGGGAGTGGTAGAGTGATTCAGTGCGTAACGGTGACCTCCCTCTTGAGCTAGATCATGGCGGTGCCAATATGGATTTGGCAAGTTGCTGTTGCCTATTGAGGGACAGTGATCCGGTTGCCTTTTGAGGGACGAATGTTTGCGTAGGAGCAAAAATTATGGATTTTGAGAAATTCACTGAACGTGCGCGCGGGTTCGTGCAGGCGGCGCAGACGATTGCGATGCGCGAATATAACCAGCAGATTACGCCCGAGCATTTGTTGAAGGCGTTTTTGGATGATGAGGAAGGCGCGGCGAGCGGGTTGATCCGTATGGCCGGGGGCGATGCCCAGGCGGCGAAGCAGGCGGTGGATCTGGCGGTTACGAAAATTCCCAAGGTGCAGGGGGCGGGCGCCGGACAACCCGGCATTACGCCCGATATGGTGCGCGTGCTCGATGCGGCGCAGCAAGCGGCAACCAAGGCGGGCGATGAATTCGTGGCGCAGGACCGGTTGTTGATCGCGCTGGCTGCGAGCGATACGCCGGCGGGGCGCGCGTTGAAGGCCGCGGGGGCGAGCGCGCAAGCGTTGGAGCGCGTGGTGGCCGAGGTGCGCAAGGGGCGCAAGGTGGATAGCGCCACGGCTGAGCAGCAGTTTGACGCGCTGAAGAAATATGCGCGCGATGTGACGCAGCTGGCGCGCGACCAGAAGCTGGACCCGGTGATCGGCCGCGATGAGGAGATCCGCCGCACGATACAGGTTCTGGCGCGGCGGACGAAGAATAATCCGGTGCTGATCGGCGAGCCGGGCGTGGGCAAGACCGCGATTGTGGAAGGGCTGGCGCTGCGGATTGTGAACGGGGATGTGCCGGAGAGCCTGCGCAACAAGCGCGTGCTGGCGCTGGATTTGGGCGCGCTGGTGGCTGGGGCCAAGTATCGCGGCGAGTTCGAGGAACGGCTGAAGGCGGTGCTCAAGGAGATTGAGAGCGCGCAGGGCGAGGTGATTTTGTTCATCGATGAGATGCACACGCTGATAGGTGCGGGCAAGGGCGATGGCGCGATGGACGCCTCCAACCTGCTGAAGCCGGAGCTGGCGCGCGGCGCGCTGCATTGCGTGGGGGCGACCACGCTCGATGAATATCGCAAGCATGTGGAGAAGGATGCGGCGCTGGCGCGGCGGTTTCAGCCGGTGTTCGTGGAGGAGCCGAGCGTGGAGGATACCATCTCGATTCTGCGCGGGATCAAGGAGAAATATGAGCTGCACCATGGGGTGCGGATTTCCGACGCGGCGCTGGTGGCGGCGGCCACGCTCTCCAACCGCTATATCACCGACCGGTTTTTGCCCGATAAAGCGATTGACCTGATGGATGAGGCGGCCTCGCGGCTGCGCATGCAGGTGGATAGCAAGCCCGAGGAGCTGGATGAGCTGGACCGGCGGCTGGTGCAGCTGAAGATCGAGCGGGTGGCGCTGAGGAAGGAAAACGACGCGGCCTCGCGCGAGCGGTTGGAAAAGCTAGAACACGAGCTGGCGGCGCTGGAGGAGAAATCCGCCACGCTGAGCACCGCGTGGAAGGCGGAGAAAGACCAGCTGAACGCGACGCAAAGGCTGAAGGAGCAGCTGGACCAGGCGCGCAATGAGGTGGAACTGGCGCAGCGCAAGGGGAATCTGGCCCGGGCATCGGAGCTTTTGTACGGCGAGATTCCGGCGCTGGAGAAGCAGCTGGCGGCCAAGAGCGAAGAGCGGCTGGTGGATGACGCGGTGACGGAAGAGGCGATTGCCGCAGTTGTTTCGCGCTGGACCGGGGTGCCGGTGGAGAAGATGCTGGAAGGCGAGCGGGCCAAGCTGCTGAAGATGGAGGACAGCCTGCGCCAGCGCGTGGTGGGGCAGGAGACGGCGCTGATTGCGGTCTCCAACGCCGTGCGCCGGGCCAGGGCGGGGTTGCAGGACCCGGGGCGGCCGATTGGCAGCTTTTTGTTCCTGGGGCCGACGGGCGTGGGCAAGACCGAGCTGACCAAGGCGCTGGCGGAGTTTCTCTTCGATGATGAGCGGGCGATGGTGCGCTTCGATATGAGCGAGTTCATGGAGAAGCATGCGGTCTCACGCCTGATCGGCGCACCGCCGGGCTATGTGGGCTATGATGAGGGCGGTGTGCTGACCGAGGCGGTGCGGCGCCGGCCGTACCAGGTGATTCTCTTCGACGAGGTGGAGAAGGCGCATGAGGATGTGTTCAATATTCTGCTCCAGGTGCTCGATGACGGGCGGCTGACCGACGGGCAGGGGCGGACGGTGGATTTTCGTAATACGATCATCGTGCTGACCTCCAACCTCGGCTCGGATATTTTGGCGGCGCAGCATGAGGGCGAGGATGTGCGCATGGCCGAGGCGGCTGTGATGGGGCGGGTGCGCGAGCATTTCCGGCCGGAGTTTTTGAACCGTCTGGATGAGATCGTGCTGTTCCGGCGTTTGCAGCGGGCGGATATGGGGACGATCGTAACCATCCAGCTGCGGCACCTGGAAGGGCTGCTGGCGGACCGCAACATTCACATAACGCTGGACCAGGGAGCGCGCGACTGGCTGGCGCAGGCGGGGTATGATCCGGTGTATGGGGCGAGGCCGCTGAAGCGAGTGATCCAGCGCAACCTGCAGAATCCCCTGGCCGGGCTGATTCTGGAGGGAGCGGTGAAAGATGGCGAGAGCGTGCAGGTGAGCGCCTCGGATGCCGGGCTGGTGATCGCGGGGCATTTGGCCGAGGCGGCGTAGAGGCGATTCTCCCCGGGGGGCGTTGGCGCCCTCTGGGGAGTCTGGCGGAGTCGCTGGGTTTGCGCGGTGATTCGTCTGGGGGCGGCGCGGGTTGGCGGCGGGGGCGCAACCGGCCTGG
>NZ_JAQTZC010000098.1 GCF_028687955.1 Acidocella sp.
TTACGCGGCGAAAATAGCGCGCGGTTGTGAAACCCGCGGCATACGCTTAATGGCCGGGACTGTGCCGGGCATTTACGCCTGGCGGCGGGTGGTTTGCGATGTGCGAGGTTTGCGGGGCGGTTTCGCGGCGGGCTTTTTGTGGCGGCGCGCTGGCGCTGACGATGGGGCGCGCGGCGCTGGCGGGCGGGCGTCCACCGGGGCTTCTGGAGCCTGGCTTGCGGGTAAAGGGCGCGGGTGGCGGGCGCACGGTGGCGGTGAGCCTGGATGCGTGCCCCGGGTGGTTCGACCGGCGGATTGCCGATGTGCTGGTCGCGAAGGCGATACCGGCCACGATTTTTGTGACGGCGGTGTGGATGCGCTGGAACCCGGAGGGGCTGGCTTATTTTCTGGCCCGGCCGGATATTTTCACGCTGGAGAACCATGGGGCCAGGCATCTGCCGCCGGTATTGGGGGATGCGCGCGTGTATGGGCTGGCGCCCGCCGGGACGGTGGAGGCGATCCGCGCCGAGGTGCTGGACGGGGCGGCGGCTGTGGAGAAGGTGACCGGCCGCCGGCCGCAGTGGTACCGCGGGGCGGCGGGGCTTTATAGCCCGGCGGCGATTCCGGTGATCGAGGCGCTGGGGTTCAAGGTGGCGGGGTATTCGCTGAACGCGGATCAGGGCGCCTCATTACCGCCGGAGATTGTCGCGCGGCGGCTGGAGGCGGCGAAGGATGGGGATGTGACGGAAGGGCATATCAACCAGCCGCGCCGGGCCAGCGGAGCGGGAATTGCCGAGGGGCTAGCGGCGTTGCAGGCGGCGGGCGTGCGGTTTGTGGGGCTTGAGACGGCTTATGGCTGAACTGCGGCTGAGCGTGACCGCGGACCCGTCGGCGCAGGCCCGCGCGGTGCTGGTGGCGGGACTGGCCGGGTTTCATGAGACTTTACTGGGTCCGGCGGATGCGATGCCGCTGGGTGTGTTTTTGCGTGACGGGCGCGATGCGGTGCAAGGCGGGCTCTGGGGGCGCAGCGGGCATGGCTGGCTGTTTGTGGAATTATTATTCGTGGCCGAGGCAATGCGCGGACGCGGGCTGGGGGCGCAGTTGCTCGCCGCCGCCGAGGATGAGGCACGCGCGCGCAGCTGCGGCGGGGTGTGGCTGGATACGATGAACCCGGCGGCGCTGCGGTTTTATCTGCGCCATGGGTATGAGAGTTTTGGCGAGCTGGCGGATTATCCCGCGGGGAACCGGCGGGTATTTTTACGCAAGCGGCTGGGGTGACATCCCCTTGCACGCCGCCACCAGTCCATCCCTCTGGTTAAAAGCCTTGTGCAAAAACATAACAACCCCCTGGTCAGGATGAGACCTGCTCTCGCGCCGCTCAATCACCTCCCTCATGACCCCCCACGGTCACCGCCGCCCTAGAGCCTGATTGGTTTAAGTGTGATCAGGCTCTGGTTATTTTTCCGAGGGCGATTCACGCTTTCGGCTCGCTTATACCAGCCCGCCAAGCGCTTGACTCTCTGGGTTTGGTGGCGGGCTGGTATAAGCTCTTGATTTTACGCGCGGCCGCCCCACCAGCCCCGCGCGCATACCAGTCAGCCTTAAGGCTGACTGGTATTAGCTGAGCGAACCTCAAACGATCGCGCTCTAGGCAACCACCGCCTGAACCCCAAACCGCGCCCAAATTCACCTCGTTGTTTTTTCAAAACAATCACCCGTTTTTTCTGGGGATAACTTTTTTTTATTTAACAAATTCAATAGTATGGCTTGTTGATAACAGGGATATGCTCCACGTGGAGCATACCCCGATTTTCAACCGTTCAGCAGCGCCAGCAGCGAGTCCATCTGGTCCAGATTGGCGTAATGCAGCGTAATCGTCCCACTCCGCCCATTAAACCCGATCTTCACCTTCACCCCCAGCCGCTCGGTCAAATTCTCCGCCAACGCCTCAACCTCACTATCCATCCGGCGCTCCGGCGGCGGCTTAATCAATGACCGCCCCTTAATCGAGCGCCCCAGATTATTCACAAACTCCTCCGCCTGCCGCACGGAGAGCTCCTTATCCAGCACCACCTTCGCCCCCTTCAGCGGGTCAGGATGTGCCAACAGCGCCTTGGCATGGCCCATGGAGAGGCTCCCATCGCGCACCATCCCCAACACCTGCGGCGGCAATTTCAACACCCGCAGCACATTGCCGATATGCCCGCGTGACTTGCCAACAACATCCCCCAGCGATTCCTGGCTGAGATGAAACTCCGTGATCAACCGCTGATACCCCTCGGCCTCCTCCACCGGGTTCAAATCCTCGCGCTGCAAATTTTCCACCAGCCCGGCAGCCATCGCATCCGCGTCGCTCAGCTCGCGCACCAGCACCGGCACCTCATGCAGACTCACCTTCTGCGCCGCCCGCCACCGCCGCTCACCGGCAATAATCTGGTACTGCCCCGGGCTGCCAGGCTTGGGGCGCACCAGCAACGGCTGCAAAATCCCGCGCTGTTTCACCGAGTCCGCCAACTCCTGCAACGCCGTCTCGTCCATGTCCTGGCGCGGCTGATACGGACTCGGCTCCAGCAGGTCCACCGGCAACGCCTGCACCCCCGGCGCATTCACGCTCGTTGGCACCGCCACATCCCCCAGCAGTGCCGCCAGGCCCCGCCCCAACCGTTTTGGCTGTTCTTTCGCACTCATACCGCAGCTCCCTTCCTCATCCGCGACCGTCTCAAAAACTCCGCCGCCAGCGCCAGATACGCCTGCGCCCCCACCGAGCGGAAATCATACAACAACACCGGCAGCCCATGGCTCGGCGCCTCGGTAATCCGTACATTGCGCGGGATCACCGTATCGAACACCACGGCGCCAAAATGCCCGCGCACATCGTTGCTCACCTGCTCGGAGAGATTATTGCGCTTGTCCGTCATGGTCAGAACAATCCCCTCCACCGCCAGTTTCGGATTCAGGCCCCGCTTCACCCTATCGATGGTCCGCATCAGCTGCGAAATCCCCTCCAGCGCAAAAAACTCCGCCTGCAACGGTACCAGCACCGCATCCGCCGCCACCAACGCATTCAGGGTCAGCAACCCCATGCCCGGCGGGCAGTCAATAAACACGGTGTCCACCGCGCAGTCTCCCGCCAGCGCATCCCGCAGCAAAAACTCCCGGCGCTCTGTCTGGCTAAACTCCAAATCAGCGCCGATCAAATCTTCCACCGCGGGCACGATGCTCAAATTCTCCACCCCGCACGGCAGCGTCAGCGCCGCCAGCGCGCCATCCCCGGCCAGCAGCGCATAGCTGCCACCTTGGCGGATCGCACGGTCAATTCCCAATCCGGTACTGGCATTGCCCTGCGGATCAACATCGATCAGCAGCACCTTCTTCCCACCCACAGCCAGGGCGGCGGCAAGATTGATGGCGGTGGTGGTTTTCCCCACCCCGCCTTTCTGGTTCACAACGGCGATGATCCTAGGGCGCGGCGGCTTTACTTGTTCCAACATGGCGGATCTGGCTCACTTTCAGGATGCACGCGTCTGCATCTAAGGCCGATGCAAAGCGCTCGGCCTCCATGTGCCAGACCGCCCTTGCGGCCGTCAATTCAACTTCGGCGCCACGCCCCTTCGGGAACAGGCAAACACCGTTTTCCGCCAGATGCGGCGCCGCCAAACCCAGCAATTTATCCAGCGGCGCCAGCGCCCGGGCTGTCACCAGCGGTGCCGGCCGCGTCTTCGCCGCCTCAATGCGCGTATTCAGAACTTTCACCGGCGCCGCCAAAATCCGCGCCGCTTCCATCAAAAACGCCGCCTTGCGGGTGTCGGACTCAATCAACGTAAATTCGATCCCCGTCACAACGGCCAGCACCATGCCCGGAAATCCGGCGCCAGAGCCCAGATCAGTCGCCCGCGTCACCCCGGCCGGAATATGCGCCACCAGCTCCAGGGAGTCCCGCACATGCCGCTCCCAAATGTGCGCCAGATCCCCCTTGCTCACCAGGTTGATCTTTGGCGACCATTTCGCCACCAGCCCCGCGAACTGGCGCAAGCGTTCCTCGCTCATACCGCCCGCCTTGCCTTCTTCAGCACGCCAAAAATCGCCCCCAGCGCCGCCGGTGTCATCCCTTCAATCCGCCCCGCTACGCTCAAATTCTGCGGCCGCACCCGCTCCAGCTTCTCGCGCAGCTCGTTGGAGAGCCCGCCCACAAGGGCATAATCAAACCCGCCGGGGATCAACACCGCCTCGTCGCGCGCCCGGGCCTTAATCTCGTTTTCCTGCCGGTTGAGATACCCGGCATAATGCAAATCCGCGCGCAAAATCTCCGCCCCGCGGGAATGCCCCTCCGGCCTGCCGGCATACCCCGCAATCTCAGCCTCAAGCGCTGCAAACACCCTGGCCCGCTCAGCCCCCACGCAACCCCAGCCCAGCCCCAGCGGTGTGAGCCGCAGCTCGGCATTATCCGCCCGCAGCAGCAGCCGGTACTCCGCCCGTGAGGTGAACATGCGGTACGGCTCCGTCACCCCTTGCGTCACCAGATCATCAATCAGCACCCCGATATACGCCTGCTCCCGGCCCAAGCTCACCGGCGCACCGCCGCCAGCGGCCCGCGCGGCGTTCAGCCCGGCCACCAGCCCCTGCGCGCCCGCTTCCTCATACCCTGTGGTGCCGTTGATCTGCCCGGCCAGATACAGCCCCGGCAGCGCCTTCACCTGCAACCCATGGTCCAGCGCGCGCGGGTCCACATAATCATACTCCACCGCATAGCCTGGCCGCAGGATTTTGGCGTGCTCCAGCCCTGGGATGGAGTGCATCAGCAGCTCCTGCACATCCTCGGGCAGCGAGGTGGAAATCCCGTTAGGATACACGGTGTCATCATCCAGCCCCTCCGGCTCCAGAAAAATCTGATGCCCCGGCTTCTCGGCGAACCGCACCACCTTATCCTCGATGGAGGGGCAATAGCGCGGCCCCTTCCCCGCGATATTCCCGCCATACACCGCCGATTTATGGATATTGTCGCGGATGATCGCATGCGTCAGCTCCGTGGTGCCGGTAATCCGGCAGGAGATCTGCGGGTTGGTCACGCGCGCGGTCAGGCTGGAGAAACACTCCGGCGGGTCCTCGCCCTTGTCCTCGGCCAGGCCGTCCCAGTCGATGCTCTGCTTGTCCAGCCGTGGCGGCGTCCCGGTTTTCAGCCGCCCCAGCGGCAGGTTGAGGCCCAGCAGCGCCTCGGCCAGCCCCACCGCCGGGGCATCGCCAATCCGCCCGCCAGGCGCCATCACATTGCCGAAATGCAGCACGCCGCGCAAAAAAGTCCCGGTGGTGAGCACCGCCGCCGCGCAGGAAAACGCCCGCCCGTCCGCCGTGGTCACCCCGCTCAACCGGCCGGAGGCATCGCGCAGCAGCCCCGCCGCCTCGCCCTCCACAATGGTCAAATTCTCCTGCGCCGCCAGCATCGCCTGGATGGCGTTGCGATACAGCTTGCGATCCGCCTGCGCCCGCGGCCCGCGCACCGCCGGCCCCTTGGTGCGGTTGAGCAGTTTGAAGTGAATGCACGCCGCATCCGCCGCCCTGCCCATCAGGCCATCCAGCGC
>NZ_JAQTZC010000099.1 GCF_028687955.1 Acidocella sp.
TATTTTTCTGAGGGCGATTCACGCTTTCGGCTCGCTCGGCTGAGCGAACCTCAAACGATCGCACTCTAGAGCGCCTGGTCCAGGGCTTCCAGAAGCATCGCGGCATGCGGCGGGCCGAAGGGCAGGGGCGGGCGGATTTTCAAGACATTCCCATTCGGTCCCTCGGTGCCGATCAACACGCCCAGATGGCGCATTTTATTGGCGATCTGCTTCGCCAGCTCCGGCGCCGGCGTGCGCAATGCGTGGTCGCGCACAATCTCCACGCCAACCATCAGCCCGCTGCCGCGCACATTCCCAATGGCGGCATACCGCCCGGCCAGCGCTTTCAGCCCTTCGCGCAGCAGCTTGCCGGTGGTCCGCGCGTTTTCCTGCAATTTCTCGCCCTGCAATATGTCCAGCGTGGCCAGCGCGGCGGCAGCCGAGACGGGGTTGCCCCCAAAGGTTGAAAAAAAATCGATCTTGTCAGTAAACGCCTGCAACAAATCGCGCCGTGTCACCACCGCGCCGGCCGGGTGCCCGTTGGCCATCGGCTTGCCCAGCGTTACCATGTCGGGCACCACGCCATGGCGCGCAAACCCCCAGAACGCAGCGCCCATGCGCCCGAAGCCTGATTGCACCTCGTCGCCGATCACCAGCCCCCCCGCAGCGCGCACCTTGGCGGCCACCGCTGCCAAATAGCCTTCCGGCACATCCAGTATGCCGTTGGAGACAAAGGCGGAATCAATGATCAGCGCGGCCACGCCGTGCCCGCTCGCCTGCAGCATGGCGATGGCCCGGCCGGCATCCGCCGCGTAATGCGCCGCCGCCCCCGCGCCGGTGAACCGCCCGCGATAGGTATCGGGCGCCTCCAGCGTTTGCACGAAGGGGGCCAGCGGCTGCGCGAAGGGGCCGTAATACGGCGAGAGCGCCGCCACCGCATCGGTCACGCCATGATAGGCGTTGGCCATCACCAGGGCTCCGCCGCGCCCGGTCACGGTTTTGGCGATCCGCCAGGCCGCGTCATTCGCCTCCGAGCCGCTGTTCACGAACAGGCAAGTCTCCAGCCCCTCGGGCATGGTGGCGGTCAGCCGCTCGGCATATTCCACCACCCTCTCGTGCAGGTAGCGGGTGTTGGCGCACAGCGTTGCCATCTGCCGGCCTATGGCCTCCGCCACGCGCTTGTTCCCATGCCCCACGGCGGGCACGTTATTGTAAGCGTCGAGATAGCGCCGCCCATCTGGCTCGTAGAGAAACACGCCTTCGCCGCGTACCAGATGCACCGGCTCGCGGTAGGAAAGTTCCAGCCCCCGGCCCAGCACGCGTTGCCGCCGCGCGGGCAGGGCAGCGGCGTTTTCATCCAACCTGCTGGCCGCCACGGCGCGGAATTTCGCCACCACGCCATCGCGCCCGGCGCTCAGAAACGTCTCGATGGCCGGGGCGCTCAGCGCGCTCAGGCTGCCAAGCTTCGCTGCGCCCTCCGGGTCGTTATGCCGCCGCCAGGCGTGGATGGTGGCGCTCTGCGCATGCCGGGCGATGATGGCCTCGAATAAGGCGGGGAATTCGGCATCCTCCAGCGGTGTCACCGCGTTATACCCGGCGATCACCTCGGCGGCGTAATCAATGGGGGACATGTTGGCGCCCGTGGTCTCGGCGGCGGTCACCGCAATGTCGAACACCAGCGGGGCGTGGATCATGTCGCCAAAATCGAGCAGCCCGGTTATCGCGCTGGCCGTATCGTTTATCAGCATGTTGCCGGGGTGCAGGTCGTTATGCACCATCTGGTGGCGTAGCCGCGCCATCTCGGGCAGGAAGGCGATGAAGCGGTCGAGCACGCCCTCGACCAGCGCCCTGGCTGGCGCCGGTTCGATTAGTTTGGCGGAGGGCCGCAGCTCCACGATCCGGCGCAGATCCCACACAATCCGCTGCCCCGCGGCCGGATGAAAATAATTCGCCAGCGCCCGGTTCAGCCGCGCCAGCGTGGCGCCAGTGTTGCGTAGCAGCGGCGCGCCGGGCTCCACGCCTTCCATGAGCCGCCCTGGCTGAAACCGTAGCGCCCGCACGATATGCGCCACCCCGGCATCATCGTTCACCCGCGTATAGGCTTCGCCGTCCAGCGTTCTGTGGATGCGCGGCACCGGCAGGGCAGGGTCCATCATCGCGATATGTTCAAGCGCCCCGGTCTGGAATTCAACCGTGGCGGCATCTTCGCCGGGCCCCAGGATTTTCAGGATGATCCCGTCCCCCGCCTCGGGCCGGATGCGGAAATTCTGGTCGCGCTCGCCATAGAGCAACTGCGCGGTGCCGGCCACGCCGAAAATATCCCACGCCAGCATTTCCGCCATATCCCGCGTGAAGGCGGGCGGGCTGGTCTGGAGCGCGACGAGACGGGACTCTGTGGTCATGGCTTAAGCCTCGGATGTTGGATGCCCATAACTACTCCCAAGTCATGCAAGCGCAAGATGCCGTTCTTTCGCCGCCCCCGTGGCAAGGATTCACGGCCACGCCCATTTGCGCTATGACTCCCCGGCCCGCAACATCCCGGCCCCGCCATGGCCGATACTTCAGGAAACCGCATGTCCAAACCGCAATATGTGCTTACCCTTTCCTGTTTGAACCGCCCCGGCATCGTTGCCGCGGTTAGCACCTATTTGTTCGAGCACGGCGCGGATATCCGCGAGGCGCAGCAGTTTGACGACGATGAAAGCGGCAAGTTCTTCGCCCGCATCGGCTTTGATCTTGTTGGCGGCAGCGGCATTGAGGTCCTGCGCGAGAATTTTCACAGCATCGCTGAACCGTTCAAACTCACCCACGCCATCAACGACCATGCCACCCCGCGCCGGGTGCTGCTGCTGGTTTCCAAATTCGACCATTGCCTTGTTGATCTGCTGTATCGCTGGCGCATTGGTGAACTCGCGATGACGCCTACCGCGATCATTTCCAACCATGGGCGCGAGCATTTCGCGGGGATCGACCTGGGGGGCATTTCCTTCCACCATCTGCCGGTCACCAGGGATACCAAGATGGAGCAGGAGGGCCAGATCTGGGCGCTGGTGAAGGAGACCAAATCAGAGCTTGTTGTGCTGGCCCGCTACATGCAGGTGCTCTCCGACGCGCTGGCAGCGAAACTCGCTGGCAAATGCATCAATATTCATCATTCGTTTCTGCCGGGGTTCAAAGGCGCGAAGCCTTACCACCAGGCGCATGGCCGCGGCGTGAAACTGATCGGCGCGACCGGCCATTATGTCACCACCGACCTTGATGAAGGCCCGATCATCGAACAGGATGTCGAGCGGATTTCTCACGCCGACACGCCGGATGATCTCGTGCGCAAGGGCCGCGATATTGAACGCCGCGTTCTTGCCCGCGCTGTCCGCTATCACCTTGAAGACCGGGTTATCCTCAACGGCAAAAAAGCCGTTGTGTTCACGGCGTAGCGCCGTGAGGCATTTTTCGATTCTTGTTGTCCTCACCCTTGCCGCCGTGCTCGAAGCCGGTGGCGACGCCTTGGCTCGCACCGGCCTCCATGCGCACGCCATGGGCATGCGAGTGGGCTTTTTTGCTTTGGGCGCCGCCGTTCTGTTCAGTTACGGCATCACCGTCAACCTGCCCAACTGGGATTTTGGCAGACTCCTCGGCGTTTATGTCGCCTTGTTTTTTGGGGTCGCGCAGGTCATCAACCTTGCCGCCTTCGGGGTGCGCCCGAGCCTGCCGATCCTGTGCGGCGGCGTTCTCATCGTTGCCGGTGGATTGTTGATGACCTTCTGGAAAACATAGGCATCAGGCGGCGGTTTTCTGCATTGCCGCGCGCGGGAAGGCCAGAGTACGGCGGCGCCGCGCAGCCTTTAGAAAAAATTTTACATGTTTTCCGTGAAAATCGGTAAATCCTTTACAATATTACAGCTTCTTTTTACAAAATTGACTCCCTTTTTTCCAAAACAATGTCTACTTGGTGCATTGCAACACGCATCCTCACCAACGGCAACGGAAAACGCAGATGTCTTATCAAGAGAATATTACGAAACTGACCCACCTTATCCAGAGCAAGCACGGTACCTGGGACGGTATCAATGCTGAATCCATCGAGCGGATGCGGTTGCAGAACCGTTTCCATACCGGTCTGGATATCGCCAAATACACGGCCGGCATCATGCGCGCCGACATGGCGGCCTACGACGCCGACCCGGCGAATTACACCCAGTCGCTCGGCGCCTGGCATGGGTTCATCGCCCAGCAGCAGATGATCTCCATCAAGAAGCATTTCGGCGCCACCAAGCGCCGCTACATCTATCTCTCTGGCTGGATGGTTGCTGCCCTGCGCTCGGATTTCGGCCCGCTGCCGGATCAGTCGATGCATGAGAAAACCTCCGTTCCGGCGTTGATCGAAGAGATTTATACCTTCTTGCGTCAGGCTGACGCCCGTGAACTGGGGCTGCTGTTCCGCGATCTGGATGCGGCGCGCGCGGCGGGCGATCTGGCCAAGCAGAAGCAGGTGCAGATGAAGATTGAGAATTTCGAGACCCATGTTGTTCCCATCATCGCTGATATTGACGCGGGTTTTGGCAATGCGGAAGCAACCTATCTGCTGGCCAAGAAGATGATTGAGGCGGGCGCTTGCGCGTTGCAAATCGAGAATCAGGTCTCGGATGAAAAGCAGTGCGGGCATCAGGATGGCAAGGTGACCGTGCCGCATGAGGATTTCATCGCGAAAGTTCGCGCCTGCCGCTATGCTTTCATGGAGCTTGGTGTCGAGAACGGGATCATCGTGACCCGCACGGATTCGCTGGGCGCCGGTCTGACCAAGCAGATTGCCGTCTCCCATACGCCGGGCGATCTGGGAGATCAGTATAATTCGTTCCTGGATTGCGAAGAAGTGGCGCCGGGCGACGCGCGCAACGGCGATGTCATCATCAACCGCAACGGTAAGCTGCTGCGCCCCAAGCGCCTGCCCTCCAATCTGTTCCAGTTCCGCGCCGGCACAGGCGAGGACCGTTGCGTGCTCGACTCCATCACCAGCCTGCAAAACGGCGCTGATCTGCTCTGGATCGAAACCGAGAAGCCGCATGTGGAACAGATCGCCGGGATGATGGATCGCATCCGCGCGGTGGTGCCGAATGCCAAGCTGGTTTACAACAATTCACCGTCTTTCAACTGGACGCTGAATTTCCGCCAGCAGGTTTATGATGCGATGCAGGCCGAGGGTAAGGATGTGTCCGCCTATGACCGCGCGAAGCTGATGAACGTGGAGTATGATGCCACTGAGATTGGTGCGCGCGCGGATGAGAAAATCCGCACCTTCCAGGCGGATGCCTCCAAGCGGGCGGGGATTTTCCACCATCTCATCACGCTGCCGACATACCATACCGCGGCACTTTCCACTGATAATCTGGCCAAGGAATATTTTGGCGCCGCCGGGATGCTTGGCTACGTGCTGAATGTGCAGCGTCAGGAAATCCGCCAGGGGATCGCCTGCGTGAAGCACCAGAATATGTCGGGCTCTGACATCGGTGACGATCATAAGGAGTATTT
>NZ_JAQTZC010000100.1 GCF_028687955.1 Acidocella sp.
CAGGGGTTAACCCCGGCGCGCATACTGCGAAGTGATGAACTTAACACGGCATACGGCATGGAGACCAAAATGAAGAAGAATGTTGGCGGGATTGACCGGATTTTGCGCATTGTGGTGGGGCTGGCGCTGATTGTCGCGGCGTTGCTGCATTATGTGGGGTGGTGGGGCTATATTGGCGTTGTGCCGCTGGCGACCGGGACTACCGGCTGGTGCCCGGCGTATCTGCCGTTTGGGATAAAGACCTGCCGCTCGGCCTGAGTTGGATTGAGAGAAACCGGGGGGAGGTTCATGAAAGTGCAACCACCGCCCCGGGTGACAAAAGAGCCCGACGTGGCTAAGGGGAAGCAGCGGAACAACCCTTAAAGCGCCAGGCAGCATGATGACCAACTATACCCCCCCTGCCCTGGCCGGACGCCGGTTGCCCAACCGTTGGGACGGGGTGGCGCTGCTGCTGGTGATGGGGCTGCTGATCGGCTTGGTGGATGTGGGGCGCGGGACGATCGCGACGCCGATTGCGGCCATACAGAATACGCCGATCCATCTTAACCCGGCGTATCTTCCGTATTATGCGCTGCGCTCCACGGCGCGGATGTTCGCGGCGCTGTTCTTCTCCTTCACCTTCACCTTCACCTACGCCACGCTGGCGGCGAAGAGCCGTCGCGCGGGGATGGTGCTGATACCCATACTCGATATTCTGCAATCCGTGCCGATTTTGGGGTTTCTGACCTTTACGGTGACGTTCTTCATGGCGTTGTTCCCCGGCCAGGTGATGGGCGCGGAGCTGGCGGCGGTGTTCGTGATTTTCACCAGCCAAGCGTGGAACATGGCGTTCAGCTTTTATCAGGCGCTGACCACGCTGCCTACCGATTTGCAGGAGGTGGCGCGCGGCTTCCGGCTCTCGCCGTGGCAGAAATTCTGGCGGCTGGATGTGCCCTTCGCGATGCCGGGGCTGATCTGGAACACCATGCTCTCAATGTCCGGCGGTTGGTTTTTCGTGGTGGCCTCCGAGGCGGTGACGGTGGGCAACACCACCTTCGCGCTACCGGGCATTGGCTCGTATGTGGCGACCGCGCTGGCGCAGCGGAATGTGGCGGCGATCGGCTACGCGATTGTGGCGATGCTCGTAGTGATTTTGCTCTATGATCAGTTGATCTTCCGCCCGCTGGTGGCGTGGTCCGGCAAGTTCCGTTTTGAGACAACGGCCAGCGTTTCCGCGCCGGAGCCATGGATGCTGAAACTGCTGCGCCGCACGGCGGTGCTCCGCGCGATCGGCGATGCGGTGAGCGCGGCGCTGGAGGTGGTGTTCCGGCTGCGGCTGGGGGCCGGGGTGCGGGTGCAGGTCGACGAGAACCGGAAGCCTTCGCGCATTGTCGATGGGGTGTGGTTCGGGGTGATCGCGCTGGTGGCCGCGTATGCGGGGTGGCGGATTGTCGATTTTGTCGCGGCCTCGCTGCAATGGCATGATCTGGGAACCGCGGTGCTGATGGGCGCCTATACGATGACGCGGGTGATTGTGTTGATGAGCGTGGCGGCGGTGGTTTGGGTGCCGATTGGCGTGTGGATAGGGCTGCGGCCGGGAGCCACGCGCATCGCGCAGCCGATTGCGCAGTTTTTGGCCGCCTTCCCCGCTAATTTGCTGTTTCCGCCGGTGGTGATCGCGATTGTGTATTTCCATGTGAACGCGAACATCTGGCTTTCGCCGCTGATGCTGATCGGCACGCAATGGTATGTGTTGTTCAACGTCATCGCGGGGGCGGCGGCGTTTCCGGGGGATATGAAGGAGGCAGTGGCGAATTTCCGGGTGCGCGGCTGGCTGTGGTGGCGCAAGGTGATGATACCGGGGATTCTGCCGTATTTCATCACCGGGGCGCTCACGGCCTCGGGCGGGGCTTGGAATGCCTCGATCGTGGCCGAGGTGGCGAGCTGGGGCAACAAGAAACTGGTGGCGCAGGGGCTTGGCGCGTATATCGCGCAGGCGACGAACAACGGCGATACGGCGCGTGTGGTGCTGGGAGTTGTTGTGATGTCGGTATTTGTCATCGTATTTAATCGCATTCTCTGGCGGCCGCTGTATGCCTACGCGACACGCCGCACCACCCTGGGGTAACGCATCATGGACCAGAATTATGAAGGCCCGCTGCTGACTGTGCGCAACTGCCGGCAGTCCTACCACAAGGAGGCCAGCGCGGATTTGGTGGTGCTGGACGATGTGGAGCTGACGCTGGAGAAAGGCGAGATTGTGGGGCTGCTCGGACGCTCGGGCTCGGGAAAATCCACGTTGCTGCGCATTGTCTCAGGGTTGCTGAAGCCGACGGCTGGCGAGGTGAAGTGGCGCGGCAAGGAGCTGCGCGGGCCGGCCGAGGGCGTGGCCATGGTGTTTCAGAGTTTTGCGCTGTTTCCGTGGCTCACCGTGCAGGAAAACGTGGAGCTGGGGTTGGAGGCGTTGGGCGTGCGCAAGGATGAGCGCGAGGAGCGCACGGAGGCGGCGATCGACCTGATCGGGCTGGGTGGGTATGATACGGCCTACCCGAAGGAGCTTTCAGGCGGCATGCGCCAGCGGGTGGGGCTGGCGCGCGCGCTGGTGGTGCATCCGGACCTGCTGCTGATGGATGAGCCGTTCTCGGCGCTGGATGTGCTGACAGCGGAGACGCTGCGGACCGATTTGATCGATTTGTGGATGGACAAGAAGCTGCCGGTGAAGTCCATCCTGATTGTGACGCACAACATCGAGGAGGCGGTGTTGTTGTGTGACCGGATTTTGGTGTTCTCCTCCAATCCGGGGCGAGTGGCGCATGAGCTGCTGGTGCCATTCGCGCATCCGCGCAACCGGTTTGACCCGGCGTTCCGCCAGCTGGTGGATGACATATACGGGATTATGACGCGCCGGGCGCCCAAGGAGGTGCAGGCGGCGCCGGCGGCGGTGCCGACGGGATTTGCCACGCCGCTGCATCCGGTGGGCACGAATTTGATGTCCGGCCTGTTAGAGACGCTGCATAACCCGCCCTATGACGGGCGGGCGGATTTGCCGGCGCTGGCGGCGGCGCTGCAATATGAGGCCGATGAGTTGCTGCCGCTGGGCGAAACGCTGGGGATGCTGGGGTTTGCCGTGCTGGAGGAAGGCGATTTGATTCTGACAGAGACCGGGCGGAAGTTTGCTGAATCGGAGACGGAGGACCGCAAGGTTATTTTTGCCGCGCAGCTGCGCGCGCATGTGCCGTTGATCTCAGCGATTACCACGGTGATCGACCAGCGCTCTAATCACCGGGCGTCGGCGGTGCGTTTCCGCGACGAGCTGGAGGACCATATGTCCCCCGAATATGCCGAGGAAACGTTGCGCACGGTGATCGCCTGGGGGCGCTATGCGGAATTGTTTGAGTATGACGAGGAGGCGCAGCAGTTCGGGCTAGAGGAAGAGGATGATGAGGCGGGTTGAAGCTGGGATAAACCAGATTCAGCCTGCCTCTGGGCCTTTTATGAATTGCTGGTGGTGACATCCCCCTCCCAGCCGCCGCCCAGCGCCTGGTAGAGGGTGACGAGGTTAGTGCCCAGGGTTTCGCGCGCGCGCGCCTGGCCTTGCTGGGCGGTCAGGTAGGCCTGTTGCGCGGTGAGGACGGTGAGGTAGTCCACCAGGCCTTGTTTGTATTGGTCCTCGGCGAGGTTGAGGGCGAGCTGGCTTTGCTGCGCGTCGGTGGTAAGGGCGTTGAGCGTTGTGTGCTCCTGGGTGTAGGCGCTCAGGGCGTTGTCCACCTGATAAAATGCGGTGAGCACGGTTTTGGCGTAGCCGATGGCGGCTTCCTTCTCCTGCGCCTTGCGGAGTTTGAGTTGGCCGTGCAGCTGTCCGCCCTCAAACAACGGTATGGTGAGAGTGGGGCCTACCGCATAGGTGAGCGCGCTCAGCCCGTTCAGGTTTTTGAGTTGCAGAGCCTGGAGAGAGACAGAGCCGGTGAGGGAGAAATCCGGGAAGAACGCCGCCGTGGCGACGCCGACCTCGGCGGTGGCGCTGTGGAGCTTGTCCTCGGCCTCGCGGATATCGGGCCGGCGGCGCAGAAGGTCTGCCGGGAGGCCGGCGGGCACGCTGGGCGGGGTGAGCGGCACGGGGGCAGCGGCCAACAGCGCGGGCGGGAAGCTGTTGGGGGTTTGCCCCAGGAGTAGGCCGAGCTGGTTGATCAGCGCGTCGCGCTGGGCGGTGAGCGTGGGAATTTGCGCGGAAATTTGCGCCGCGGTGGCGCGGGCGTTGGCGACATCCAGCGCGGTGGTGAGGCCGGCCTGCTGGCGCTCAACCGTGAGATTAACCAGCTGGTTCGCCGAATCCAGGTTTTTTTGCGTGATGGCGAGCACCGCCTGGGTGCCGCGCAACTGGATGTAATTGCTGGCGACCTGGGTTTCGACATTGAGCAGCGCGGCGCGGCGGGCTTCCAGCGAGCCGGCGGCGGCGGCAACAGCGGCCTCGGCGGTGCGGCGGTTCTTGCCCCAGAGATCAAGGTCATACGTGGCCTGGAGGCCGTACTGATAAACGTCAAACGGGGGGACAGCGGCCACGGGAATGCCGGCGCCGCCGCCGCCGCCCAGCGCCTGGATGACGCCCTTGTCGCTAAGCCCCTCGCGGGAATAGGAGGCGTTGGCGCCGATGTTGGGGTAGAGCACGGCGCCTTCAATCTGGGCCTGGGCCTGGGCTTCGATCAGGCGTTGGGTGGCGATTTGCAGGTCCAGGTTCTGGGCCACGGCCTGGGTTTCCAGGCTGGTTAATTCAGGGTCGTTAAAGCTGTTCCACCATTGGGGGTTAACCGAGCCGGCCGTGACATAGGGGGTGGCGGGGGCGCTGGAGATATAAGCCGTGGGGACCGCGGGATGCGGGGCTTTGAAATTAGGGCCGACCATGCAGCTAGAAAGGCTCAACAGTGAGACAGCAGCGAGTCGTTTCGGGTGAAGCCGGGAGGTGGAAAACACGTACGCAAACTCCTTATGCGCCCAGACGGGCCTTTAGGCTTAAGTGATAGCACAATCCGCCAAAGCACAAGAGCCACGGCCTGACAGGCCCTGGCACGCCGGGAAGCGCTGGAGCGTCATGTTCTCGCACTATCTTTGCGCGGTGAGTTAGCTGTGTTGCGTGCGGTCTGCCATACGGTGGCGGCAACGCCGGGGGGCTTGAAGGCGGCGGCGGCAGATCACTTCACTCGGCCGCGCTACGTGGTAGCCGAACCCGGCCCACGCGATTGAGGTGGCCGGGTTTGTCTGAACACCGTTTCGCTATCTGTAAAAAGTTCCACACTTCCTTGGCCTGGCGGCGTGGGCGGCATCGGACGGGTGCGTTCGGCCCGCATGATGGATTCGGTTTCCTTCGCTAGCAGCACCTGCCGGGCGCGGCCCGTGACAGGCCAGAACTGGATGCGCCGCCCTTGCTCGCCGCGCAGGCTGCCGCCAGCGATGGCGATGCCCTCGGCCTTGAGAAAACGCTCAGCGAAGGTTGCGTTCAGC
>NZ_JAQTZC010000101.1 GCF_028687955.1 Acidocella sp.
CCCGCCGCGATAAACCCTTTGAACCTGATCCGGGTCATACCGGCGGAGGGACGGGGATTTGCAGAATGTCTTTGCACCCGCTCTCTGTTTTTTGGAGGGCGTACAGCGTGACCATTCAACAGAAGCTAAATGAAGTGACCATTGGGCCGATTATCGGTTCGCGAAAAATCTATTCCGCGCCGCAAGGGCGGCCCGACATTCTGGTGCCATTCCGTGAGATCGCGCTGCACCCGACGGCTGTAGAGCCGCCGATGCGGCTCTACGACACTTCCGGCCTTTATACGGAAGACATGGCCGGCATCGACCTCAATACCGGCCTGCCCAAACCCCGCGCCGGATGGATTGCCGCACGCAGCTATACGGCCGCCGCCGGGCGGGCGGTTAAACCCGAGGACAATGGGTTTACGCCGGTTGACCGGCTGGTGCCGCTCTGCCCGGCGCCGCACCAGATTCATGTGGCGCGCGATAGCCAGATGGTCACGCAATACGAATTCGCCCGCGCCGGGATCGTCACCGAGGAGATGATCTACGTGGCCCACCGGGAAAATCTGGGGCGCTATGCCGCGCATGAGCAGGCGGCGGCCCTGCGGGCTGACGGCGAGAATTTCGGCGCGGCGATCCTTGAGTTTATCACGCCCGAATTTGTCCGCGCGGAAATCGCTGCAGGGCGCGCCATCATTCCGGCCAACATCAACCACCCGGAGCTGGAGCCGGTCATCATCGGGCGCAATTTTCTGGTCAAGATCAACGCCAATATCGGCAACTCCGCGGTGACATCCAGCGCCGCCGAGGAGGTGGAGAAACTGGTCTGGGCGATCCGCTGGGGCGCGGACACGGTGATGGACCTCTCCACCGGGCGCAACATCCATAATATCCGTAGCTGGATCCTGCGTAATTCACCCGTGCCGATCGGCACCGTGCCTATCTATCAGGCGCTGGAGAAAGTGGGCGGCGATGCCAGTAAGCTTGACTGGGAAGTGTTCAAGGACACGCTGATCGAACAGGCCGAGCAGGGCGTGGATTATTTCACCATCCATGCCGGCGTGCGGTTGGGCTACATACCGCTCACCGCCAAACGCGTCACAGGCATTGTCTCACGCGGCGGTTCGATCATGGCGCATTGGTGCCTCTCGCATCACCGCGAGAGTTTTCTCTATGAGCATTTTGGCGACATCTGTGACCTCATGCGCAAATACGACGTGTCCTTCTCGCTGGGCGATGGCTTGCGCCCTGGTTCGAACGCTGATGCCAACGACGCCGCGCAATTCGCCGAACTGGAAACCTTGGGCGAGCTGACAAAAACCGCCTGGGCCGAAGGCTGCCAGGTGATGATCGAAGGCCCCGGCCATGTGCCGATGCACAAGATCAAAGCCAACATGGATAAGCAGTTGGCCACTTGCCACGAAGCGCCATTCTACACGCTCGGGCCGCTGACCACTGACATCGCACCAGGCTATGACCATATCACCTCGGCCATCGGTGCCGCGATGATCGGCTGGTTCGGCACCGCCATGCTCTGTTACGTCACGCCCAAGGAGCATCTCGGCCTGCCGAACCGCGAGGACGTAAAAACCGGTGTGATCACCTACAAACTCGCGGCCCATGCAGCGGACCTGGCGAAGGGACATCCCTCAGCGCGGCTGCGTGATGATGCGATTTCCCGCGCGCGGTTTGAGTTCCGCTGGGAGGATCAGTTCAACCTCAGCCTGGACCCGGACACGGCGCGCAGCTTCCACGATGAAACGCTGCCCAAGGAGGCGCATAAAACGGCGCATTTCTGCTCCATGTGCGGTCCAAAATTTTGTTCCATGAAAATCAGCCAGGACATCCGCGAGGAAGCTGACCGCCTTGCGGGGTTAGAAAAGCAGAACGAGGCTTTCGCACTGACGGGTGGCCAGCTTTATGTTCCGCTCCAGGAGCACGCCGCCGATACGCCGGAAGTAACAGCGCCCTCCCCGGGGTAGCGTTTATCTCAGGTCGGCCGCGGGGTCGCTTCTACGCGGCGGGTGGACGCCAACTCAATGAAGGCGCGCATATAGTCGATGTCCGCATCTGCCTCGCGCAGCCCTAAGAAAATCTGCTTGGCAACGCCATCGCGCCCCAGGCGGACGGGGCTGACGTTGAACTTCGCGGCATTTTCCTCCACCAGCCAGCGCGGCAGGGCGGCCACGCCGCGGCCATGCGCCACCATCAGCAGCATGATGTCGGTGGTCTCAATCGGTTTATGCTGCCGGGGGCTGATCCCGGCGGGGGTAAGAAACTGGGTGTAGATGTCCAGCCGGTCGGCCGGGACCGGATAGGTAATCAGCGTTTCTTCGGCTAGCTCGTGCGGCAACACAAAATCGGCGCCGCACAGCGGATGCTCTGGCCCGACCACCAGAACCTGCTCGTAGTCAAACACCGGTGTGAAGCGCAAGCCCGGCTTATGGAGCGGATCAGGCGTGACCAGCATGTCGATCTCGTAGCCAAACAACGCGCCGATGCCGCCGAACTGAAATTTCTGCCGCACATCCACCTCCACCTTCGGCCAGTTATCCAGATACGGCGCCACGATTTTGAGCAGCCATTGATAACAGGGGTGACACTCCATGCCGATGCGCAGCGTACCCCGCTCCCCTTTGGCGAATTGCCGCAGACGCTCCTCGGCATGGGCAAATTGCGGCAGCAGACGGTTGGCAGCCGCCAGCAGAAACGCGCCGGGTTGGGTCGGCTGCAGACTGCGCCCTTCACGCCGCCAGATTTTTACCCCGATCTGATCTTCCAACTTGGCGATGGCGTGAGAGAGCGCCGACTGCGTCAGGTTCAACTGCGCCGCCGCCGCAGTCAGCGAGCCCTGGCGCTCAACCTCGCGGATAATGGCCAGATGGATACGTTCAAGGATCGCCATTCAGTCGGCTCCGTGCGTGAATAAAATTCATCGAATTATGAATTTATACCATTTTTATTCATGAACTCAAGCGGGTAGGACTCCGGCTCCTTTCCTCCTCAAGTTCAGGTGTACGCCCATGGTCACGACCCATAATCTCGGTTTCCCGCGCATCGGCGCCAAGCGCGAGCTGAAATTCGCGCTTGAATCCTACTGGAAAGGGCATGCGTCATGCGAAGATTTGCAGCGCACCGGCGCTGGGCTACGCGCAAAACATTGGCACGACCAGGCGGCGCTTGATCTGGTGCCAGTGGGCGACTACTCCCTCTACGATCAAGTTCTGGACATGAGCTTCACTCTCGGCAACCTGCCCGCGCGCGTGCGCGGCTTCCATGGTGACGCGCTGGACAATTACTTCCGCGTCGCGCGTGGCCGCTCGGCGGCGGGGGCCGAGGATCACGGCGCTTGCTGCGGTGGCGTGGCGGCCAGCGAGATGACCAAGTGGTTTGACACA
This sequence comes from Acidocella sp., assembly GCF_028687955.1. GTDB lineage: Bacteria > Pseudomonadota > Alphaproteobacteria > Acetobacterales > Acetobacteraceae > Acidocella. The sequence continues at coordinate 3,381 of NZ_JAQTZC010000101.1, forward strand.
AACTACCACTACATCGTGCCCGAATTCGAAGCCGGTACGCAATTCAAGCTCGATGCCTCGCGCCTACTGGCGCAGCTGGCCGAAGCTAAGGCCCAGGGTGTTAAGGTCAAGCCGGTGATCATCGGGCCGATGACGTATCTGGCGCTCGGTAAGGCCAAGGACGGCTCGGACAAGCTGGCGCTCCTCCCCCGCCTGCTGCCGGTTTACACCGAGCTGCTGGCCGCCTTCGGCGCGGCGGGTGCCGAATGGGTACAGCTTGATGAACCCATCCTGGTGACCGAGTTGGACGCCGCTTGGCACGAAGCTTTCAGCGCTGCCTATCAGAGTTTTGGTTCGAGCCCGGTGAAACTGCTGCTTGCCACCTATTTTGGCCAGTTGCAGGATAATCTGCCGTTGGTGGCGGCACTCCCCGTACAGGGTGTACATATCGATGCAATCAATGCCCGCCATGAAGTGGAGGCGCTGATCCAGACCAGCCCGGCGGAGCGCATTATCTCGCTGGGCGTGGTCAATGGCCGCAACATCTGGAAGGCCGATCTGGAGGCGACGCTGGATTGGTTGGAACCAATCGCTAAAACGCTGGGTGCGCGGTTGTGGCTTGCCCCGTCCTGCTCGCTGCTGCATGTGCCGGTTGACCTGGACAGCGAGCACAGACTCGACGCTGAAATCAGCTCCTGGCTAGCGTTTGCTGTGCAGAAACTTGGAGAGGTGACCGTGCTAGCGACCGCGCTCGGCCAAGGCCGTGACGCGGTTGCACCAGAGCTTGCCGCCAACCGCGCCGCCATCGCCTCGCGCCTTGCTTCGGCGCGGGTGAACAACCCGGCGGTGAAAGAAACCGTGGCGGCCATCACCCCGGAGCTTGGGCGCCGCCAGAGCCCGTTCGCGGTGCGCGTGGCCAAACAGGCCGCGCTGCTGAAGCTGCCGCTCTACCCCACCACCACCATCGGCTCCTTTCCGCAGACCAAAGAAATCCGTCTAGCGCGCAGCGCGTTCAAGGCCGGCACCATCACTGAGGCCGCCTACACCCAGGCCATGCGTGCTGAAATCGAGCACAGCGTGCGCGAACAGGAGGCGCTGGGGCTGGACGTGCTGGTACATGGCGAGGCTGAGCGTAACGACATGGTGGAGTATTTCGGCGAGCAACTCGAAGGCTATGCCTTCAGCCAGGCGGGCTGAGTGCAGTCCTATGGCTCGCGTTGCGTGAAACCGCCGATCCTGTTTGGCGACATCAGCCGTCCGAAGGCTATGACGGTGGCGTGGATCAAATACGCCGCTTCCCTCACGGATAAGCCGATGAAGGGTATGCTCACCGGCCCTGTGACCATCCTCAATTGGTCCTTCGTGCGTGACGACCAGCCTCGTTCCGTCTCCTGCTATCAGTTAGCACTGGCCATCCGCGAGGAGGTGCTGGACCTAGAGAAAGCCGGCGTGCGCATCATCCAGATCGATGAAGCCGCGCTGCGTGAAGGGCTGCCGCTGCGCAAATCCCAGTGGAAGGCCTATCTGGACTGGGCAGTGGGCTCGTTCCGCATCACCGCCAACGGCGTGCAGGACGAAACCCAGATCCACACCCATATGTGCTATTCCGAGTTTAATGACATCATCGCCGCCATCGCCCTGATGGACGCGGATGTGATCACCATCGAGACCTCACGGTCGGATATGGAACTGCTCGACGTATTTGACGACTTCAACTATCCGAACCAGATCGGCCCGGGCGTGTATGATATCCACTCGCCGAATATCCCGGATAAGGCGCATATCGTGACGCTGATGCAGAAGGCCGCGGAGCGTATCCCGGCCGAGCGCCTATCACTACAGTTGCATTTTATTGCGAGTTCTGAATCAATGGGCAACCATGATTCAGGCTCTGATAAGTGGCGGCGCATCTGTTGAAGACACATTGGAACTTTGGGCGTCATCGCTCCGGGAT
>NZ_JAQTZC010000102.1 GCF_028687955.1 Acidocella sp.
CTTTGGCAAGTCCCATCCAAATTCTCACAGAGTCGGGGTATATAACGGATACTCTAAAATATGAAAACAGAGGTTTTCACGTGTGATTTCATGCAATCAGCCCGTGCGCGCCGGTCTCGCCGCGATTGCCGGCATTCAGCTCCGCGAGCTGGCTGCCAAACTTCTCGGCCCGCCCGCTCGTGTTGCCTTCGGCGGCGATTTCCTTCAAATTCTTCTTCACCGCATACAGCACGTCCTCGGTAATCCGCTGCTGCTCCGGCGTGATATTGCGCAGGATGCGCTCGTTCACCTTGGTGGCAATCTCGATCATCTTCTGGACCACCTCAAACCCCTGCCCGGTGATGAACACCCGCTTCACCCGCCGGTCATTGGCGTCGGCGCGGCGCTCCACATGGCCGGTCGCCTCCAGCCGGTCCACCAGCCCGCCCACTGTCACCTTGCCGACCTCCAGCAGCCTGGCCAAATCCACCTGCATCATGCCATCATTGCCGCCGCGCGCCAGGACTGACAGCACAGTCCACTGCGAGCGGGTGATGCCCAGCGGCCGCATGGTCTGGTCCATCACCGTGCGGCGGATACGTGAAACGTCATGCACCAGATAGCCGAATTTGAACGGTTTGGGAGACAGGCGTTTCTCAGTTGACGCGGATTTGTTAACAGCGGACGACATGCTCGTTCTCATGCTCCCAAAACTGATTGAATCTTGTTGCCTAGCATCATGCGTTAACGAGCGGCTTCACGCAACAAAAATCCATCCGGGGGCGTATAATTGCATAGTGGACTAATTTGGTAGTTATTGATTTTGTTTAATAAAACAAACTGATATACCTTAATGACGAAAAATATACTGGCATACCATACACTACCATGCGAAGTTTCAAAGGCATCTGGCCGCGCAGGGAAACAGGCGCAGTGCGTTTGTGGTCAGTTGCGAGAGCGAGCGCCGGTCTTCCAGGCTGAACCGCGCGCCGTGGTGCGGGCACATCGCGCTGTTGTGGCGCGCCCGCTGCCAGACAACCGCGAGAATTGCTCTCCGCCCTTCATCCAGCGGAGACTGACTTCAAATCGTCATTTGCGGCGTCTGGGACGGCCGCCTAAGCGCTTATCCATGAAAAAGCAATTTTACGCCGGATTATTCACGGCCTTGGCCTGCGCCGTATCCCCCGCCGCGCAGGCGGCACCGCTCTACCATCTGGTGCAGAGCGTGCCGCTGGGCGGCGCCACCAAATGGGATTATCTGCATTTTGATGCGCCCTCGGACCGGGTCTATATCTCGCACGGCACGGAGTTGACCGTGGTGGATGCACGCACCGGCGCGATTGCCGGGCATGTCACCGGGCTGGCTGGCAGCCATGGCGTGGCGATTGACACCGCCGCCGGGCTAGGGTTTGCCGACAGCAGCCAGAACCGGACGATCAGCGTTTTCAGCCTGAAGACCCTGGCGGTGCGCGCGCGCGTTCCGGCGCTGGAAGATGCCGATGGCATGGTGTTCGACAAGCCGAGCGGCCAGGTTTTCACCGTCGGCGGCGATGCCAACGCGGATCTGGTGCTGGACGGCGCGGCACAGCGCCAGATTGCCACCATCGCCCTGGGCGGTTCGCCGGAATCGCAGGTCAGTGACCAGGCGGGGGCAATTTTCGTGGATCTTAAAAACAAGAACCAGCTGGTGCGGATCAGCACCCGGACCGATGCCATCACCGAACGCTGGAAGCTGCCCGGCTGCGAGGGGCCGACGGGGCTGGCGATCGACCGGGCGCGCCATGTGCTCTTCGCCACCTGCCAGAATGCCCGCATGGCGGTGGTGAACGGCGATACCGGCGCGATGCTGGCGAATTTGCCGATCGGCAAGGGCACGGATTCCGCTGCGTTCGACCCCGTCCGCAAGCTGGCGTTCTCCAGCAACCGCGATGGCACGCTCTCGGTGATCTCGGAGGTTTCCGCCACGAAATTCGTGGTGCTGCCGCCGATTGAGACAGAGCCCGGCGCGCGGACCATGGCGGTTGATCCGGCGACCGGGCGGGTGTTCCTGGTGAGCGCCACGGTGCAGTCCGCCACCCCGCCCAAGCAACCCAACACCGCGCCGTTTTATACTTTCCTGCCCGGCAGCGTGCGGCTGCTGATCTACGCGCCGAACGCCTGAGCCGGGGCGTATTGCCCTCCCCGCGCGGGCGCGACACTATTGCCCCGGCAGATGGATTGTTGGGAAACATGCGATGAGCCTGGGGAATTATTACGAAGCGACCAAGCGCGTTGCGTTGCGCACCGCCCCGCTGGAGGGTGATCTCAGCGCGGATGTGGCGATTATCGGCGGCGGGATCACCGGGGTTTCGGCGGCGCTGCATCTGGCGGAGCGGGGCTACAAGGTGGCGCTGCTGGAGGCTGAGCTTATCGGCTGGGGCGCCTCGGGGCGCAACGGCGGGCAGGCGCTTCCGGGGTTTGCCGCCGGGCAGGGCAAGATAAAGGCGCTGGTGGGGGCGCAGCGCGCGAAAAAGCTCTGGGATATGTCAATGGAGGGCGTTGAACTGCTGCATGGGCAGATCGCGCGCTTCGCCATCCCGTGCGACCCGGTGCGGGGGTATCTGCATGCGGCGATCAAGCCCCGGCAGGTGCGCGAACTGGAGGAGACCCAAGAGGAGCTGGCGGCGCTGGGCGCGCCGGCGGGGCGGATTTTGCGCGGGGCGGATTTGCGCGCGCGCCTGGCCAGTCCGAAATATCTGGCGGCGCTGGAGGATGAGGTTTCGGGCCATATTCACCCGCTGAACTATACGCTGGGGCTGGCGGCGGCGGCGCAAGCGGCGGGGGCGCAATTATTCTCGCGGACGCGGGTGAGCAAAGTGGAGCCGGGAAAAACGGTGCGGGTGCATACGCCGCGCGGGGTGGTTTCAGCGGGGTTTCTGCTGGCCGCCGGGGGGGCGTATCTGGGCGATTTGATGCGCCCGCTGGCCGGGTACATCATGCCGGTGGGCACGTATATCATGGCCACCGAGCCGCGCGCGGATGTACGCGAGATGATCCCCGGCAACGAGGCGGTGGCGGATCTGAACTTTGTGCTCGATTATTTCCGGCGCTCGGCCGATGAGCGGATGCTGTTCGGCGGGCAGGTTTCATATTCAACGCTGCCGCCGCCTTCGTTGCAACATTCCATGCTGAAGCGCGCGCTGCGGGTGTTTCCGCAGCTGGCGGGGGCGCGCGTTGAGTATTTATGGGGCGGGAATGTGGATATTACCCAGAGCCGGGCGCCACATTTTGGCCGGCTGGCGGATAATATTTTGTTTTGCCAGGGGTTTTCGGGGCATGGCGTGGCGCTGACCGGGCTGGCCGGCAGGCTGGTGGCCGAGGCGATCGCCGGGCAGGCGGAGCGTTTTGATGTGTTCGCGGCGATTCCGCATGCGCGCTTTCCGGGCGGGCGGGCGTTGCGGGTGCCGGCGCTGCTGCTGGCGACCACGTATTTCCGGTTGCGCGATATGTTGTAGCGCCCGTTCAGGCTAAATATACACATGTTCATGAATCCGATTTTAATTACCGGCGGCGCGAAACGTTTGGGCGCCGCGATGGCCAGGGCGCTGGTGGCGGCTGGTTACCCCGTCATCATCCACGCCAACGGGTCCGGGCCGGAGGCGCAGGCACTGGCGGCGGAGCTGGGCGCGCGGGTGGTGCTGGGAGATCTGTCCGACCCACAGGTGCCGGCGCGGCTGGTCGCCGAGGCGGGGCCGCTTGGCGGGTTGATCAACAACGCCTCACGTTTTGTGTTCGATACGGTGGTCAGCACCTCGGCCGCGCAGGTGGCGGCGCATATGGGACCGAACCTGATTGCGCCGGTGCTGCTGGCGCAGGCCTTCGCGGCGCAGCGCCCGCAGGGCGGCGTGATCATCAACATGCTCGACCAGAAGCTGACCAACCTGAACCCGGATTTTTTCTCCTACACGCTGAGCAAGGCGGCGCTGGCGGCGGCGACGGAGATGATGGCGCTGAGCCTGGCGCCCGAGATCAGGGTTTGCGGGATTTCCCCCGGGCTCACGCTGCCGGGGCCTAAGCAGTCCGCCGAGAAATTCGCCCGCGCGTGGCGGGAGAATCCGCTGCGCCGGGGGGCCACGCCGGAGGATATCGCCCGCGCGGCGCTGTTTATATTGCAGACGCCCTCGCTGACCGGGACAGTGCTGACGGTGGACGGGGGGGAACACCTGACGCACCGGCCGCGCGACATTGCTTTTCTGGCTCTTGAGTAGGCATTGGTATATATACAAAACTAATTGTCTTACCCGAGGAGGCTTCGATGTCGGTTCGCAAATTTATGCTTCCGGTCAGCAGTTCGGCCTCAGCGGCGGCGGCGCTGCATGCGGGGTTGATGCTGGCCAGGATGTGGAACGCGCATTTGCAGGTGCTACATATCCGCGCGGATTCACGCGAGATCGTGCCGATTGCGGGTGAGGGGCTTTCGGGGGCGATGATCGAGGAGATGATGAGCGCCACCGAGCGCGAAAGCGGTACGCGCGAGCTGAGCCTGCATGAGCTGTTCCATGCCGCGACCGCGGAGCAGATGGTGAGCGTGGGGGATGCAGTGCCGGGGCGCAGCGAGCCCAGCGCCAGTTTTATCACGATGACCGGGCGGGAGGACCAGCTGGTGGCACATCAGGCCCGGCTCTCCGACCTGACGATTGTGCCGCACCCGCTGGCCGGGGCGGATGTGGCGGCGGCGGATGCGCTGCATGCGGTGATCTTCGATTCCGGCCGCCCGGTGCTGCTGGCGCCGGTGGAACAGCCGGAGAGCATCGGCAAGCGCGTTGCCATCGCCTGGAACGGGACGGCGTTCGCGGCTTCGGCGCTGGCCTCGGCGATGCCGTTCGTGCGGCAGGCGGCGGCGGTGTGCATTCTGCACTCGCCGGAGTATTTCCGCCCGGGGCCAAGCGCCGCCGAGGTGGCGGAATATATTTCTCATCATGGGGTGAACGCGGAAATACGCGAATTTTATCCGCGCAACCGGGGGGTTGGGGCCGGGTTGCTGGCGGGGGCTGCTGAGTTTGGCGCGGATATGATGGCCATGGGCGCGTATTCGACCACCTCGCGGTTGCGGCAGCTGATTCTGGGCGGGGTGACCCGGCATGTGCTGGAACACGCGACGCTGCCAGTGCTGATGAACCGGTAGAGGGCGACTCA
>NZ_JAQTZC010000032.1 GCF_028687955.1 Acidocella sp.
GACCCGCCTCGTCAACGGATGGCCTCAGGCACGCATCGACGAACTTATGCCCTGGTGCTGGAAGCCGACAGCCACAGCCTGACGCAAAAGTCAAAGCCAAATCACAGAGCCGCAGAGCATCGCTTACCCTTGATCTTCTTACCCGCATCGAACCCGCGCGGCCCGCCGGCTTCTGTCGTTTTCACCGACTGGCTGTCGATCACGCCCGCGGTGGGGGATGCCGAGCGTCCAGCCCGTTCCCGCGCCATCGCAACCAAGGCTTGGTTGATGCGTGTGAGCGTGCCGTCACGGCTGAAGCGATAGAAATATGCCTGTACCGTGGTGAAGGGGGCGAACTCCCTGGGGATTTGCCGCCACTGACAGCCAGTCGACAACATGTAGAGAATCGCTTCAACAATCATACGCAGAGATACAGAGCGGGGCCGTCCGCGGGGCGCCGGTGCCGGCATAAAAGGCGCGATCAGCGCCCATTCGGCATCGGTAAGGTTGCTTGCATAGCGCAGCTCATCACGGCAGTATCGCCGCCGAGTGGTTTCGGTCCAGGCCATCGTGACTCCGTCAGTTGTCGCAAACCAACAGAATCACAACCAACTGAAATCACTCAACTATCTTTTTCGTTCAGGTTCTAAAGCGATCGGTATTCAATTGATTACCCTTTGATTAAAATTTTACAATAAATTACCATTACAAGGGTCGCCTGGTAAGCGCAATGAAACCTGTGAGGTTTGTTGAGGCTCAGAAAAAAGGGCAGTCGGGGCTTTTTAGCGGCTCAGGGCTGGAGACGGCGGAGACTAGCCGGACAGCAGCAAATCAAGTTGGCGACGTGCCCGCGATTGCGCTTAACAGCGCCTGCAGGAAAGAAAATTCACAAATATTTCAATGCGTTCCAGTTATTGCCTTTATCGCACCTGGCACGCCAAGGCTTTCAATCCATTGATATCACTGGATATTTTTGGTTTCGTCCCTGCGATGTGACATGGTCTTGTGTCATTGCGGGAAGCCATATGTCAGGTTGTTCATACGTCGAAAGACGGGGCAGCAGGTACTATTTCCGGGTGAGTGTGCCGCTGGATATCGCGGCCATTGCGGGGCGTACGCATGTGGTTGCGGCGCTCGGCCCGCCCCTGCTGCGGCGACAGCATCACAAGCATGGGTCACGCTGAAACGGACATTTTTCAATGACAAGTCGGGACTCACCGAGAAAACATTATGGAGTTACAATCAGGCGTTCAGCGGTTGGGAGGCGTTCATTGGCAGCAAGCCGATTGGCGAAATCCGGCGCCCGGATGTCAAGGCGTTCGCGGATTTCCTGCGTGACAAGGAGAACCCGCGCGGCGGCAAGCTCGACCATAAGACCATCCAGCGCAGTTTGGGGCACATCAAGACGTTCATGATGTGGGCTGTGGCTGCCGGGCATGCGGTCGATGACCGGTTTGAGACGGTGGCTGGCCGTGACATGACCACTGAAAATCAGTGAATTGTGTGCCCCTGGCTATTCACATGGGGTAATGGAACCCTTGGTACGCCCCATAAGGCGGATCACAACCTCAATCTCCTTGCCCGTCAGCACCTTCGCCGTCATAAGCCGCTCGGCCAGCATGCGGACGAGCGGGGCTTTGAACTTGAGGAGCTCACACGCCTGGGAATAGGCGCGGTCAAGCCGCTCCCGCACCGATCGAGCCAAATCAGGACGCTGAGCCAGTAAGCTCATGAGTGCCTGGCCAGCCGCGGGTGCGTACCAAATCAGACCTTGCCCTCCCATGCCAAGGCTGAGCTCGATCTGCGCGGCAAGCTGAGTCGCCCGGGCAAGGTCGCTGTCTTCGTGTCCGCCCGCACCAGCGCTAATTTCGCCGAATAGAACTTCCTCGGCCGCGCACCCCCCGAGGGTATCCACTACTACGACGGCGGCTACACCAAATATGTCGCCCGCACGGGGCAGGAGGCGCCAGGGCTGCACGCTTAAGCGCAGCGCGGGATATTCAGTCAATCGATTTCGTCGAATGAAATTTCTCATAACAATCCAGGCACTCTTTCCTTCGAAAATACCTCCCCGTTTGCTATGCTACGGACCTACAGGGTTCCCTTGGCTCAGGGCGGCCTGGACTCAGGAAGGAGACACATAATGAACGACACGTCACATCAGCAGGGCAAATGTCCTGTGGTGCATGGTGGAAACACCTCCATGGGCACGTCGAACACGGATTGGTGGCCGAAAGCCCTGAACCTGGACATCCTCCACCAGCACGACACCAAGACCAGTCCCCTGGGGAAGAGCTTCAATTACCGGGAAGAGGTTAAAAAGCTCGATTTCGAGGCGCTCAAGAAAGACCTCAAAGCCCTGATGACCGACAGCCAGGAATGGTGGCCGGCGGATTGGGGCCATTATGGCGGCCTGATGATTCGCATGGCCTGGCACTCGGCTGGCTCCTACCGCGTCGCCGATGGCCGCGGCGGCGGCGGTCGGGGCAACCAGCGTTTCGCACCGCTAAACTCGTGGCCGGACAACGTCAACCTGGACAAGGCCCGCCGCCTGCTATGGCCGATCAAGAAGAAATACGGCAACAAGCTAAGCTGGGCCGACCTGATCCTCCTGGCTGGCACCATGGCCTATGAATCCATGGGCCTCAAGACCTTCGGCTTCGGCTTCGGCCGTGAGGATATCTGGGCCCCGGAAAAGGACACCTATTGGGGCTCGGAGAAGGAATGGCTTGCCCCGACCGGCAGCGCCAACAGCCGCTACTCCGGCGAGCGTGATCTGGAAAACCCTCTCGCCGCCGTGATGATGGGGCTGATCTACGTGAACCCCGAAGGCGTCGATGGCCGCCCCGATCCGCTGCGCACCGCGAAGGACGTGCGCGAGACCTTCGCGCGCATGGCGATGAACGATGAGGAAACCGTCGCCCTGACCGCTGGCGGCCATACGGTTGGCAAAACCCATGGCAATGGCGATGCCAAGCTGCTGGGGCCTGCCCCCGAGGCCGCCGAGGTCAAGGAGCAGGGCCTGGGGTGGATCAACCACACCACCCGTGGCATCGGCCGCAACACCGTGACCAGCGGCATCGAAGGCGCGTGGACGACGCATCCGATGAAATGGAACACGGGTAAGGGCGGCTACTTCGACTTGCTGCTGCGCTACGACTGGTGGTTGCAGAAGTCGCCGGCCGGTGCGCACCAGTGGGAACCGGTCAACATCGCCGAAGAAGACATGCCGGTCGATGTCGAAGACCCATCGATTCGTCGCAAGCCGATCATGACCGACGCCGATATGGCGATGAGGTTCGATCCGGCATACCGCAAGATCGCCGAGCGGTTTCGCGATGATCCGGCCTACTTCGAGCAAGTCTTCGCGCGTTCCTGGTTCAAGCTCACGCACCGTGACATGGGGCCGAAGTCACGTTATATCGGCCCGGACGTGCCGGCGGAAGACCTCATCTGGCAAGACCCGGTGCCGGCCGGTCGCAAGGATTACGACGTCGCCGCCGTCAAGGCCAAGATCACCGCCGCCGGCCTGCCGATCAGCGAAATGGTCGCAACCGCCTGGGACAGCGCCCGGACCTTCCGGGGTTCTGACAAGCGCGGTGGAGCCAACGGCGCACGTATCCGTCTCGCGCCGCAAAAGGACTGGGAGGGCAACGAACCGGCGCGTCTGGCCAAGGTGCTGGCCGTCTATGAGAAGATCGCCGCCGAAACTAGTGCCAGCGTCGCTGACGTGATCGTTCTCGCGGGCAATGTCGGCGTCGAACAAGCAGCCAAGGCGGCAGGCGTTGAGGTCACGGTGCCGTTCGCCCCGGGCCGTGGCGACGCCACGGATGAAACGACCGACGCCGCCTCCTTCGAGGTGCTGGAGCCGATCCATGACGGTTACCGCAACTGGCTGAAGAAGGACTACGCCGTGCGGGCGGAAGAGCTGATGCTCGACCGTACCCAGCTGATGGGGCTGACCGCTTCCGAGATGACGGTTCTCGTCGGCGGCCTGCGCGTTCTCGGCGCCAATTACGGCGGCACCAAGCACGGCGTGTTCACGGACCGCGAAGGCGCACTGACCAACGACTTCTTCGTCAACCTGACCGATATGGGTTACACATGGAAGCCGGCTGGCGGCGATTTTTACGAAATCCGCGACCGCAAAACCAACGCGCTGAAATGGACGGCGACGCGGGTGGACCTCGTCTTCGGCTCCAACTCGATCCTCCGCGCCTATGCCGAAGTCTATGCGCAGGACGACAACAAGGAGAAGTTCGTCCACGATTTCGTGGCCGCCTGGACCAAGGTGATGAACGCCGACCGGTTCGACCTGACCTGAGCCGAACTCGCCGCCGCCGGATTATACCGGAGGCGGCATTTTCCAGATGGTTTCGCGGTATCGTGACGCCTGACAAAGATAATGACCGGCGCCCGCATTCGAGCCTTGGCGCGCGCACGCCAGACCAAACCTACTTTATCTAGGCCCCGCTGCTTGCGGCCGCCTAAAAATTTCGCCGCCGGTATCTGGGCTTCGCTCCAGTCGGGCTACGCCCTCCTTGCGCGACACCCAGATACCGGCATACGATCCACCAACCCGGCAGAGATTCCACTTATAGAAAGCGAAACGGTGTTCAAACAAACCCGGCCACCTCAGCCGGATGCTGCGCGATCTACTGCGCGCCGAGGATAGCGTCATCGGCCGCGAGAAGGTTGCCGCACTGATGCGCAGGATGGTGGCCCGCAAGCGGTTGCTGTCCTGGTATTCGTCGGCCAGCACATGATCGGACTGGCTTCCGATCTCGGCCGCCAGTCCTGGCCCCACGCCGTGCACGGCCGCCCGGAGCTGCTCGGGATTGAGTTTGGAAAGATGCTCCAGGCGCGTCGCCACGTGAAAACTTTCAAAAAATGCGGATGCTCAGCATCCTGGATTCGCATTTTGTTCGCAAGGTGGAATGGCATCCCGGCAATGTCATCCGGCTTTATGGCCCAATGGCGGGATGAGCGGCGGCGTAGCTGAGCTGCGCCGGCGTCATTTCGAAACCAACGAGAATCTGCGTCCGCGCGCTATCGGGCGTGTTGGGCAGCTCTACCTTCATTTCCTTGGTGGCCGCTTGCACGGTGCTGAGGTTGCCGTTGAACTTGAGAGTGATGCTGTAGTCATTTTTCTGCACGATGGCATCGCCCTGGGTGATGGCGACGAAATACGGCAGGGTGATGGGCGCGCCCTGGTTGGCGGGGCCGTTGCTGGCGCTGAATCCGGCCCTGAAGCTCACCTCCAGCAGGTTTTTCTTCACCTTCAGCAGGCAGGACCCCGCGACTCCGGTAACCCGCGCGGTGGTGATCTGCGCGCCCACATCGGAACGGCCAGGCAGGAAGGTGGTTAAATTCTGCGCCTGGGCAAGCACCGCCACCTGCGGGCAACATTGCTGCACAACCGGCTTGGGGGCGGGCGCCACGGCCGGGCTGGAGGATGCCGGGGTGGAGGCGCAACCGGCGAGGGTGGCCAGCATGACGAGCGAAAGCAGGGGGGCGGTGAACTGTTTCATGGCACCTCCCTTGCCAGATTTTTTTGTAAAGGTCATCTACGCGCCATGGCGGTTTATACAGAAGTTACGGACGAGGCCCTGGCCGAATTCCTCACGCACTACAACATCGGCTCGATGGTCGCCTTCCGCGGCATCGCCGAGGGAGTAGAGAACAGCAACTACGCGCTGAAAACCACGCAGGGGGATTTCATTCTCACCCTGTACGAAAAGCGGGTCGACCCGGCGGATCTGCCCTGGTTTCTGGGCCTGATGGAGCATCTGGCCGCGCATGGGCTCTCCTGCCCGCTCCCCGTGCGTGCGCGCGATGGCAAAAACCTCAACCCGCTGGCTGGGAAGATCGCCGCCATCACCACCTTTTTGCCCGGCGTGTGGCCGCGCCGGGTGCTGGTGGAACATTGCGAGCCGCTGGGCGCGGCGCTTGCCCGGCTGCACCTGACAGGCGAGGGGTTTGCGCCCAAGCGCGCCAACGCCCTGGGGCCTGATGCCTGGAACGATTTGTTGCAAAAATCCGCCCCCCAGGCTGACAGCGTACAACCCGGGCTTGGCCAGGAGCTGGACGCGATGCTGCACGGTATCGTCGCCAACTGGCCGCGCGGCCTGCCCAGCGGGCATATCCACGCCGATTTATTCCCCGATAACGTATTTTTCCTAGACGGCGAGATCTCCGGGCTGATCGATTTCTACTTTGCCTGCACCGATATCTACGTCTATGACATCGCCATCTGTCTCAACGCCTGGTGCTTCGAGAAGGATTTCAGCTTCAACGTCACCAAATCGCGCGCGCTGCTGCGCGGCTACATAGCCCACCGCGCGCTCAGCGAAGCCGAAACCGCCGCCTTGCCCGTGCTCGCCCAGGGTGCCGCCATGCGCTTCCTGCTCACCCGGCTCTACGACTGGCTGAACACGCCTCCTGGCGCCATGGTCACCCCCAAGGACCCGCTGGACTACTACCGGCGCCTGCGTTTCCACAATGCCGCAAAAGGTGCCGCCGCCTATGGCCTCTGATCCATCCGAGAACGCCGTCGAGATCTGGACCGACGGCGGCTGCCGCCCCAACCCCGGCCCTGGCGGCTGGGCGGCCATCCTCAAGTTCAAAGGCGCGGTGAAGGAGCTTGCCGGCGCCGAGGCCGAGACCACCAACAACCGCATGGAGCTGACCGCCGCCGCCGAGGCGCTGGGCGCCCTCACCCGGCCGTGCCGCATCGTGCTGCATACCGACAGCCAATACCTCAAAGACGGCATCACCCGCTGGCACACCGGCTGGGTGCGCAAAAACTGGCGCACTGCGGGGGGAGATCCGGTGAAGAACATGGATCTGTGGAAGCGCATCCTGGAGGCCGCCAAGCCGCACGAGATCGACTGGCGCTGGGTGAAGGGCCATTCCGGCAACCCGATGAACGAACGCGCCGATGAGCTGGCCACCCAGGCCCGCGAAATGCTGGAGGCCGATGCCCGCAGCGCCCGGGGTTAGCTGGGCCCGGGGTTAGCTGCGGTAGGAGCCGTTGATGTCGATGTAGCCGTGGGTGAGATCGCAGGTCCACACGGTGGCGCGGCCCTGGCCGAGGCCGATATCGACCTCGATGTTGATTTCCCGCCCCTTCATGTGGGCGACCACGGGGGTTTCGTCATAACCGGGGACGATGCCGCCGGCCTGCGCCATCCAGGTGCCGCCAACGGCGACGCCAAGCTTGTCGCGGTCCGCCGGTTCGCCGGCCTTGCCCACGGCCATCACGATCCGGCCCCAGTTGGCGTCTTCTCCGGCGATGGCGGTTTTCACCAGCGGCGAGTTGGCGATGGCCATGGCGATTTTGCGCGCCGAGGCGTTGGAAACAGCGCCGTCCACGGTTATCTGCACCAGTTTTTGCGCGCCTTCGCCGTCACGCACCACCATGAGGGCCAGATCGTGCATCACCTCATGCAGGGCGCGGCGGAAATCGCCCAGCTCGCCGGGGTCCTCGGTGGGGGCGTTGCCCGCCTGGCCGGTGGCGAAGAGCAGCACCGTGTCAGATGTCGAGGTATCAGAGTCGATGGTGATGCAGTTGAAGGTGGTATCCACCCCCTTGCTCAGCATCGCCTGCAAGGCGGGCGCGGGGATCGCGGCATCGGTGAAGATGAAGGAGAGCATGGTCGCCATATCAGGCGCGATCATGCCGCTGCCCTTGGCGATGCCGGTGACGCGCACCTCCACCCCGCCCAGCCGCGCGGTGCGGGTGGCGGCTTTGGGGAAGGTATCGGTGGTCATGATGGCTTGCGCCGCCTCAGCGAAGCGGTCTTCGGCCAGGTTGGCTTTCAGCGTATCCAGCACCGCGACGATTTTATACGCCGGCAGCGGCTCCCCGATGACCCCGGTGGAAGCTAGAAAAATCTCGCCCGGCGTGGTGCCCAGCGTGGCGGCGGCGGCGGCGGCGGTGGTCTCCACCGCGCGCACGCCCAGGATGCCGTTGAACACGTTGGCGTTGCCCGCGTTCACCACCAGGCCGCGGGCGAGACCGCCTTTAATGGCTTCGCGGCAATAGCTCACCGGCGCGCCGGGGCAGAGGTTTTTGGTGAAAACCCCGGCCACCGCCGTGCCTTCGGCGAATGCGGCAAGCAGTACATCCGTGCGGCCCTTATAGCGGATTCCCGCCTCGCCCGTGGCCAGCCGCACCCCTGCCAGGGGTGGCAGTTCCGCCAGCGGCAGCGCCAGCGGGGAGGTGGGAATCGGCTCCGCCATTATTGCGCCGGCGCGGCCTGCGGAGCGGCGGTGCCGTCCGCGTTGTAGACCTCAACCTTCACCTTGCTGCGTACATCGGCCAGCGTGGCCTTGATGGCTTTATCGGCAAGGTCCTGACGGATCTGCGCCTGCACATCGGCCAGCGCCGGGGTCGGCCCCTGGCGCTTGCCCTCACAGAGGATGACATGCCAGCCAAACTGCGTCTGCACCGGGGTCTTGGTGTATTGGCCGGGCTTCAGCGCAAAAGCGGCGTCCGCGAAGGCGGGAACCATTTCATCCTGGCTGAACCAGCCCAGCTCACCGCCGTTGGCGGCACCAGGGTCGATGCTGTCCTTCTTCGCCATGGTGGCGAAGTCAGCGCCCTTGTTCAGCTGGTCGATGATCGCCTGCGCCTCGGCCTGGGTTTTCACCAGGATATGGCGGGCGTCGACCTGTTCGGGGCCGGGCTTGCCGGCATAGTCCTGGTTGTAGGCGGCCTGCACGGCGGCGGGCGACACGGAAGCGGCGATGTGCTGCTGCACATAGGCGTTTTCCAGTTTCACATCGGCGGCGGCGGCCATCGCGGCGGCAACGGCGGGGTTTTTCTCCAGACCTTCCTTTTTGGCGGCAACGAGCAGCGCCTTGCGGTCAATCTCCTGGCTTACCAGGATCGGAAACAGCTGGTTGGGCGGCATCTGCTGCATCTGCGGCGGAATATCCTGCGCGTCGGCCTGAATATCGCTGAAATGGATCTTCATCCCGTTGACCGAGGCAACCACCGGGTCAGCCTGCGCCGCGGGGGCGGCAGCGGCGGGTTTCGCCGGGGTGGACTGGGCAAACGCGGCCGGACCGGCGAGACCCGCCATCAGAGCCAGGGCCGAAATCTTGAGAGTGAGACGCATGGAGCAAAATACCTTCCAGTTTTGCGCACCTATGAGCCAACTGCCGAAATCCGGCAAGGCGGGGAAGCCGGCTTGTTGCCGGGCGCAAGGTGATTTTGTATGCCCGCGGCATGATCATCCGCCCCCGCTCCACCGCTTTTTGGCCTGTGGTTCTTCCTGCGCGGCTCCATCATTCCTGATATCGCCTCCCGGCTGGTGGCCGTGCTGGCTATTTCCATCGCGGCCGGGCGACGGCGATGAGCGCCATGCAGACCGCCTGCGCCCGGAGCAATTTCTGCTTTTATAAAATTTACGCAAAGTTTTTACAGACGTGCGGGCGCGAAAAACAGGCCGCGAATTGACCCTGCCCCCCCCCGCGACTATGTGAACGGCGCAGAACTCTCTTTAGATATGCGGAATCCGCCCAGAAATGTTTGCCAGTCTTGCCCGCGCCGTCTTCGGTACCAGTAACGACCGTGCCTTGAAGGGGTTCCGGCGCCGCGTCGCCGCGATCGCCGCTTTCGAGCCAGCGCTGAGCGCGCTCAGTGATGAGGCCCTGCGCGCGAAAACGGTGGAATTCCGCGAACGGCTGGAAAAGGGCGAGAGCCTGGACGAGCTGCTGGAGGAAGTCTTCGCGGTGGTGCGCGAGGGGGCCAAGCGCGTGCTGGGGCTGCGCCATTTTGACGTGCAGATGATCGGCGGCATGGTTCTGCATTCCGGCAAGATCTCGGAGATGAAGACCGGCGAGGGCAAAACCCTGGTCGCCACGCTGGCAGTGTATCTCAACGCCCTGCCCGGGCTTGGGGTGCATGTCGTCACCGTGAACGACTACCTAGCCAAGCGCGACGCCGAGTGGATGGGCCAGCTCTACCGGTTTTTGGGGCTGACCACGGGGATCATCATCCCCGGGCTGGACGATGCCCAGCGCCGCGAGGCCTATGCCGCCGATATCACCTACGGCACCAATAACGAACTCGGCTTTGATTATCTGCGCGACAACATGAAGTACCGGCTGGAGGACATGACCCAGCGGCCGTTCAACTTCGCCATCGTCGACGAGGTGGACTCCATCCTGATTGACGAGGCGCGTACGCCGCTCATCATCTCCGGCCCCTCCGACGAGCCGACCGAGCTGTACAGCAAGGTTGACGCCGTGGTGCAGGCGTTTTTGCAGCGCGGCCGCAAGGAGGACGGCACCCACGAATTCTACGAGAAAGACGAGAAAGCCCGCACCGTGGTGATGACCGACCACGGCTCGGAGATCGTGGAGGACATGCTGCGCGAGGCCGGGCTGCTGACCGAAGGCAATCTCTACGATATTTTCAACATCTCGCTGGTTCACCATGTGCAGCAAAGCCTGCGCGCGCGCGTGATCTTCACCCGCGATGTTGATTACATCGTGCGCGACGGCAAGGTGATGATCATTGACGAGTTCACCGGGCGCATGCTGGAAGGCCGCCGCTATTCCGACGGGCTGCACCAGGCGCTGGAAGCCAAGGAAGGCATGACCGTGGAGCGCGAGAACCAGACTCTCGCTTCCATCACCTTCCAGAACTACTTCCGCCTCTACCCCAAGCTGGCCGGGATGACCGGCACGGCGATGACCGAGGCTGATGAATTCGAGCAGATATATAAGCTCCAGGTGGTGGAGATCCCGACCAATGTGCCGGTCAGCCGGATTGACCATGACGACGAGATCTACCGCACGGCACCGGAAAAATACGAAGCCGTGGCCAAGCTGATTACCGAATGCCGCGAACGCGGGCAGCCCGTGCTGGTGGGCACCACCAGCATCGAGAAATCCGAGATCATCTCCGAGCTGCTGAACCGCAAAAACATCAAGCACAGCGTGCTCAACGCGCGTTTCCACGAGCAGGAAGCCAAGATCGTGGCGCAGGCCGGGGCGCCGGGCGCCATCACCATCGCCACCAACATGGCGGGCCGCGGCACGGATATCAAACTCGGCGGCAATTACGAGATGCGCGTGGCGCTGGAGCCGGAGACGCCGCCGGAGGTGATCCGCGCGGAGATCGAGGTTAACCATGCCAAGGTGAAAGAGGCGGGGGGGCTGTTTGTCATCGGCACCGAGCGCCATGAGAGCCGGCGCATCGACAACCAGCTGCGCGGACGCTCAGGCCGCCAGGGCGACCCCGGCGGCTCGCGCTTCTTCCTCTCTCTGGAAGACGATCTGATGCGCATCTTCGGCTCCGAACGCATGGGCGGGATGCTGCAAAAGCTCGGCCTGCGCGACGGCGAGGCGATCATCCACCCGTGGATCAACAAGGCGCTGGAGAAGGCGCAGAAAAAGGTTGAGACGCGCAACTTCGACATGCGCAAGAACGTGCTGAAGTATGACGACGTGATGAACGACCAGCGCAAGGAGGTTTATGCCCAGCGCCGCGAGTTCATGAGTGCTGAAAATGTCACGGCCGTGGTGGCGGAAATGCGCGAGGATGTGATCACCACGCTGGTGGCGCTGCGCATCCCCGAGCGCGCCTTCGCCGAGCAGTGGCAGAGTGCTGAGCTGGCGGAGGATGTTGCCCGCGTGCTGGGGTTCAACCTGCCGATCGTGGATTGGGCGGCGGAAGAAGGGATTGATGAGAACCATCTGCGCGAGCGCATCATCGCGGCCGCGCAGGCGCAGGCGGATGACAAGGCGCAGCGTTTCGGTGCCGAGCTGACCAACTATATCGAGAAATCAATCCTGCTGCAGACGCTTGACCATGTGTGGAAGGAGCATCTGCTGGCGCTGGATTATCTGCGCCAGGGGATCGGCCTACGCTCCTACGGCCAGCGCGACCCGCTGAACGAATACAAGCGCGAGGCTTTCAAACTCTTCAATGCCATGCTGGATGAATTGAAAGAGCGTGTGACCAGCCTGGTCGCCCATGTGAGCATCGCCGAGGCGCCGCCGGCACCGCCACCGCCGATGACGATGGAGAACCACCCGCTGCCGGGCGGGATGACCGGTGAGCTGGCCCTGGCCGAGCCGGTGGTGCAGGCCCAGACCCCCTACCGCGAGGATGAGGTGGACCCCGCCCGTCCGGAAACCTGGGGCGCGACGCCGCGCAACGCCGCCTGCCCCTGCGGCTCGGGAAAGAAGTATAAATACTGTCACGGGAAGATTTAGCGCGCGATAGGCTTGGGTCGAGGCAAGAGCGCCCGCCGATCGCGCTCTAAATCTTTGGTAAGAGGCTGATTCACGCTTCCGGCTCGCTCAGCAGAACGAACCTAAAACGATCGCGCTCTGGCCCCGGCTATTCGGCCGCCAGCGCCTGCCCGGGGTCCACCATTTCCACGGCCTTTGAGAAATCCACCGAAAGCAGGCGAGAAATGCCGCGTTCCTGCATGGTCACGCCGTAGAGGCGGTCCATCCGCGCCATGGTGAGATGGTGATGCGTAACCACCAGAAAGCGGGTGCCGGTTTCGCGCACCATGTCTTCCAGCAGGGTGCAGAAACGCTCGACATTGGCGTCGTCCAGCGGGGCGTCCACCTCGTCGAGCACCGAGATCGGCGCGGGATTGCATTTGAACACGGCGAAGATGAGCGAGAGCGCGGTGAGGGCCTGCTCACCACCCGAGAGCAGAGAGAGGGTGCTGAGTTTTTTGCCCGGCGGCTGGGCATAGATTTCCAGCCCGGCTTCCAGCGGGTCATCCGAGCCGACCAGCGCGAGATGCGCCTTGCCACCGCCGAACATGCGCGAGAACAAGAGCTGGAAATGGCGATCGACCTCGTTAAATACGGCCGAAAGCCGCTCGCGGCCCTCGCGGTTGAGGTGGCCGATGGAGCCGCGCAGCTTGGCGATGGCGGTGGTGATCTCGGCGCGTTCGCGCTCGATGGTGACGATGGCCTCCTCCGCCTCGGTGACCTCGATATCCGCGCGCAGGTTGACCGGGCCAACCTCCTCGCGCTCACGCGTCAGGCGCTCCCAGCGCCGGCGGGCTTTCTCCTCAGCCTCGGCGGTGAGTTCAGCCGGTGGCTCCGGCAGGGCCGGGTTGGCGCCCAGGCGCTCCAATATGCGCTCGGCCACGGTGCCCCAGGCATGGTTTGCGGCGGCGATGTTGCCTTCCTCACGGGCGCGGGACTCACGTGCGGCGCTGAGCACGCTCTCGGCGGCGCGGGCGGCGCGGGCGGCGGAATCAGCCGTGCGTTGCGCGTTGTGCAGTGCCTCGGCGGTGCGGCTGTGGGCGGCTTCGGCGGCGGCCTGGCTCTCCAGCGCCTCGCGCCTTGCGGCGGCGGCCTGTTGCGGGGCGGCTTCCAGCATCACGATCGCGGCGGCGGCTTCATCGTGCCGGGCAGCGAGGTCGGTCAGCCGGTCGGCGGCGTCAATTCCGCGCTCATTCCACCCTGCCATCTCGTTGTTAAGGGATTCCAGGCGGCGGGTGCGGGCGGCGTCAGCGGCGCGCAGGGTCTCAAAATTCTGCCGGGCGGCGGATTCGGCCTGGCGGGCCTTGGTGAGCGCGGCGCGGGCGGCCTCCACGGCAGCACGGGCGGCGTTTACATCGGGGAGTTGCGCGGCGCTGGCCTTCACCTGGGCCAGGGCGGCATCGGCCTCGGCGGCTTCATGCGCCAACTGGTCACGGGTGGTGCGTGCACTGGCCTCCCGGGTGTCGGCGCGCTCGGCCTCGGCGGTCAGGCGGATGGCTTCGGATCGCGCGCGGTCAAAACGCTGTTCGGCGGCGCGGCGGGCCTCGCGCGCGGTGGTCTCGGCGGCGCGGCGGGCTTCGCGCACATGGGCCTCGGCGGCACGGGCGGCGTGTTCGGCGGCTTCGGCGGCAGTACGCGCCTCGCGGGCCTGGGCGGCGGCATCGCGCGTGGCGGCGCGCTCGCGTTCCAGCTCGGCCAGGCGGTTGCGCTGCTTCAGCCGCACGGCGGCCTCCGAGGCGGCGCCGGCGCGCACGGTATAACCGTCCCAGCGCCACACCGCCCCCTCACGCGAGACGAGGATCTGCCCGGCGGTGAGGTTGCCCTGCTGCAAATTGCCGTCCGCCCCCTCGGGCAGCAGCAGGATATGCGAGAGCGCGCGGGTGAGCGCCGCCGGGCCCTGCACCAGATTGGCGAAGGTTTTCAGCGGCACCACGGTGAGTTCCAGCGGCGGCAGCTTGCGCCAGTGGCGGGCGGCGTGTTCATCGGCGCTGGCGGATAGCTCCTCGCGCAGTGCTGCGCCCAGCGCGGCTTCCAGCCCTGGGGGGACGGTGATCTGGTCGAGAATCGGCGCCGAATCGCGGCCGAATTTCTGCGCCAGCAGGGCGGTCAGCGCGTCAAACTCGGTGGTGATTTTATGCGCGGCCGCCTCCGCCGCGGCAGCCTCCGTGCGGGCGGCGGCCAGGGCGCTCTCGGCGGCGGTGCGCGCGGCGGCGGCCTCGGCTTCGGCCTGTGCGCGGGCGGCCTCGGCAGCGGTAACCGCCTCGCGCGCGGCCAGCAGGGCAGCCTCAGCGGCGGTGCGCTCGGCCTCGGCGGCGGCAAGGCGCGCGGGCGCTACCATGCTGGCGGCGATTTTATTATATTCGGCCAGCGCCTCGGCGGCGCGGGTGGCGGCGCGGCGGGCGCGCTGGTCCGCCTCGGCCAGGGCGCGGCGCGCGGCCTCGCCCTCGGCGGCAATGCGGGCGGCCTCCTCGGTGGCCCGGGTCGCGGTGGCCTCGGCGGCGCGCATCGCCTCCAGCGCGGCATCCTCGGCGCGGCCGGCTGCCTCCAATGCGGCGGGGGCGGAGACCGTCTCGGCCAGCAGGCGGGTTTGTTCCTCCTCCAGCCGGGTGCGCGCGGCCAGGGCATCAGCCACCAGTTTTGTGGCGTGGGCATGGTCGCGGGTCAGCGCATCCAGCCTTGTGCGGGCCTCGTCCAGCGCGGCGCGGGCACGGTTTTCCACCTCGGAGGATTGTTCAGCCGCGATGCGAGCACGCTCCAGGCTGGTGCGCGACTCGGCCTCGGCCGTGCGCAGTTCCGGCAGCGCGGCTTCGGCGCTGGTGGCGCTGGCGGCGGCCTGCCCGGCGGCGGCGGCGGCCTCGCTCACCCGTGTTTCGGCCAAGGCGAAGGCTTCGCGCGCGGCATCACGCGCCAGCACGGCCATGGCGCGCTGGATGGCCAGCAGCTCCGCCTCCGCGGCGCGGATATTGCCCGAGAGATTGCGGTAGCGCGTGGCCTGGCGGGCCTGTTTGCGCAGCTCGGTCAGCCGAGCCTCGATCTGGGCTTTCAAATCATCGGCACGGGAGAGATTCTGTTCAGCGGCCTTGAGTTTCAGCTCCGCCTCATGGCGGCGGGCGTGCAGCCCGGTGATGCCGGCCGCTTCCTCCAGCAGGGCGCGGCGTTCATCGGGCCGGGCGTTGACCAGCGCGCCGACGCGCCCCTGGCTGACCATGGCCGAGGCGCGGGCGCCGGAGGCGAGGTCCGCGAACAATGTCTGCACGTCGCGGGCGCGGGCCTCCTTGCCGTTGACACGGTAGGAGCTGCCCACGCCGCGCTCGATCTTGCGCGAAATCTCCAGATCGGCCGATTCGTGGAAAGGCGGCGGCGCCAGCCCTGCGGTTTCCTCCAGCGTGAGGGTGACCTCGGCCAGATTGCGCGAGGCGCGCCCGGCGGTACCGGCGAAGATTACGTCTTCCATCTCGGTGCCGCGCATGTTGCGGGCGTTGGCCTCGCCCATGGCCCAGCGCAGCGCCTCGATGACGTTGGATTTGCCGCAGCCGTTCGGGCCGATCACGCCGGTCAGCCCCGGCAGAATTTCCACCGTGGTGGCATCCGCGAAGCTTTTGAAACCGGCGATGCGCAAACGGGCGAAACGGGCTGGCACGGGAGCTCCTGTTATCCGGCGGCTTTGGCCACGGCGGCGGCAAAATCATCATACGGCATCGCGCCGGGGTACATTCGGCCGTTGATGATGAAGGTGGGGGTGGCGTCGATATGGTCGAGCGCCTCGGCCTGCTGCTGGCCCTGCAGGATAAAGGCTCTCAGCTTATCGTCCGCCAGGGCGGCGTTGAAGGTTGCCTGGTCCATCCCGGCCAGGGCCGCGTATTTGAAGAGGGAGGTGCGATAATTTTCGTTGGGCTGGAAGGCCCAATCGTTCTGGGCGGCAAACAGCGCCTCGATGAAGGGGTAGTATTCATCTGGCGGGAGGTAGCGCGCCACTTGGGCGGCCATCAGCGCCACCTGGTCGAGCGGGAAATCATGGTAGATGATTTGCAGCTTGCCGGTATCAACCAGCTTGGGCTTGACCTGCGGCATGGTGACAGTGGCGAATTCCGCGCAATGAGTGCAGGTGAGCGAGAAATATTCATACGCCGTGACGGGGGCGTTGGGCGAGCCGATGGAGCGTTGGCCGAACGGTGAATTGGGGCCGGTATTGGCGGGAGTCGGGACGCTGGCGGGCACAACCGCCGGGGCGGCGGCGAGCGGCGTGCTGGCGGCGGCCGGGGCGATGGGCTGGTTGCGCCCGCGCAGGTAAAGCGCGGCCCCGCCGGACACTGCGGCGGTAGCACCCACTAGGGATAGTATGTTACGGCGTGTTGCAAGCATTTTAACCTCTATATCTAGTGTAAGCAAATTCAGGCGGATGAGTCGAATCGTAAATTCAGCCGCGGCTTTTAATCCCCTGGTAGAGCTTAGCCAGCGCCTCGCCCAGCGGGCCTTCGGGCAGGTCCGGCGGCGGGGGGATGGGCGCGCGCGGCATGGCCCGGGGGGCGGGCGCGCCAACACCTGGCGCCTGCTGCACAAAGCGCAGGCGCTCAACCATGCTCTGCCCCAGGGACAGGTTGAGCCGGGAGATGATCTGGGCGGCGCGCATCTGCAGCTCCATCGCAGTGGGGCCGGTGCAGGCCAAAGTGAGCGTGCCGGCGGCGAATTTGAGCGGTGCGGCGCGCGCGGCAAGCTCCGGCCCGGCCAGCTGGGGCCAGTCCGCCAGCAGCGCGGCGGCGGCGGGGGCGCGTCGGCGGAAGGCCGGGCGCAGCACCGGCGCCAGCAGGCCCGCGATGCCGCGTGGGGCATAGTTGCGCGGCCTCTCTGCAACCGGCACATCCTGGTTCTGTGAAACCCGTTTCCTGCGCTCCGCCACCCGCTAAAAAACTCCTGTCATGGTATGCCGCCCACCGGCGGCACCTGCCCTGGCGCGCCGCCCCTGGCATGCTCGCCGCACCCTACCATGTGTGGCTCTCGGAGATCATGCTGCAACAGACCGTGGTGGCGACCGTAACGCCCTATTACGCGAAATTTTTGGCCGCGTATCCTACAGTTGAGTCATTAAGCGCGGCGCCGGTGGAAAGCGTGCTCGAGATGTGGGCGGGGCTTGGTTATTATGCACGCGCGCGCAACCTGCATGCCTGCGCGCGGGCGGTGGCGGGGCTGGGGGCATTTCCGCGCAGCATCGAGGGGCTGCGCGCGCTGCCCGGCATCGGCCCTTACACGGCCAACGCCATCGCTGCGATCGCCTTTGGCCTGCCGGCGCTGCCGGTGGATGGCAATATCGAGCGAGTCGCGGCGCGGATTTTCGCCATCGCCACCCCGCTGCCCGGCGGCAAGAAGGAAATCGCCGCGGCGGCCGGGGGGTTCATGGAAGATAAAGCCGCGCGCGCCGCCCCCAGCGATTTCGCGCAGGCGCTGTTCGACCTTGGTGCCACCATCTGCACGCCGCAAAACCCCGATTGCGGGCGCTGCCCCTGGGCGCGCCATTGCGCCGCGAGGGCGCGGGGCATTGCCGCCGCCCTGCCGGTGCGCGCCCCCAAGCCCGCGCGCCCGCACCGCACCGGCACCGCCTATGTGCTGCTAGATGCCGCCGGAGACGTGCTGCTGCTGCGTCGCCCGCCAAAAGGGCTGCTGGGCGGCATGCTGGTGCTGCCCGAAGCGCCGCCTGTTGCCGCGCGCTGGCGCGATGCCGGAGCGGTTGAGCATGTGTTCACGCATTTTTCGCTAACACTGAAGGTGCTGGCGGCGCGGCGCAAAACCCTGCCCGGCGGCGCCTTGCGCGCACCCGCCGCCACCGCCCCGCTGCCCAGCGTGATGCGCAAGGCGCTTGACGCTGGCCGCCTGGCGCTGGACGATGCGCCATGACTGCAAATCCGCACGACAGGCTAATGGCCATTGATACCCATGTCGACATTCCCTGGCCGGACGGCCCCAGCCCGTTCGAGGACGGGCCGCGCTGCGTCGACCTGCCGAAACTGAAGGCCGGGGGGATCGCGGGGGTTTGCTTTGTCGCCTATGTGCCCCAAGGCCCGCGTGACGATACCGGGCATCTCGCCGCCAACGCCCGCGCATGCGCGATGCTGGACGAGATCGCCGCGATGGCCCCCGCGAGCGGGCGCGGTGGCATGCTGGCGCCCACGGCGGATGGGATCGAGGCGGCCTTCAACGCCGGGCGCACCGCGATCATCCCGGCGATTGAAAATGGTTACGCGATCGGCAAGGACATCGGCGCGCTCGACGATTTCGCCGCGCGCGGGGTGCGCTACATCACCCTCACCCACAACGGCCACAATGAGATCGCCGATGCCGCGATCCCCCTGCCCCGGCTGGGCGATACGCCGGTGGAACACGGTGGCCTCTCCGCCTTTGGCCACGAGGTGGTGGCCCGCATGAACGCGCTTGGCATGCTCATCGATGTTTCCCATGCCGCCAAAACCAGCATGATGCAGGCGGCGCAGCTCTCGCGCGTGCCGGTGCTGGCCACCCATTCGTGCGTGCGCGCGTTGTGCGACCACCCGCGCAACCTGGATGACGAGCAGCTCGACATGCTGAAGGCCACCGGCGGGCTGGTGCAGGTGACCATGGTCTCCAACTTCCTGCGCCCCAAGGCGCGCGCGGCGGAGCTGAGCGTCGCCGATATCGTTGACCATATAGACTACGCGGTGCGGCGCATCGGGGTTGAGCATGTCGGCATCGGCACGGATTTTGACGGCGGCGGCGGCGTGAGCGATTTCATGAACGCGGCGCAGGCGCCCAACCTCACCGCGGAGTTGTTCCGGCGCGGATACGAAAAGGCGGATGTGGCGAACATCTGGGGCGGCAATTTTCTGCGCCTGTTGCGCCAGGCGGAAGCGGCGCGGGTTTAGCCCGCAATACAACATAATTTTTATGCTGAAGTTTGTAAAAATGTCGAAATTATTGTTGACACCATCCCGCCGATCCCCGATAAGGACACAGCGACAATGGAGGGGGTGTAATCACCTTCCAGCGATGGAGAGAGACATGATCCAGCCTGTGCGTTCCGTCCCCCCGATATTTTGCCCGCCTTGTGGCGGAGCTGTTGCTTGAGCGCCGTTTACACCATTGAAGTCGAGGGGGCCGGGGTAGCGGCCTGTTCGGATGCCGAGCGTGTCCTGGTCGCGCTGGAGCGCGCGCAAGGCCTCGGCAAGCTGAAAGGCCTGCCCCGTAAGTTACCCGTCGGCTGCCGCCGTGGCGGCTGCGGGATCTGCCGCGCCCGCGTGGTTGCCGGGCAATACCGGCACGACCCGATGAGTCGTGCCCATATTTCTGAGGCGGATGAAGCCGCGGGCCTGGTCTTGTCCTGCGCCATCTATCCGGTCACTGATCTCTGCCTGCGGTTTGAAACCTCGCAACTTAAAAAACCCAATCAACGAAACGACTGATATAACCTAAGGAACCGCTGCGTAGGGTAACTTGGTTCCCTGGCGGGTTGGAAGCCTACCCGGACGGCCCTGGCGGTGATGACGGCGATTTGAGAGGGCATGCCCGCTACGCCGTGTTCCAGTTGGCCGAGGTCGCTGTGCCGCATGACCTGTTCCGTCGTATCCTCGACATGATCGACGATCTGCGACCACGGGAACCAGCACCATGCTGACGACAAAAGCGAATTGCTCGGGGTAAACGAAGGGCGACGCGCAAAAAATTTTCCGTTATTTTTGAATTTTGATTTACATCAAGGAAGTCATCAGAACATCGCAGCATATAGTGTTTATCCCTTTAAGGCATGCAACTTATCCCTTTAAGGCATGCAACTGGAGCAAATCTTCGCAAGGAGGAAAAATGGACACGATTGGTTCCCTCAGGGAAGGGAAATTTGGCGATGACTTTGGTGCACTACTGCAAGATCGTGGCGGGTTGCGTTGCCTTGACAGGCGTGTATTTATCGATCCCGAATTGTACGAGAAAGAGTTTAAGGCAATTTGGGAAAAAGTTTGGGTATTTGTTGGTCACGAAAGTCAGTTGCCCAGTCCAAGATCTTTCTTCACGGCATGGGTGGGACGAATACCGGTCATCGTCTCACGAAACAAATCTGGCGAATTTAATGTTTTTGCCAATATCTGCCCGCACCGGGGCGCCACGCTTTGCCGGGAGCGTAAAGGCGTAAAGGCGAATTTCGTCTGTTCATTTCACGGGTGGGCCTTCAACGATAATGGCCAACTCATTTCACCAATGAATGAAAATGATGGCGGTTATCCTGACGAGTTCGACAAGGAAAGTCTCGGTCTGAGGCGACTCAAATTCGGTAATTATCGTGGATTTCTTTTCGCCTCACTTAATAACGACGTCGAGCCTATCGAAGATTATCTCGCCGAGAGCAAGGCCTTCATTGACATCATTGTCGATCAGTCGCCGCAAGGAATCGAAGTTCTTAAAGGCAGTTCAACCTATACCTATAATGGCAATTGGAAGCTGCAGGCGGAGAACGGCGTGGATGGCTACCATGTCGCTGCGGTGCACGCCAACTACGTTGAAACCACGCGTCACCGTGCCGCATCCAAGGCGACGGGCGAAAAGACCAAGACACTGAATGTCGGGGACTTCCCGAACTCTCGCGGCGGGTACTATGACCTTGGAAATGGTCATACGATACTCTGGAGCGAGTCGACCAATCCGCAGGATCGCCCGCTTTATCAGATGCGCGAGGAACTTGCCCAGCGCATGGGCAAGGTGGCCGCGAAGTGGGCGGTAACAATGTCACGCAATCTTCTAATCTATCCAAACGTTTTTCTCATGGACCAGATGAGTACGCAGATCCGGATTTTCCGGCCACTTGCCGTCGATAAGACCGAGGTTACCATTTATTGTTTCGCACCTAAGGGCGAGCCACTTACGGCGAGGGCACACCGCATCCGTCAATATGAGGATTTCTTCAATGCTAGTGGAATGGCGACTCCAGATGATTTAGCTGAGTTTAACGCAACGCAAGTTGGCTATGCAGCCCACTCTGCAATGCCTTGGAGCGATATGTGCCGTGGAGCAGCACATGAGATTTCCGGTGGCGATGAGTTTGCGCGCGAATTAGGTATTTCGCCGCGTTCAAGCGGCACCAAGATCGAAGACGAGGGGATATTCGTCGCCCAGCATAAGCGCTGGCTCGAACTCATGCAGACGGGAGCGCTATAATGCAAGTTTCTCTTGAAGAGCGATTCGCGATTGAGGATATTCTCTCCAAAGAAGCGGAGAGTCTTGATAACCGCGATTGGGACAGCTGGTTGGCATTATTTACCGAGGATGTTGAGTTTTGGGTACCCTCTTGGGATTCGGAGGATGAGCTTACCAAAGATCCAAATGCTGAAATATCCTTGATGTATTACAAAGGACGTAGCGGATTGGAAGATCGGGTTTTCCGAATCCGGACTGGCCACTCCGCTGCTTCCACGCCAATGCCGCGCACATGTCACATCACTGCCAATCCTCGCATCGAGAAGGCAGAGTATGGCTTCCAAGTTACAGCTCGCTGGATGGCATCGGCCTTTAGGCAGGAAACGTCTATGACCTACTACGGTTCCTATCACTATCGGCTTGTGGGTAATACCCAGGCCCTTAAAATTGCTGCCAAAAAAATTGTGCTCTGCAACGACCTAATTTCAACACCGCTTGATATTTATAATATTTGAAGAGCCAAGGAAAATGGGGTAGATGTTGGCCATTCAAAAAATGTCAGCGGGATTGGGGCACGTTTGGCCGACAATGGTTGATGTCCCTGCAGAGCCCCGCGGAGACGAGGCTTTGCTCCAGGTAGAGGCGGCGGGCACATGCGGCACCGACCTTATGACAAACAAATGGGAAAAGTTTGCACACCGAATGCGCCCCCCCCCTATTCTTTGTCATGAGTTGAGTGGCATCGTGATAAAGACTGGCCCCGAGACGCGACGGATTCACCCTGGCATCAGGGTGAGAATCGAAAGTCATCTGCCTTGCGGTAATTGCTATACCTGTCATCGTGGCTGGAGCCATGTGTGCCCGAACACGTTGTCCCAAGGTATTGACTTCAACAGTGGGTTCGCCCCTCTGGTAAACTTACCAGAAAGATGCCTGTGGCAAGTGCCAGAGGGCATTTCAAATACGGCGGATGCAAAGATGAGCCGTTCAGATGCGGATTCATCTGTCTGATGAACATCGCC